>NZ_CAWUDJ010000071.1:0-20457 GCF_963920875.1 Anabaena sp. CCY 9910 | reverse complement strand
GGTAACTTTCATCTTCTTACTTCTCCCGCCTTTTTTCTTAATTCACATTAGGCGTGACTTTTAACTTGGTTAGCACTTTTTGCGTCTTTCCATGCCGTCTCGATTTCTTCTGACCAAACTTTAAGCCTATCAACCATTTGGTCGATTGCTTGTGCTAGTTGGTTAAACTCCCGAATCTTGAAGTTATCGGGGACTCGTCTAGATGTATGGTGGCTATGAATGTTTAAAGCATAATCGCGCAATTCTTCCACAGGACTAGCTAGGTAAGGTGCTAGATACAAAGATGCTACTAAACTTGCACCAATTAAACCAACTGTTAAAACAATGAGGATGAGTTTGATTTCTTCTAAGCCAAATAGAGCATTTTCTACAGTTGTCACAGACATGACTATCCATTTCTGCTGTGGCTGTATTGTTGTGGGACTGTCAATTACTGTATAACCTGCTACTAATTCTTTTTTATTATTGAAAATTAAATTGATTGGCTCGTTACGTCCTGCAATTGCATTTTTGATGATGTTTTGTACTTGCTTTGCATCTGAGTGTTCTTTGATATTAGTTCCCACTAAATCAGATAAGGGGTGAGCTAATATTGTCCCATCTTCAGCAATGACTATGGTGGAACCAGTGAGTGAACCTGGTTGATTACGAGTTTGTTTATATAATGCTGACTGAAGATTTAAAGCATATCGCAATTTTCCAGACTTATCATATACGGGGGCAGTGAGTAGTAATTGTAATTGCTCTTGGGGATTACGTGGGCCTGTCACTCCAGGTTTTGGGGGGGCGATGCTTCTCAGTTCTACGCTATCGCTTGGTAGAAGCGGGCCAAATTGAGTAATTTCTTTTTTACCGCAGCTACTGGCAACGATTTCACCATTTTGCCAGTTAATTAGTTGCAAGCATTCAATATAGTTAGGTAGTGCTTGTACTAGCTGTGTCAGAAATGCTTCTATCTCTTCTGGAGAACCAGACTGTACGACTGTTGTGCGGCTGGCAGTTAGTAAGTTGGTTTTAAGAGTGGCGATCGCATTGAGAATTCTCTCTCCTCTGATGACAGCACTTTCTGTGAGATTTTGTCGCGCAGTTTTTAGTAAGCTAGAGCGTGCCTTATTCAACGCCGCTATCTGTCCAACAAACAACACCGGGACAAACAAGAGCAAAATCCTGGTTACTAAAATACGTCGAAAGGATGATTGACCGTTACTAGGCATCTAGCGTCTCACTTCGCAACTGCACATCACAACAGAAAACACGGGCAATTAAACTAGCTAAAGGAGACATTTATGAAGTTATCATAAATTTGTTATCAGGAAATAAAAGTATCAAATATTTAATATACAAAAAGCAATGTAATATACAAAAACTTAAGCAGAGTAGATGTAAAGGAAACTTGTGCTGCATATAGATCCAGTACCAAGTGACGCAATATCCCACGGGTAAGAGACTTCCCATTCAAAAATATCTCGTCCTATTCCCGACTTTATGCAGGTGGAGGACAAGGCGTGGGGAGCAAAGGGGAGAGGGAAAACGTGATTGAATAATTTATGTTACGGAAGTCCCTAAGCTTGCGCCTACCCAGGAAGGGAAACTGCAAAATTTAAACAGCTTACAGATTATTTAAGCGTTTATGTAAAGTTATGATACTTTTGTTTCTGGCATCATTTCCGACGATCAAACCAACCTTATGGTGCAACACCGTCCTCATACCACAGTAGTTTTGGCAATGAGTGCAGATGGCAAGATAGCAGATTTTAGGCGATCGCCTGCTAGATTTGGTACCAGTGTCGATAAAACACACCTGGAAGAACAAATTGCTGCCTCTGATGCCGTTTTAATAGGTGCTGGCACTCTCCGAGCTTATGGTACAACATTGACCGTATCAGATACAGTTCTGCTGCAACAACGCCAACAGCAAGGCAAGCCTGACCAACCGATTCATATAGTGATTACACATTCTGCTAACCTCAATCCGGAAATTAGGTTTTTTCAGCAGCCAATTAGGCGTTGGTTAATTACAACAACTTTAGGCAAGAATTTTTGGCAAGGACGCTCAGAATTTGAGCGAATTCTGGTTTTTGAAACTCCAACAGGAGAAATCGATACTATCACAGTCCTAAAACAACTAACATCACTACAAATAGCACGATTGTTAGTATTAGGTGGGGGAGCATTAGTAGCTTCTATGCTGGAATTAGATTTAATAGATGAATTTTGGCTTACCGTCTGCCCATTAATTTTAGGTGGTGCGACTGCACCCACACCTGTGGATGGTAGAGGATTCACATCACAACTAGCTCCCCATCTTCAACTTTTGGAAGTAAAAAAAGTGGAACACGAAGTTTTTCTCCACTATCAGCTACAACGGTAGATGAATTAAATTAGTCATTGGTCTATCTAATCCCCAATCCCCAATCTCCAATCCCCAAATATGGTTGAACAACTCAAGCCTCGCTATTCCAGCGTTTGGATTAACAAAATCGCTGAAGTACCCCAAGATGCTTGGGATGCTTTAGCTTTACCACTCAAAACTCCTTTTTTGGAGTGGGATTGGCTGAATAATTTGGAAACTTCTCATAGTGCTACAGCTAAAACTGGTTGGTTACCAAATCACTTAACACTGTGGCGAGATAGAACATTGATTGCTGTGGCTCCACTGTATATTAAAGGGCATAGCTATGGTGAGTTTGTTTTTGACCACCAGTGGGCAGAGTTAGCAGAACGTATTGGGGTACAATATTACCCCAAACTCTTGGGTATGACACCATTCACCCCAGCCGAAGGTTATCGGTTTTTAATTGCCGATGGGGAAGATGAAGAGGAAATTACTGCCATGATGGTGCATGAAATCGACTCTTTTTGTGTCAAACATAATATTTCTAGTTGCCATTTTCTTTATGTTGATCCCCAATGGCAACCAGTATTAGAAAAACAAGGGTTCACAGCTTGGTTGCACCATAGTTTTATTTGGGAAAATTCAGGTTTTCAGAATTTTGATGATTACTTGACGGTGTTCAATGCTAATCAACGTCGTAATATTAAGCGCGAACGTAAAGCTGTCGAAAAGGCGGGTTTACAACTGCAAGCCGTAACGGGTGATGCCATCCCTAAGTCTTTATTTCCTTTGATGTATCAGTTTTATGCTGATACTTGTGACAAGTTTGGTTGGTGGGGTAGCAAGTATCTAACAAAGCAATTTTTTGAGCAGTTACACCATAACTATCGCCATCGGGTCGTGTTTTTCCCTGCTTATCACGAGCAAGATCCCCGTCAGCCTCTGGGTATGTCTTTTTGTTTGTTTAAAGACGATCGCCTATATGGTCGTTATTGGGGCAGTTTTCAAGAAATCGATTGCTTACATTTTGATGCTTGCTATTATGCACCAATTGAGTGGGCGATCGCTAATGGTATTCAAAGTTTTGATCCTGGCGCTGGCGGAAGACATAAAAAACGTCGCGGTTTTCCGGCTGCACCTAATTATAGTCTCCATCGCTTTTATAATAGTCGTCTAGGACAAATTTTACGCCCTTACATTAATGAAGTGAATCAATTAGAAGAGCAGGAAATTGCAGCTATTAATGCAGAGTTACCTTTTAGTCAAAAGTAAATAGTTAGTTGTCAGTTGTCAACGGTGCATAGTTTTCTTTTTTGCTTTTCCTGTTCCCCGATTTCTTCCTACTACTTGTCTCTAAATACTGATGATTGCAGGTAACAGGTAACGAATAAAGATTTACACTTGATATGGAGTGTAAAATCCCTGAATAAAGAAATTTAATTTTTAAAGCTTATGGATTTGATAGTTGAAGATTTAGCTGCAATTGATAATAAACTTTCTCAGCGTCATATTGACCTTGACCCAAACGGATACTTCATTATCTATATAGATAAAACTGCTGGCTTGATTTATGCCAAGCATTTTACAAATATCATTGACGAACGTGGTTTAGCAGTAGACCCAGAAACAGGCAAAGTAATTCCTGCTAGAGGGAAGGTAGAAAGAACTTATACAACTGTTTTTGCTGGAAGAACAGCCAAGGAACTTTGTGTCAAAATTTTTGAAGAAACTCAGCCCTGTCCCGTAACTATGTTAGATCATGCGGCTTATTTAGGTCGTGAATTTGTCCGTGCTGAAGTCGCTTTGGTCGCAGGGCAAGAGTACGTGCAAGATTAAGTACGGAGTAAGGAGTAATAAGTAGGGATTAGAGCGTCATTGAGAAAATCATTCTTCCCCTGCTCTCTACTCCCTATCTCCTAAACCTAGCCTTCAGATGATGGTTGAACAGCTAGGTAGATGTAGTAAGTGGCCATTGGAATGATGGTAGCAGCAATTAAAAGTCCTACTACCCAAGCAGTGGCGTTACCTTTATCGGTTTCTCCGGCTTTTTTGAATGTGCCTTCTACTTGTACTTTGTCAACGACTTGTGGGGGGCCAGGATCAGGTTGACCAGAGATAACAGCAACTAGGCGATCGCTGGCATCTAAAAATGCCTGATTATATTTATTACCGTCTCGTAAGGGTGCAGCCAAGGTTTCCTCAGCTACGCTGTTGGCAATGGCATCTGTGAGTAAAGGCTTGACTTCATCTCCAGTAATAATTGCAGTACCATTAGTCACTGTATCCAGTACTAACAAAATTTGATTTGCTTGAGCTTCTTTGTTAGGAAACCATTTTTCAAACAGTGCTTGACCAAAGCTTTCTGGTGTTTCCCCATAATCTAGGCGATGGATAGTCACAAATCTGACTTCCTTACCTGTCTGTTTTGCCAACTCCTCTAAGCTGCTGCTAATTGCACCTTCATTGATGCGGCTAATTACATCACCTTGGTCTAATACCCATGTAGAATCTGTCAGGTTTGGTATTTGATACACTCCTGAAGCTAGTGCAGGGGAGCTAGATAGCGATGCAGCTAGAATAATAGTCAAAAAAGGCAATATCAGCCGGATGAGGAGTTTTTTCATCCTAAAAACTTGCTGGAGGATATGTGTCATTGGATAATTCCATTAAGTACGAATAGCACAAAAATACTACATAACTAATGTCAAGGTCACCCTCTAAGGGGGGTTAGGGGGAGCAACAAGTTATTAAAATCACATCTTACCACTTTTAAAACAACCTCTTAGAGAAGTCATTTATAATTTTTAATTACAAATTAAAAAGTGCATTTGGCTAAAGTAGGAAAATCAAAATCCTTGAGCATTTCTAATAATTTAAATACATATGGAATATGGAGTGACTGAGGCCTAATAGCTACATAAATTACTTTTTCTAAAGGCTTTGGTAAACTATGAACTTGTACGCCTGGGGGAATTGGTATTGCTGCTAAATGAGGCAAAATTGCTGCTGTTAATCCTTGATGAACCATGTTAACAATCATGGAGTCTTCTGGAATATGGCTGGTAATGTTGATAAAAGGTGCTAACTGTTTGAGGTTTTGATTAAGGGACTTTTCAGAAGCTGAACGAGACACTATTACTGGTGAGTATCTAGCGATATCTTCCCAAGTGAGGTGGCAACTATTAACTTGGGCTTTTGGTGGTAGTAAAGCAATATATTCATCTCTGAGAATTTCCCATGTTGTAAATTCATCTCTAGTGGGTAAAGAAGTAACACCTATATCGGCACGACCTTCACGCAAACACTGTTCTACGTCGAGACAAGAAAGACATTCGATGATTGTGACATTAACTTCGGGAAATTGCTCATGAAATTGAGCGATCGCTTTTGGTAACAAATGAGTGGCTACACAACGAAAAGCTGCGACTCTTACATAACCACCGTATAAATGTTTGTGGATGTTGGCTTCTTCCTGTAGCATTTCTAAGTGCTGCATTGCTTGGCGAATATGATGTAAAATTCGCTCTCCCACTGGTGTTAATACAGCGCCATGACGACCTCTGGCAAATAAAGGTATACCCAATTCTTCTTCTAAAGTAGCGATCGCATGACTAACCGCCGGCTGTGTCAGCTGTAATTCTAAAGCTGCTTCACTAAAATTACCACGCTCTGCTACTGCAACTACAGCGCGAAGTTGGGAAATCTTCATAGGGAATTAAACAGTTAACTTTTTCATAAATAATTGGTGATGGCTAATTAAGAAAGTCCCAGTTATCTTGGATTTCTGAAAACCATATTTAACTACTGATCGAAATATTGTTAAGCTTCTATTAGTTAGGCAAATGTTATATTTAATTCTATGGAAGGTTATATTGGTTGTCTACAGCCTCAAGACAGATAAACAGCAACCATTATCATATTTGGCAAAGATCATTTCTAGCAGCATTTGCAAAATATTTTATAAAAACTTGTAAAAATCATATTTCGATTTTCTCTATACTTTGTAGTAAACGCCTATTTTGAGGGTTTAGGTAAATGTATATCAGTAATCCTAAACAATACTTTCGATAGAGACACAAAAGAGAAATTACTAGATTTTAGGTAGATAAAATCACCAATATTATTTTATTAAAATGATGGGCAAGAATAAAAAAAGGAGTATGAGTTATGTCTGAAGAGAAAAAAGCAAAGTCTAATAGTCAAGATACTACAGCTTCTGGGGGCTACCAAACTCCCCTCAACGAAGAGATTCGTAAAACTGGCACTGCTGCTGAGTCTAACGCGAGAGATAGTGCTAAACCAGAATCACCGGGTGAAGATGATGTTGCTGGTAGCCCCAATCAAGGAACTGAATCACGATAATTGAGCTTAAATATTTCCTATAGAAATAGCCCTAGTGGTTTTTTGCATACTTGCCATAGTTGAAACTTGAGTTGGTAAATACATTAAAAAATGTATTTATCCGCTCTTTTTGCATCTTTGATTTTTCAGTTATAACTTTTCTCTCGATTAATCCAAACACCTCTTAACCCGGCTGCTTTTGCTCCTTGATAATCTTCTTCAATGCTATCGCCAATGTGCCATGCCTCTTCAGGAGAACTATTGTGTTTTTCTAGAGCGATCGCAAAAATTTTGGGATCAGGTTTTGCTGCACCTACTTGAGTGGAAATAGTCACAGAAGAAAAGTAGTGACTCAAACCTAAGCTTTGCAAAACTGAGTACAGCCGTGAATCAAAATTAGACAAAACGCCTAATTCAATTCCTATATGTTGCCAATTGCTTAAGGATTGCACAACATCAGGATATATCACCCAAGGTTCCGCAGTCCCAAAGTGAATATATAGTTCACCAAAAAAGCTGGAAAAATCAGCAAATTGGGGCAGAACACCAGCACTTTCAAAAGTATTCAGGGCAATTCTACGCCACCACTCGAATTCAAGTTGTGGTATATCTTCAGTGTCAGCATCAGGGAATACGGGCGGCGGGGATGCTTTAAAACTTTCAATAAATGCTTTATCCACAATATCCGGTGCAACTTCTACACCAAACTCTTGGGCTATTTGACTATAAACTTTTCCGACACTACCCTTAACGCCGAAGAGTGTCCCTACAGCATCCACAAAAATAACTTTAGGCCTTTCCATTAAACTGCTTGCAAATTATGAATGTTAGTCATTGGTCATTGGCTTCCCTGCGCGAAAGCGTTCGAGCAAGGAAGTGCAATCCCTAATACCTAGTACCCTTTTCATTCACAGCATCCACTGCTGAGTAAATTGTTTCTATAATAGGACGTACAAGCCAGTTAAAGCCAACTTTAAGTTGATGATCTAATGTTGGTAATCGATACAAGTAGGCGAGACGGCGGGCAACATAAGCCAAAGAGCCATCTAGTTTGACTCCTAAACCTGTCAGGGTGGCATTATCTGTACCTAGTGCCATCATCTCCCCTAACTGTTGGTAACGGAAGGGTAACAGGGGACGTTGAGTCAGAGAAGCCCAAATATTCCAAGCGGCGTAGTCTGCTTGTTGAAAAGCGGCTTGTGCGGTAGCAGGTACTTGCTGACCTTCAGCGTCAATACAGTCAGCTAAGTCTCCCAGGGCGAAAATGTCTGGATGGTCAAGAACTTGGAGAGTTGGTGTATTAGTGATTTGGCCACGCTGGTTCTGTTTAAAAGGGAGACTTTTGACTACGTTTGTCACCCTTGTACCCACAGTCCAAATTACCAAATCTACGGGAATGGTATCCACTTGATTTTTGTACTCTAGGGAGATAGTATTTTGTCCTATTGATTCAACTTTGGTTTCTAAATCAATAAAAACACCCTTTGCATCCAAAGCTTTCTTAGCAGCCTCGCGGTTAAAATCTGGGGAGGTGCGTAAAATTTGATCGCTGATTTCCACCAGACGGAAGCGTCCTCTTTCCCCTAGTCTATCTGCTAACTTACAAGCTAACTCAACACCACTATAACCAGCACCAACAATTGCTACACGGATTTTTTCTGCATCTGACTCTTCCAATACTCGCAGACGTTCTTCCAAGCGATAGGTATCAGCAATAGTACGGAAAGGATAGGCGTAGGATATGGCACCAGGAACTAAATCTAACGGTGTTTCACCACCTAGTGTTAAAACTAAGCGATCGTAAGGGATTTCTGGGCCATCTTGCAGATGTACCCGTTGCTGGTCGATATCAATACCAGAAACAACTGCTTGATAAAAACGTATACCTGTACCTTCGAGAAGTTCAATAAATGGCGGTGCAATTTCCCATGATTGCAGTTCTCCTGTGAGTAATTCATACAATAAGGGGGAGAATAGAAAGCGATCGCTTTGATCTACCAGTACAATTTCTGGTTTTTGCTGAGTTTCCCAAGGTAATTGGCTTAGACGTAAAGCTGTATAGAGACCGCCAAAGCCTCCACCCAGAATTACAATTCTCTTAGTCTGTTCGGTCATAAATTCTATGGGACATTCTATCCCAGTAAGGCAACTAACTCTCAGTGTAATGATTTATTTCCCTCTATGACCATCAGCCAGCAATCTGAGTACTTTCCTTCATGCAGTTCATGAACAGGTAATAACTTGACTTTCACAAACCCACATTTCTCATAGCACCGAATAGCACGAATATTGTCAACACGGGGATCAACCACAATCAGAGCAGCTAAGAATACTTCAAAAATATACCTTATAACCATTCTTAATATTTCGGAACCAATCCCCCGATGCCAATAATTGGGTTCTCCTATAAACAAATCGATGCCATAGACCTTATCTGTATTATCTAGACAGTATTTTTGTTGATCTATCTCTGGTAATTCGGCAACTGAATAGTATTGTAAATAGCCAATCTTCGCATTTTTATAACTGATAAGGCAAGGCTTAACTGGCTCGCTTCCTATAATGATGGGTTTGTATGTTTCTATAACCTTTTCTAAGTTAAAAGGATTATCTCTGCCTTCATAAAACTGTAGTATTTGCTCATCGGTCAACTATTTTGCCATTAACTGATAGTCTAATTCGCTATCTTCCATGAGACGAATACTCAGTTCATCTTTTTGGATCAGCATAATAAAAAATCGTAATTCGTAAACTTCAGGCTTAATCCACTCAATTATAGAATTAGTGGTTTTCCATTGGTTGGAATCTAAAACCCTAAATAAGTTAATTACGAATTACGTTGGTTTTGGTTTTTACAACAAAAATCTACCAATAAATCTACGGAGGTGTTAGCCTAGCCGTAAATTATTAGGGATAACAAATTATGTTTAGTTACCACCTGTTGTGATAGATTTATGATGTGTTGCTGAGTCTTCGGCTTTTCTTTGCCATTGACCATTGTTACCTTGTTTGTACTCATTTCTCACACTATTCCAAGCAACATCAGCCGAACCTTCTTCACTCAAACCATCACTTTGAGCCGCATTAAAAGCTGCAAAGAAAATCTGTTGAGCGTGTTCTGGTAACTTTTCTCTAATGTCTTGAGGTAATTCACTTATTTGTTGATAAGGCATAATTCCACTCCACTCAATCTAACTTTGGTTTATGTTAAAAGATGGATTAGTAATTTTGCCTCTTTCTGTAAGTAGAGATGTAAAATACCCTTCTTGGGGATTAATCAAATAGACTTAGGTTCAGTTGAATTAAAATAGTGAGATTAATAGCAATAAATCAAAAAGATTATCAGAGTATATCTATACTATCTAATTCATGGATTTTAGTAAATTATACGCTGAAGTAGAATGGCAATTTTCACGGTGTAAAATATGTTAATAAATTCTTTATATATAATATTCATTGCTATTTTTCTTAACATTAAATTCCTCTAAAATAGATATGTGAACATTCAATTATTGATTAGCTAAACAATGATTATAAATGAATATCTCTAACATAGATACCTCTGCTGTAACTCATTGTTATAGATCCTGTATTATTTAGAAAGTATAATCGATGGGTATTAACCCAAAAAAACAGACTCTTTAAAATCTAAAACTGACCTGCATCTCCTATGCCTCGCAAAACCTCATCCACATCTCATACGACGGATACAACACCATTAGCTCTCTCTCAGCTACATATCCGCTTGGCAGGACTAGAAAAAGAACATCAAGCTTTACTGAAAAAAATTAAAAGCAAGCGAACTGAACTGAAAAATTTTATTGAACGGATGCGTTCTTTAGCAACAGAAACATTCCATCGAGCCAGTCCTGGATTTACCAAAATATCAGAGCTAGATAAAGAAATCCACACTCTATTTGCAGAGATTTTTACTACTAGAAAATTCAGTAAACAAACTGAGAAGAAAGTAAAGGCAGTTTATCTTAATCTCCAGATGACTGGGATCATCAGTCCAAAATTTGAGAGCGGACAGCCAGAGATAGAACTCGATGAGACTTTTGATGACTCTCAGCAAGAAAATAATTCACGCCAAAGTCAATATGGACAAACACAACAGGAATTAGGATTTTCACCTGTAAATAGAACAGATGAATCGAGAAAAATTCGTCAGACATTTCTGAGGTTAGCTGAAATATTTCATCCTGATAAGGTAAAAGATAGTGAAACGCAGATAAATTATACAGAAATTATGAAGGAAATTAATAAAGCTTACCAAGAAGGAGATTTAGCAAGACTCCTAGAAATTGAGCAAAAGCATCAGGTAGGGGAGCTTATTGATCATAATAGTGAAGATGATTTAACTAGAAAATGTAAGAATTTAGCACAGCAGAATGAAATCTTGATAACTCAATATGAAAATTTAAAGAAAGAATTACGTGTAGTGAAAAACACACCTGAAGGTGTAATGGTTTCCGACGCGCGCAAAGCGGCGAAACAAGGCATAGATCCTATTGCCCAAATGTTGGAATCTATGGAAATACAAATTAACTTAGTTACAGAAATTCGTGATTTTGTTAAAGATTTTAAAGCGCAGAAAATAACTATCAAAGAATTTCTTAATGGGCCAGAAAGTTTATCCTCCTTACAACAAGAAATGATGGAAGATATGCTTGAGCAAATGTTGTCAGAACTAGATGGTGTGATTATATTTTAAATTAACATCCTCTTGCCTATTTTCTTTAGCTACATTTTATTCATTTGAGAAAAATATAGACTCTCAGATATTTATCTGTCAGTTAATTATATTAGATTTTGTATTTAGGTACGGAACTTATATTGGAACATTTTCATCCATTGTTGTGGTATTCCTAAATTAACAGTCAAAATTCCGATGAAAAAATCTCTATTTTTACTATTTAAGCGTTTACTTCTGGCGCTTTCTTTAAGTATTTTTATTTTGCCTACTATATGGGTAAATTCGCCACTTTTGCCATTACTAGCTAAACCTGAGACTCGGATTTTTGAGCAAGTTTGGCAAACAGTAAATGATAATTTTTATGATCCAAAAATGAATGGAGTCAATTGGCAAGTAATTAAAGAAAAGTATAAGCCTGAAGTGTTACAAGCTAAGTCAGATCAAGAGGTTGCTGCTATTTTCAATCAAATGTTGTCTGAACTCAAAACTTCCCACACCCGTTACTATACTCAAGATGATCTGGCTTACTATCAACTTTTAGGCATTTTTTATGGTCAAGGTATAGAGTTACCAAAGGAATTAAAAAAGTTTTTTCCTAACCGTAAATTTGAATACTCTGGTATTGGTTTATTTACTAAAGAAATCAATGGTAAGACTTTTGTTAGCTCTATTTTAGATGAAAGTCCTGCTGACAAAGCTGGCTTAAAAGTAGGTGACCAGATTATTAATGTTGATGGTAATCTATATTGCCCCATAGGCTCCTTTGCGGATAAAGCAGGGCAAACAGTCAAAATGTTAATCCAGCGATCGCCTACGGTGGGCGGTACGCCATCGCCTCAATTAAGCAGTCGCCAAGAAATTACTATAGTACCAAAGATGTTTGATGCCAGTACAATGTTTTTGGAGGCTCAAATGGCTAGCATTGAGATCCTCGAACAAGAAAATAAAAAGATTGGCTATGTCCACATCTGGTCAAATGCAGCTGATCCGTATCAGCAACAGCTTCAGAATGAGCTAATCTATGGTCGCCTGAAAAACGCCGATGGGTTAATTTTGGATCTCCGAGATGGATGGGGAGGGGGAGATATTAGTTATCTCAACATCTTCACGGCTGAACAAAGTCCCAGTGTCACTCATGTTCAACGTAACGGCCGCCGATATACTTATAATTATCAATGGAAAAAACCTGTAGTGATGTTGGTAAACGAAGGAAGCCGCAGCAGTAAGGAAATTTTGGCGTTTAACTTTCAACAAAATCAAATTGGGCAAGTCATCGGCACTAAAACAACAGGAGCCGTAGTTGCTGGTCGTCCTTATATTATGCAGGATGGCAGCTTAGTTTACGTAGCAGTCGCGGATGTTTTTCTCAATGATAATCAAAGATTAGAAGGTAAAGGTGTTACCCCAGATATTAACGTTCCCTTTTCCTTGGAATATGCACAAGGAGTAGACCCACAAAAACAAAAAGCAATAGAGACTCTACTCAAAGTATTATGATTTTCGCTGACTCCTGCTGATTCTGCTCAGAGGATGAACAGTGTTTGTAAACACTTAGTAAATATTAGAGAAATATTCAAAACCCCGTGTAAACTTATACGCAATACAACAAACCCTTTAGACAACTAAACATAGCGCCTTATGTCAATTATTGCGCTCAGAGCATGGTATCTTCAGGATTATGAGCCAATTTCTGAACTAGAAAAACGGCCGCCAGATATTCGTCTTAGTAAAAAAAGCTTGCTGAGAGCGGCATTACGTGCAGACTTTTTAGAAGATAGCGATGCTGTTAAACATTCCACTTGGTTTGGGCGGTATCTGGAGGGAGAAAATGTAGAATTTTATGTTGAAGGTAGCGGTAGCTACTGTGTAGCCAACATAGACTTAATTAGCCATGAAATTTATTTCACCAAGCAGACAGTTTTAGCTCAGTTAGAACCAACGATTTTCTTTTCCTCTCAAACTGAATATGCCGATGCTAGTGATATTCTCAGGGAAGGACTGGGAAAGAGTGTAGAAAAATTAAACTTGCGATCGCGCATCCCACTGACATTAGTAGAATCGTCTCGCCCCAAAGACGCGCCCTTACGTTTAAATCGCACTATTTTGAGAAAATTACGTAAGAGTTTATTGTTTATTGCAGACACTACCCCCATTGCTAGTATTGATAGTCAACAAATACAACAATTAATTCCTAGCCCTAATGTTTGTGTAGAAATTGGTTACGCTATTCAAAGCAAGCGGACAGAACAAATCTTATTAGCACATCTGCAACGTCCAGATTATCAAGGAGAAGGGAAATTTCCTTTCGACCTACCCACACAACAAATCTTGCCATTTCGAGACAGCAAAGAACTAAATAAAATTCTCACAGGAGCCATTGAAACCCAGCTAACAAGATTTAAATTGTTCTTTTGACTGTCCTGATAGTCCAACAATAATCTAGCTATAGCTGTTGCGAGTAGTGTTAGGACATCAATAGATGATACAACCTAGACAAAACAAGACTTTTCGCCCAGTACCCAGTCCCTAGTCCCCAGCTATATCACTGCATCCTATCTATAGTCCGATACTGAATCGCCTCTGCAACATGATTAGGTTTTAGCTCGTCTTCACCTGCCAAATCTGCAATAGTCCGAGAGACTTTCAGAATGCGATCGCTGGCTCTAGCAGATAAACCCAACTTCTTAATTGCCGCTTCTAATAAGCTGCGACTACTATCATCTAGTTTGCACCATGTTTGCAAATGACGACTCTGCATTTGGGCATTACAACGCAGATTAGGCTCTTCTTGAAAGCGATTAATGGCGCGATCGCGTGCTTTTTGTACCCTTTCCCGCACAGAAACGGACTCTTCTCCTGTAGGTTGTTGGGTGATTTCCTCTGGTTTCAAGCGATTGACAGCCACTTGCAAATCAATTCGATCCATCAACGGGCCGGAAAGTTTTGCCCAATACTGCTCTCGTTGTCTGGGTGAACAAGTACACTGTTGAATAGTATCACCGTAGTAACCACAAGGACAGGGATTGGTACTCGCCACCAAAGTAAACTGTGCGGGGAACATTACAGATTGTCTAGTACGAGAAATGGTGACATAACCATCTTCTAAAGGCTGGCGGAGAAATTCTAAAACATCACGTTTAAATTCTGTTAACTCGTCTAGGAAAAGAATCCCTCTGTGTGATAAAGAGATTTCACCAGGACGAGGAAAACCACCACCACCTACCAGAGAAGGCCCGGAGGCTGAATGGTGAGGACTACGGAAAGGGCGATCGCGCACTAGGGAACCACGATTTTTCAACAACCCAGCCACAGAGTGAATGCGAGTTACTTCCAAGGCTTCAGCAAAACTCAAAGGTGGTAAAATCCCAGGTAAGCGCCTTGCTAACATGGTTTTTCCACTACCTGGAGGGCCGACAAAAATCAAATTATGTCCGCCAGCCGCCGCAATTTCCAAAGCACGACGACCATGCGCTTGTCCTTTTACGTCCTTTAAGTCGGCGATCGCATGAGATACTGGTGTGAGTTCTTGTGATGCGTCTAAATTTACTGGCTGATGCTTGCTAGGGTGATTTAATAAATCCACAACCTCAGATACATTCTTGCAGCCATGTACCGCTAAACCCTCCACCACGGAAGCTTCTTGAGCGTTATCCACAGGTACAACTAAGCCTGCAATCCCCATTTTTTTAGCAGTAGCAGCGATCGGTAAAACACCAGCTACCGGACGTAAGCTACCATCGAGAGAAACTTCACCCAAAAAAAGATAATCTCCTAACAAGTCAGAGTTAACCTGTTCAGAAGCAGCTAAAATCCCTATACTAATAGGCAAATCGAAACAGGGGCCTTCCTTGCGTAAGTCTGCTGGAGTCAAGTTAATCACTATTTTCCGCATTGGAAAGGCAAAACCCGCATTTTTGAGAGTTGCTTTGACTCTTTCTTTTGATTCTTGAACGGCTGAATCTGGTAGCCCTAAAACCACAATTCCCGGCAAACCCCCCGATATATCGACTTCTACGCCTACTTTCACGGCATCGATGCCGACAATTGATGCACTCCAGACTCTAGCAAGCATTGGCTAAATCTTTCTTATGTGAACAGTAACCCTTTAGAATCTCTAGCAGATGAGTTCTTATAACCGCATGAGTGAAACCACAGAGACCATTTTTAGTAAAATTATTCGCCGAGAAATTCCCGCCAATATCGTCTATGAAGATGATTTAGCCCTGGCTTTTACAGATGTGCATCCCCAAGCACCAGTACACATCCTGGTTATTCCTAAACAACCCCTTGCCAAACTTTCTGATGCAGATTCTCATGATCACGCTCTTTTGGGACATCTTTTGTTAACCGCTAAACGTGTTGCTCAAAAAGCTGGACTGGAGAATGGCTATCGTGTCGTCATCAATAATGGCAATGATGGGGGGCAAACAGTTTACCACCTGCATTTACATATTCTAGGTGGGCGACCAATGGCATGGCCTCCTGGTTGATATACAGTTATTAATCGCGTCACTAGACGCGATTAATAGATAAAAATTAAGTACTACAAGACTTAATACTCTGTAAAAAATATGTCTAATTAAAGGAGTTATACCGTTTCTTGATGTAGCTTGCCTGGCGTAGCCATAGATGCACTCTACTCTGTACTGTAGAGACGTTGCATGCAACGTCTCTACTTATATTTGGTGCAACTTCATAGAGAATTGGTATTAAATATCTAAAAACTAACGTTCTTGCGTAATTACAGATACACCATTACTTATACTGACTTTTTGAACTAAATAATTTTTACAAGATGACAAAATATCCTTTGTCATTTGATTAGCGATACTTTCAAAATTTTGACTCGTTAATCCACATTCCATGTCACCGTTCAAAGTAATAGAAACAGTGACAATATGAGGCTTATCTACTGGTTCTATTTTCCCTACTTCAAATTCTTCAGTCCAAGCTGGCAACTCTTCACCTGTTTGCCGTCCATACACTTTTACTCTCTCAATAGACCCAGTACCTAAACTGGTAATTCCTTTATGCACAAATGCAACTAAGGATTGTTGATTGGGAACTTTGGTAGATTCCAGCATTACCTGCAAGCAAGCATCTTTCAGGAGAACTTTTGCCGTGATGCCTTTGGGCTTTAGGTGACGATTCATCAAAAATGCGATCGCCTGAGTATTGCCTCGTTTAGCAAGTTTTACAAGTTTTTCCTGTGACATAAGCAAGTACAGCCGAAAATTAAGCAATAATTTCTTTATTCTTAAGATTCCCTATTTACTAACGTAACCAACAATAGTTAAAAATTTCACAAATGTTTTAAATAGCTACGTACATTTATTGAAATTGCTAAAATTATTATTTACAACCAATTTTTATATATGCAGATTTACCAACCTCATCCTTGGCCGTTAACGGTGGAAGAAGCCATAACTATTCAAGAAGAATTAAGACATCAAGTAATTACACAAGACCAATTTACACAACCCGTGCAGTACGTCGCTGGTGTTGATATGGGTTTTGAAGCTGACGGCACAATTAGCCGTGCCGCAGTAGCAGTACTGAGTTTTCCTGATTTACAAGTTGTCGAAACTAGCCTTGCGTACCGTCCTACGTCATTTCCCTACATTCCTGGTTTTCTCTCTTTCCGAGAAATCCCAGCAGTACTTGATGCCCTAGAAAAAGTTCAAACAAAACCAGATATTATTTTGTGTGATGGTCAAGGTATCGCCCATCCTCGAAGGTTAGGTATAGCTAGTCACTTAGGAGTACTGCTGAACATCCCAACAATTGGTGTAGCCAAATCTCTTTTAATTGGTAAACATGAAGAATTAGCAGACACCAAAGGCAGTTGGCAACCACTCATAAACAGAGGTGAAATTATCGGTGCAGTTTTACGAACCCGTGTAGGAGTAAAGCCTGTGTATGTTTCCAGTGGACATAAAATCAGTTTACCAACCGCTATTGACTACGTATTGCGATGTACACCAAAATATCGCTTACCAGAAACTACTCGCGTAGCTGATAAACTAGCATCAAACCGATAAAGTCATCAAGCCACCATATAAATTTTTTGAAGTTTGTTCTCAAAACTTGCTTGCGACTACTTACTCATGTTAGGAATCGCACAGAAGGAAGTTGAAGTAGCTAAACAAGAGTTACCCAAGTTAGAAAAATGAACGCACTAACTCTCCAGTGGCAAGACGGTGGTCAAAATAAAACTCAGCAAATTTACGAACAACAGCCAAGTAAAAATCCTGGCACTGTCCGCATTGGTAGAGATCCTCTCCGGTGCGATATCGTTTTAACTAACCCAACGGTATCGGGGCTGCACGTAGAAATATTTTTTCATTCTCAGCAGCAAAACTTTTATATCAGAAATTTGCGATCGCAAAATCCCCCACTCGTAGATGGACAACAACTAATTCAAGGTGAAAAACCTTTAAAGCAAGGCAGTATCATCTACTTAGGTCAAGCTCAACTTCACATCACAACTATTACTATTAACACCATCGCCGCCACTGTTTTATCCCTACCGCAACCACCCATTGCCAGCCCTCAGCCAATTACACCTCCTCTACGTCAACAGCCAGCACCATCACCAATACATCATCATCCATCTGCACCACAAGGGGTGTACGGTTTAGAGTGTCCAAAATGCCATCGCGTATCTTCACTGGAAAATCTGCCAGTCGGCTGTCCTTGGTGCGGCACATCTTTAGCCGCAGCCGTCAGCGTATTAGTAGCACCGAATTGACGAGATCGACAATGGGAGATATCAGGGATAAAAAACTACTGACAACTGACCAATGACTAACCTACAAATTCAATTAATTTGGGAAGACCCAACAACCGGAGAACGGCGAGAACCAAAGTTGGATGTGCCTATTGCCTTTGGTCGAGAATTCGTGCGTTTACCTGCCGAATTGGACGGAAAGCGCGTTTCCAGAATGTTGCTAAACAGTGATCAAGTTTCTCGTTACCACGCTCTCATTGTCTGGGAAAACAACCAACTAATAGTAATTGACCAAGGTAGTGTTAATGGTATATTCATCAATGGTCAGCAACAAAAACGTAGTGTTCTGACTAGCGGTGATACATTGCAAATTGGCCCCTACATCATGATGGTGACACTCACAGTTCATGTCACCGCGCCAATCACCAATCCTCCTTCATTAATTCAATTCAATCCCAACACCAATCTTCCTGATCCAAACTTACCAGCAAGCCCTCCTATCACACCTCTAGGAAACAATTTTCCACCACCAGTATTTCAAGCAGAACAGGTTCCGGTACAAGCACTCCACGCCACAGGGCTGCCCGTAGATGAATGTGATTATCTAGCAGTTGGTGGAGGATTAGGCAGCTTTATTTGGACTGATTTATTGCGAATTAGTGGTGTTCGTGTCGAGAAGATTGTAGCGCTAGGGTTAGAAGCAGAACCTTACGCACGGTATAAACGCCTTTGCCTGAATTCCCAAATACCTTTACATGAAAGATTACGGTCAAATTCTGATTCTTGCCCTGATAATATTTGGGGTTGGCCTAGTTATGCTTGGCGAGAAGCCTGGCGGGACTGCACTAAAGGTCAGTTGAAATCAGCATTACAGTATCTATGGCAAGTATTTGCTGAACCAACCTTTGCCGAAACCTATACTCCCCGTGCAAGAAATGTTTTTGATTCCATTGATAGAGAAGCCACACGCATTAACTGGAATCAAATTTATCGCTATGGGCGAGTCAGATCAATTCGCAAAACTGATGACGGGAGATATTGTGTAGCCTATTCTCGTGGGCAAGGCAATCATGCTTTTTTAGTTAGTCGTTATTTACATTTAGCTACAGGGTATCCAGCAATTCAGTTTCTCCCTGATTTGCAAGCTTATAGAGAGAAGTACCGAGATTTTAAATCTGTCGTCAATGCTTATGAAGCACACGACCATGTATATGAGCAATTAGAACATCAAGGTGGTACAGTCTTAATTCGGGGTCGAGGAATTGTCGCTTCACGCATAGTCCAACGCATTTATGAAGCAAGGCGCAAAAATCCTAATATTACAGTTTTGCACTTGATGCGATCGCCCAAGCCCCAAGGCAACACATTCCAAAAAGCCACACGTTTAGTCAAAAACCATTACGAGTTTCAACCATTCAACTGGCCAAAAGCCTGCTGGAGTGGTGAACTCCGCGTCATGTTAGAAAAAGCCACTCCAGAAGAACGCAAACGCTTACTAACAGACTGGGGTGGTACAACCACCGCCGACCGTCAGGACTGGCAACGCATTACAGAACAAGGGTTAAGAGAAGGTTGGTATCAAATTACCTTTGGCGAAGTGTTGGGAGTAGAAAGAGATTCACAAAACCGTACCATCACCAAAATCCAGGAAAAAGGTTTTGGGGAAATGAAACTGACGGCTGATTTTATTGTTGACGCTACTGGTTTAGATGCCAAAGTGCAAGCCAGTCCTTTATTAGATGACCTAGTAAAACAATACAACTTACCCTTAAACTACCTAGGGCGCTTAACAGTCGCCAATAATTTTGAAATCCCAGAAATGCGGCACAGTAAAGGGCAAATGTATGCAGCAGGGGCAATTACCCTTGGTGGTCCTTATGCAGCAGTTGATAGTTTCTTGGGTTTACAGTACGCTGCCTTAGTTTCCCTCGATGGACTCGCCTCTGCCCATGCACCTGGTGTCCGCCGTTTAAATGCAGTCAGTTCTTTTGGCCAGTGGTTAAAGTGGGTATTTAATCAGTCACCGTCATAACCACGACAAAATCTGTTGATATAGTCGCTTCTGTACAAGTAAGTTACGAAAAAATTACCCTCCAAGAATATCAGTCTCTGTATCGACATCGATTGACGTTCATTAGTACGTCACGACTCATTTAAGTTGGAAATGCTATCAAATGCTATCGAAAGAAACCTATTTGAACTGTATGGGCTTTTTTGTGCTGGTGTAGGGGTGCCTGAAAAGCCTGTATGTGGAGAGTTTGA
Organism: Anabaena sp. CCY 9910; assembly: GCF_963920875.1. Classification (NCBI taxonomy): domain Bacteria; kingdom Bacillati; phylum Cyanobacteriota; class Cyanophyceae; order Nostocales; family Nostocaceae; genus Anabaena; species Anabaena sp. CCY 9910. The sequence goes on along the minus strand of NZ_CAWUDJ010000071.1, from coordinate 93 downwards.
GGGAGATAAAAAAATAAGTGCCAAAAAAATGGAAAAAGAGTTGACAAGGAAGAGTAGGTTAGATATATTGGATAAGTGCCTGAGAGAGGGGCG
>NZ_CAWUDJ010000070.1:0-21183 GCF_963920875.1 Anabaena sp. CCY 9910 | reverse complement strand
ATTGATGTTCTCACCTTCCAGTCTCATTCTCTTTAATTCACATTAGACGTAATTTACCTTTTATACCGTTTCTTAATGAAGACGCACTTTATTCTGCACTGTAGAGACGTTGCATGCAACGTCTCTACATCATTGATTTAGTGCAATTTCATAGAAAATTGGTAATTACATTGACTCAAGGCGGCGACGTAACTGGCTGCTGAAGCCATCTATTACAGTCACAACTACCAACAGTACTAACATCATAGTTGTGGCTTTATTGTACTCAAACCCATCAATATAACTTTTTAATTGAAAGCCAATCCCACCTGCACCAACCACACCCAAAACAGAAGCGGCGCGGATGTTGTATTCAAACATCCATAAGGTATAGCCCAAACTTAGAGGCAACACTTGGGGTAGGATTCCATACTGAGCAATTTGGAATCGAGATGCGCCTATAACTTGCAAAGATTCTAAAGAACGAGGCTGGACTGCTTCGATCGCCTGCTGATAAAACTTTGCTAGGTAACCAACTGTGTATATACTCAAGGCTAGGGTGCCTGCGGGTGCGCCTAAGCCTGTGGCGGCAACAAAAATTAGCCCCAGAATAATTGAAGGAACGGAACGCACTGCATTTTGCAGCAGATTTGCCAACCATTGCAGCCAACTAGGTGCAACATTACTAGCGCTAGCGACGGCTATTGGCACTGAGATAATAGCACCGATGGTTGTCCCCCAAAGCGACATCTGTACGGTTTCTATCAGTGCCTTAACAGCAATATCAATAACTGTGAAATCAGGAGGAAATAACCGCGAGATGAAATCAGCAATGTAAGGGGCGCTGGATGTCAAGAGGGCAAAATCAACTTTCAGTCCTTGCAAAGCCCAAGTGTAAATTATAAAAGCAATTAATAAGATAACTAGGGAGCTTACCCAAGAGTAGCGCCGTAGGAGTTTGGAAAGTGGTAAATAACTCATATATGGGAGGCAGGGGAGCAGGGGGCAGGGGGCAGGGAAGCAGGGGAAGCAGGGGAGGCAAAGAAGAATGACTATTGACTATTGACTATTGACTATTGACTATTGACTATTGATTATTTACCACAAACTGCGCTTGCAGGTTATCGCAGGAACCCTCATAAACAATGCGTCCAGCATCTAGAACGATCGCTCGTTGGGCATATCTGGCAGCCATTCCTAAGTCGTGTAGAACTGCGACAACTGTCATACCTTGCTGGGTGTGTAATTCAGCTAAGGTCTCCATTACTTGTTGGGTGGCGATAACATCTAATCCCGTTGTGGGTTCATCGGCTAGGAGTATTTGCGGTGATTGAATTAAAGCACGGGCGATCGCTACTCTTTGTTGTTGTCCACCACTGAGTTTGCTAGTTCTTTGGTAAGCTAACTCTCTTAAACCCAATTGTTCGAGTAATTCTAATGCCAATAGGCGATCGCGTTTGGGAAAGCCAAATAATGTCTGCCAAGTTGTTCTTGTACCAAGTCTACCGCACAATACATTTTCAATGGCTGATAACTGGGGAATCAAACCACCGCCTTGAAACAACATTCCTACATCACGGCGAATTTGGGGAAGTATGCGGCTATTCATCGCTACGCCGTTAATATGAACTTCTCCCTTGACTAATGGCACTAACCCAACCAGCGATCGCAATAACGTAGACTTACCAGCTCCATTGAGTCCTAGCAGTACAACAAATTCACCCTGTTTGATATGACAACTAATCTCGTTGAGGATGGGGCGATTCAAAGAGCCAACATAAGCTGTCTCTAAGTTGTGACATTCAATTACGTAATCACTCATCCTCTGCCTTGGTCGATTTCATCAATTTACGAGTATAAAATTTAAGAGTTAAGAGTGCTTGAATTAAAAACTCAGTTACTCATAACTCTTGATGGGCTGAACGCCCTTGTTAGTGCTTACAGCACTAAATTTTATGGTTCGATGCCAACGCGTTTAAGAGCATCCCGAACTGGTGCTAAGTGACGACTGTGATCTACTCTCACTAATTCGGTGGAGTTGTATAAGTTACGTAGCAGTGAGTTATTTTGTGACTGATTTAACTTAAGTAGAGAATTAATAATTCTTTCTCTATCGGGTGCAGCAACGTCGTCATCAATGGCTATACCGTGAGCGGGTACACCAGAAATTTTATACAGTACTCGCAACTGATTTTTTTCTTCTGCTGTAATGTACGGTGGAAACATGGCGTATTCTGAGACAACAGCCACATCCGCTTGACCGCGCACTACGGCTTGTAATGCTTTGCTGTAGTTACCACCATAGGCAATTTGACCAAAGAAACCATCAAGGCGATCGCGGTCAGGGACAAACCCCTGTTTAACTAATTCACTAACTGGGAAAATAAATCCTGAACCTGAGGTGGGAGATGTAAATGCCATTTTTTTGCCACGTAGCTGTTCTAGGGTGGCTTTGGCATTATTTCTGGATTTCAATGGGCTACTGTTGCGGACAACAAAGATTGAATTATAAGTGAATCTGCCAGAATAGGTATCACGTACTTCTGCTAGATACAAACGAGCATTTGCTAATTGTTCAGCTTTCAACGCTGGACGACTGCTCAAAAAAGCCACATCAGCCCGGTTCGCTCTTAAAGCTTCCACTGCCGCAGTATCATCACCTATCTGTGCTTTGACCGGAATACCCAAATCCTTTGATAAAAAAGCTGCTACAGCATCTGCCTTAGATTGCAAATCTGTTGAATCAGAACGACTGGGAAAAATTACTGTTAAAGTCTTCAGTTTTTGGGCAAGTAAGCGCGGCGCTTGTTGATTATAAATAGAATTAGCAGTTGTCGCTTGGATACCACTAACAGTAGTAACTGCTACACCCATCAGCGCCATCAATGCCACGCCAGCACCTAACAAGCCTTTTTGGCCTACACTCATTTGCACATCTCCATCAAGAACTATTTGCAGTATTTTTGCAAATAAATTTCAACTGTCCCGATAAAAGAATCTAGAGCTTTTAGGAACAAAAGTCAATAGTGAAATGTATAAAACTAGTTAAAGGAGATAAGCTAATGCGTGTCTAAATTGCATAACTACTGATAAGGTCTGTTAAGTTTTGACAGTCAAAAGTTAACAGCCCTCACGATGGATTATGCAACTTAAAAGCAGAATAGCCGAGTATTTCCCGTCAAGTTGTTGACAGCATACACGAATCAATTCCAATCAAAATAAAATTTTCTGAATAGAGAATAAATATTGCTGCTTTTAGTAGATAAAATACTTACTCTGTTAGTGTAATTATGACCATAGTCATATACAAAGACTGTTGCAGTTGTCTACAATAAAACTAGGAAAACCGACGACATCTGTGACATAAATCAGCATAAGTATGCTCTAATTGTGGATGTTTTGAGAAGGGAAAATTATGAAACTAATGCTAAAACGCACACTTCTCCCCAGTCTTATGGCTGCAAGTTTAGCAGGTATCACCTTGGTTCCTTTACAACCTGCGGCTGCTGATAACAGAGTAGTAGAAGATGCAGCGATTGGAGCTGGGGCTGGTATCTTAACTGGAGTATTCACCAGATGTGGTTCCGTGTTAGATAATGCTGCTAAGGGTGCGGCGGCTGGTGCTGCTGTTAATGGCGCAAATGGTTTGAGGAGAAATACCAGAAACCGTAGCGTGATACAAGACGTAGCTGTAGGCGGTGGTGCTGGTGTATTAACTGGCGCGATTACTGGTGGTTGCAGAAGACCTCTGAACAACGTTATCAATGGCGCAGGCGCAGGTGCAGCAGTCAATATCTGGCGTAATAACCAGCGCAGAAGATAATTTTAAAGATAATAGGTAATAGATAATGGGTAGTAGGCGCTCTTACCAATTACCTATCACCTATTAATAAAAACCCATCCACAAATGGATGGGTTTTGGGTTTTTCGTGATAGAAATACGATGGTTTCCGACCAAATCGCCAGTAATTACCTAACGTGGGCAGAACGCCATCGTCTAAATTTAACTTTCCTAATTGAAAATGATTTCTAACCTTTCAATGCCTTCCTAAAATTACGCCGATAAGAACTATTAGCAACAAATAAAGCTGGCCAAAGCAAAGCTAAACCAATCTTATTAGGCAAAGATTGGGTGAAATTTGTCCTCGAAAAACCATTCCAGAACTTCCACACACCACCGATATAAATCACAATTAATCCGAAAATAATTAGTTTTCCCATTACCATCAACTCCGCTAATCAACGATATAATTTGAGATCAATATTTCCGCAGTATGTAAGCGATAAATTATCCACATTAATCCCAGTATGACTCAACTTTCCATAGATGGTTGATGCAAATGTATCTGTCGTAGTATTTTTTAAAATCAGTGTTGTTTCATGATACATTTTCTCATGAGGTTATAGATTTTACCCCTATTTCTCCATCAACTCATAAGAACATCTATTGTCAGGATAGAACAATATTATGAGTAAAAGAAATCGCATCATCACAGCTAAACAAAACTAACCTGGTTTCTATATTACTTTTTCCTTCCACTTGGTTGCTTCTTCAGTTTTTGGTAGCTAGCATAAATAAACTGATTCAGTCCAGACCCCCGTAGAACATAAGCACTTGTGGCAATGGCGTTTCGACCGACCGGAGGTTATTGCCAAACCAGCATAATAAGTACTTTTGCTTAGTTATGTCAGATGCTTCTTACGGGGGTGTTTCAAATATCAGTATCCATAGGAAACTAGATAAAAACACAATATACTCTCACGGGTTTAAACGCAGCTAATGCTGCAAAAAGTTAAGGAGGATTTATGCGTGCAGTGCTGATGGCAGGCGGTTCCGGAACGCGACTTCGCCCGTTAACTTGCGATCTACCAAAACCAATGGTACCGATCCTCAATCGCCCAATTGCCGAACATATCATTAATCTCCTCAAAAGACATCACATCACAGAAGTTATTGCCACCTTGCATTATCTACCTGATGTCTTGCGAGACTATTTTCAAGATGGCGGTGATTTTGGTGTGCAGATGACCTACGCTGTTGAAGAAGACCAGCCTCTGGGAACAGCAGGTTGTGTGAAAAACATCGCCGAACTTCTGGATGAAACTTTTTTAGTAATTAGCGGTGATAGCATCACAGATTTTGATTTAGGAGAAGCGATCGCTTTTCACAAACAAAAACAGTCAAAAGCTACCTTAATTTTAACAAGGGTTCCTAACCCTATAGAATTTGGTGTCGTGATCACCGATGAAGCAGGCAAAATTAAACGCTTTTTAGAAAAACCATCTACCAGCGAAATTTTTTCTGATACCGTCAATACTGGAACTTATATTCTGGAACCAGAAGTTTTAGAATATCTCCCCCTAAATACAGAATGCGACTTTTCTAAAGATTTATTTCCTCTGCTACTGGCCAAAGATGAGCCAATGTATGGTTACGTTGCCGAAGGTTACTGGTGCGATGTCGGACACTTAGATGCTTATCGGGAAGCTCAGTATGATGCGTTAGAACGTAAAGTAAAACTAGATTTTGCTTACAGGGAAAATTCCCCTGGCTTGTGGATAGGACAAAATACTTATATTGACCCCTCTGCACATATTGAAGCCCCAGCCGTGATAGGTAACAATTGCCGTATTGGTGCGAGAGTGCAAATTGAAGCTGGGACTGTGATTGGAGATAATGTCACCATTGGTACTGATGCCAATCTCAAACGTCCGATTGTGTGGAATGGGGCAATTATTGGGGAAGAAGCCCAGTTGAGTGCTTGTGTCATCTCTCGTGGAACCCGTGTAGACCGCCGCGCCCATGTGTTAGAAGCCTCTGTAGTTGGTTCTTTGTCCACAGTTGGGGAAGAAGCCCAGATTAGCCCCGGTGTCAGAGTTTGGCCTAGTAAAAAGATTGAATCAGGGGCAATTTTAAACATCAACTTGATTTGGGGTAACACAGCCCAACGAAACTTATTTGGGCAACGTGGGGTACAAGGATTAGCCAATATCGATATCAGCCCAGAGTTTGCAGTTAAGTTAGGGGCTGCTTATGGTTCTACTTTAAAACCTGGGGCGAAAGTAACTGTGTCCCGCGACCAACGTAATGTTTCTCGCATGGTGACGCGATCGCTCATTGCAGGTTTAATGTCTGTAGGTGTCGATATTCAAAATCTTGATGCAACAGCCATCCCCATCGCCCGGACAGTGATACCCACAATGGGAGTTGCGGGAGGGATTCATGTACGAGTACACCCCGATCGCGCCGACTATATCCTGATAGAATTCATGGATCATAAGGGAATTAATATCTCCAAAGCCCAAGAAAAGAAAATTGAAGGGGCTTATTTTAAGGAAGATATGCGCCGGGCTTTAACCCACGAAATTGGTGATGTCGCTTACCCCAGCCAAGTGATTGACCTTTACTGCACAGCTTTTGAGAAACTGTTGAATGTTTCTACCCTCAACAACAGTCGGGCAAAAGTCGTCATTGACTATGTTTATGCTGTATCTGGGGCTGTTTTACCCCAAATGCTAGATAAATTTGGTGCTGACGCAGTGGTACTAAATGCCAGTCTGAATAAAAATGCTGTCACCACAACAGATCGGGAAACACTGCTAACTCAGTTAGGTCATGTGGTGGAAGCGTTGAAGGCTAATTTCGGTGTCCAAGTCTCCGCTAACGGTGAACAGCTAATTTTAGTTGACGAATCAGGCTACCCCATTCGCGGCGAACTATTAACCGCACTGATGGTAGATATGATTTTGACTTCCAACCCCAGAGGAACGGTAGTTGTGCCGGTTCATGCTTCCAGTGCAGTGGAACAAGTCGCCCGTCGCCATGATGGTAGGGTGATACGCACTAAAGCCAATGCGACAGCTTTGATGGAAGCTTGTCAGAAAAATCCCAATGTGGTGCTAGGTGGTAGCGGCGAAACTGGCTTTATCTTTCCCCAACTGCATCCGGGGTTTGACTCCATGTTCTGCATTGCCAAGATCATTGAAATGTTAACAATACAGGAGCGATCGCTGGCTACTGTACGATCAGAATTACCCCGTGTGATTTACAGAACCCACACCATCCGTTGTCCCTGGTCGGCTAAAGGTGCATTGATGCGCTACTTGGTGGAAACTCACCCAGCCCAAAACCTCGAACTCATCGACGGTGTGAAAATTCGCCAACCTTTTGATGATAGTTGGCTATTAGTTTTACCAGATGCTAGCGAACCGTTAGTACATTTGTATGCAAATAGTCACGAGCGCGATTGGGTAGATGAGACCGTGCGGGATTACCGTTCCCGTGTGCAGAGTTTCGTAGAGAGACAGCAGGAATATCACCCGGCGGAAGTGTGAGTAGTTAATGATATGGGCGGTAATGGGTAATAGCTAATTGGTCATGGGTTGTTACCATTAGCCATTACCCGTTACCAATTACCAACCACAAAGATAAATCTGTCAACACAGACAAACAATTAGTTAACTGAAAAAACGAGCGCGGAGGGATTTGAACCCCCGACCCACAGAACCGGAATCTGTTGCTCTATCCACTGAGCCACGCGCCCTTCTTACTGGCCGATTATATCATACTCCAGAATATTTTGGGCTAAAGATAATCTCCTGGGTTGACTGGTGTACCATTGCGACGAACTTCAAAATGCAGATGCGGCCCAGTAGATAAGCCTGTAGAACCAACAGCCGCGATCGCCTGCCCTCGTTGTACTGGTTGCCCCTCTGCAACATATAATTCACTGGCGTGACCGTACAGTGTCGTGATCCCACCGCCATGATTAATAATCACAGCCCTACCATAACCGCCATACCAGCCAGCAAAAATCACTGTTCCCGAATCGGCTGCCCTGATTGTACTGCCATAACTAGCGGCAAAATCTAACCCGGCGTGAAACCTGCGATAGCCGAGAATGGGGTGTACGCGCCAACCGAAAGGACTACTTGTAGGCGCACTGCTAGGAAAGGCAAAAAGTCCTGTTCCCTTAATCAAGACATTTGTCCGGCTATTGGCTTTGGCTTGCGCTGCTTCTCTGGCTTTGGCTTCGGCTACCTTTTGTTGGATTAAACCTTCCAGATTTTTAGAATCTCTCTCTAGTTGATTTTGTGCGGCTTCTAGGGCGAGGCGATCGCTACTTAAGCGTTGTATTAACTCTGACTGAGATTGCGCTTGAGCTTGATAATCAGATTTTTGGGTCAAGAGTTGTTCCCTAATCAAAGCAATTTCGTTTTTTTGCTCCTCTACTGCGGTTTTTTGCTGATTAATCAAGTTGGCTTGAGTGCTGAGTTTTGCCAAAATTTGCTGGTCTGCCTGATAAACTAACTTCAACTGATGACGACGACTGAAAAAATCACCGATATCTCTGCTTTGCAATAAAACAGCCCATCCTTGATTGAGAGGCGATCGCTGGAGATATCGCAATCGTGCTACCGTGGCAACTTGACGTTCTTCATAAGCACGTTCCGTCACAGCTAACTTTGCTTCTAGCTGTTGGAGGCGTTGGCTAGCCTGTTGTAATCGCAATTCACTATCTTTAATTTGACTGTTGGTGGTTTGCAAGTTATTGGCAATACCAGTCAGGCGATTTTGTGCTGCTTGTTGTAGATTAGTGAGGCGATCGCGTTCTTGTACAACATTTTGCCTTTCTTGCTGAATTTGTTGCTGCTGCTGTTTTAGGGTATCAATGGAAGCTGAATTATTAGCAAATACTGGTATTGACACCAAACATATGCACAAAACACAGCACAATACAATACATAATTTCCAAAATCTTATTTGTTGGACAATTGGCGCTTTCATGCCGTTATCTTCAGCCAAGGGATTGCAAGCATAAACAGCATTGTTCCCTAAACCTAGACAAATCTAACATTTAGTCATTATTCACCCTAGTCCCCAGTCCCCAATCCCCAGTCCCCAGCTATACAACCAGGGTATGAATTCTTATGGTTATTACTTTAGAGTCATGTTAGTACACAAAAATGTAAGTAAAGATACGTGTGGACTCAGTAAAACACCCCTTACCTGTTTGTACCAGGTTAAATTACTCATTTAATTATGGATTCTGTCCCAATTGAAACGGCTACTTCTCTAAATTCGGAAATTCTCCAGATTACTCCACCAGAGACAACACTCACTCTAGCTAATCAATCTAGTATTCGCCTTCCTAAAGATGCAATTCGCACTAGTTTAAAAGCATCAACTGTCGATTCTGTATTTGCAGCAGTTTATTCTTTAGGTACTGGCGGGATTTTGCTGAGTAATTTCTTAGTGGAGTTGGACGCTAGTCCCATCGTATTCGGGATGTTGTCTTCAATCCCTATGCTGGTCAATTTAATTCAGCCTTTGGGAGCTTACTTATCTGAACTTACCACTAGCCGTTTTCGATATTCCATGTGTATTTTTGGCACGGCGCGGTTCTTATGGCTGATTTTATTTATCGGGGTAATTCTCTTCACACGGGGAAGTGTCGATTCTCAACAATTAGAAGTATTGACATTATCAATACTATTAATCACAAATTTACTGGGAGGATTAGGGAGTGCTTCTTGGTTAAGTTGGCTAGCAATGATTGTTCCTCGGCGCTTACGAGGTAGGTATTTTGGGTTCCGTAATAGCGCAGCTAGCTTGACTAATTTGATTTGTGTACCCTTGGCTGGGTTGTTTGTCTCCCACTGGTATGGCGGAACTATCCAAGGTTATGGCGTAGTACTTTTAATCAGTATCTTGTGTGGGTTTTTGAGCTTGGGGTGTCAATATTTCAAAATAGATGTGAATCCGCGATTACAACATGAGGTTGTCCAAGATCCTCAACAGAATGAAGTTAGTAATACATCTGCATCTACCTTACAACTAACAATTATTCCACCGCAAACTGAGTCTATTACCACTTGGAAAAACTCAAATTTCCTGATGTTTCTGGTTTATTTTGGTCTATGGATGTTAGCTGTAAATATTAGCGCCCCGTTTTTCAATCTCTATATGCTAGACACATTAAATCTAGATGTAAGTTGGGTGACAATTTACGGTAGTCTTCTAGCAGGAGCTAATTTGCTCATGCTAATTTTGTGGGGCAAGTTAGCAGATAAAATCGGGAATCGACGTATTTTAATTTATATAGGAATTTTAGTAGCGCTGATACCATTACTATGGCTGGGAATTGGTATCAACACTTTAGATATTTGGCTATGGTTGCCTTTATTACATATTTTACTAGGCGGAACTGCGGCGGCTATTGATTTATGTAATAACAATATGCAGCTAGGAATTGCCCCATTAAGAAATCAGTCCATTTATTTTGCGATCGCCTCTGCTGTCGCTGGTGTCAGTGGTGCGGTAGGCACAACTATAGGTAGTTTTATCACCCAATACGGAGGCTTATTGGCAGTTTTTGTTCTATCTACTGCTTTGCGCCTGTTAGCGTTAATTCCCTTGTTTTTTATCCAAGAACCGGGGAAGTGATGGGGAGTGGAGACTGGGGAGACAAAGGAAGTAATTATTTCCTACTCAACAATGAACAGTCAAAACTCCCCACTCTCCCATTTATTCAGCAGCTGTGGAACTAAGACTCATCGTCTCCCACAGCACCATAGGGGGGGTTGTAGGGACGGGTTGATGTAGGGCAATTAGTTGGGATAAGGTGTTTTTTAGCTGGGTACGAGGTACGATGTCATCGACAAAGCCATGCTTGAGCAAGTCTTCTGCTGTTTGAAAGTCGTCTGGCAGTTTTTCTCGGAGGGTTTGCTCAATAACTCTGCGACCAGCAAAACCAATTGTGGCTTTCGGTTCTGCCAAAATAATATCTCCCAACATGGCGAAACTAGCCGTTACGCCGCCGGTTGTGGGATTTGTTAACACCGGAATATAAAGTAATCTCGCGTCGCGGTGGCGTTCTAAAGCGGCGGAAATTTTAGCCATCTGCATCAGAGAAAGCATTCCTTCCTGCATTCTCGCTCCCCCAGAGGTGCAGATGATAACTACTGGGTAACGTCGCTGGGTGGCTTGTTCAATCAGGCGGGTAATTTTTTCGCCGACAACAGAACCCATGCTACCGCCCATGAAGCGGAAATCCATCACAGCTAAAGCAACGGGTGAACTGTTGATTTGCCCCAACCCGGTTTTAACTGCGTCTAATAAACCAAGTTTGTCTTCCATTTCCCGCAGGCGATCGCTATAGGCTTTGCGATCGCGGAACTGCAATGGATCTGTCGCCCGCAGATTTTCATCCATCGGTCTCCAGGTGTTCTGATCTATCAATTGGCGGATGCGCTCATCACTATCTACCCGATTATGATGTCCACATTCAACACAGACCATTTGATTAGCTCTTAGGTCTTTAGTATAGGTCAACACACCACACTTAGAACACTTGTGCCATAGCCCATCGGCAATTTCGCGTTCTTGGCGTTCGGGGTTGGTTGCACCCGCTTTACGTCGGTTTGCGAACCAATCAAATAGAGACTTTAAACCGCGTGATTCTTCGTTGTTCGCCATTTTTATCTTATTCAAGTGGGATACGAGGTCGAAAATAAGTCAAGCTGTTCTGGGAAGTTAATGATCACAAGTTCCTGACTACTAACTTTTTGCCCTTTACTCTTGACTACATCGTCAAAATACGCTTATAAGCAATTGAGACATTAATTTTGCATCTTTGGTTGCCAGCTTAACGAAAATACTGATACCAATACAAGTCTCTAGTTCATCACATCTTGTAAATGTATTGGCAAAATTAAAGCTATTGGAATATCAACCCTACAATAAAACGCTTTTCCCCAACCCCAGCTTGAATTCTTGCTCCTAATCTTAAAATTTGTGTTGCTAGTTGATGAGCAATCAGCATCTATGTACATTAGTTGCGCTAGCCAACAGATGTTTCTTGAGGACTTACGGATAGCAACGAAAAGCTCAAGCATTCAGGAGTATGGTGGTATAGGCGGCTAGTGAGCCTCACCAAACGAGGTATAGGTGTTTAAAAACTTGATACCTTGCCAAAGCGAGGAATTTCATTGCGTAAGTCCTATTTCGTTAAGAGGGTGATACAAGTCACAAGCTGATATTATCAAAATCTCAAGTATCAATGGGGTAATGAACGTTACAGTTGTGGGGAATGGGAAGTGTGACTATGTAAGGTTTTTCATCATGTAAGGGGCGATGACTATCAAACCAACGAAATAGTCTGAGTTTGCAGCGACAAAACTACGAGGAAAGTTGTCATAATAACTGTTGTGCTAAATTTAGAAGCGATCGCGGTGGTAGTTCTGACAAATATTTCGTCTCTGCAAGTGCTATCGTTGTTATAAATTGTTCAATACCTAAAGATTTGACATGATTGGCTTTAATTTAAAGTAGCTAAAGATGTCATACTTAGTAGTATCAACAGATAAAGTTCGCCCTAATAACGCGTTTCAACGTGTATACAGTATGGAAACTACTTCAAATATAATTCCCGAATTTGAAAAACTATTTAGACAGAAGTTACAACTAAATAATTGCAAGATGAAAAAGAAAAAGCAAGAGAATAATTACGAGATTATTACTCCGGCAAAAGATATTTTTCTGATGTATTGGTGCGAATTTCCCGAAATTAAGTTAGTATACCAGCCTGTAGGAGTACGTACAAAACAAACTGTGGTTTATGAGCAAGCTATTCGCTCTCATATTAGCTTTTGTGTAAGCAGTATCCAAGAAGGCGACAAGGTTTCTGCCAACTAGACTAAGAATTGGCGATCGCCTGTGGTGAGCGATCGCCAAACCCAACAACGGCTCAAGGGATAACTCGAATTTCATAAAAAAAGACAGAATGTCAATCTATTCTGTCTGTGTTAATATTTTTTGTAAATATTAAAATTCATTAATAATTACTGCTCACTACAACAATTATAGAACGGTTCTAATAATACCTAGTCCATATCACAGTACTTGTTTCAATACTACGCAAAAACGAGCTAAAGAAGCTTTTCTACAGCTGCACTGAACTGCTCATAAGGAGAAACTCCCACAATCTTTTCTGTTAATTCACCATCTTTAAAAATTAACACTGCTGGAATACTGCGAAGTCCAAATTTCTTGAACAGAGGTTTATTGTTGTCTACGTCTACCTTGACTACTCTAACGCGACCTTTATACTCATCAGCAAGTTGATCCATTAACGGACTGACAAGAAGACATGGACCACACCAAGTAGCAGTAAAGTCAACGACAACGACTTTATCTTCACTTAAAACAGCATCAAATTCATTTTCTTGAACGTATGCAACTGTATCAGTAGGCATTAATTTTATTTCCAATATCAAACTAAAACTTTTGTAAACAGAAGAAGATAAAAGTATGATTGGTTCTGTGTTGATACAGTCAGTTGTTCACCGCAGATACCTGCTCAAGAACCTTCTAATCAGTTCTTGATACCTTACTACTAAAAATCTTGAAATACAGATATTACAAGAAATTAAAAGAAAAATTTTTCTTTTAGTTCTTGCGTAAGCATTTCATTAAGGCTAATTACAAGATTTTTATCCCTCAATAGATATACTCTCATAAAATGAACAATTAGCGCTCTACGCAACAAAGCATAGAGCGCTGAGAGTATTTTAAGCTTTAAGCGGGCATAATTTGAACAATGAGCGAGCGTTTATCAAGTGACTGGACTTTTCCTGCTTGACTCAGATCAGTCACAATGCGTTCTAGCATTTGTCCGGCTTGTTCTCGATATTGATTTTCTCGACCCCGTAAACGAATAGCAAATTTAACGGAATCACCTTTACTCAACCACTGAAGCGCTTGCTCAATACGTAAATTATAATCAGCCGCACCAACATTAGGGCGGAATCGGACTTCTTTGACTGTGGGTCTAGCACTTTGGCCCTGGCGTTTTTTCTTCTGATACTGTAGCTTACCGTAGTTAAGAATCTTCGCTACTGGAGTGTCTTTGCTTTGCGAAACTACAACTAGGTCAAGCTCTACACTCTGGGCTAATTGTAGAGCTTCGTAGGTATCGATTAAACCACGATTGTTATTCTCATGGTCAATCAAGAAGACCTGGGGTGACTTGATTTGGGAATTAATCAGCTGCTTTTGGACTACGATAATCGCTTCCTCCTAATTTTCAATGCCTTGTCTTGCAAGTACTACTAAGGTAACACAGTACTATCTATATTGTTTACTATAAAATATTACTTCATCACTTTCGTTAAGACTTTTACCAAAAGGTTGATTTTTTTTAATGTAAAATGAATTATTTTTACTCTTGACTATTTATAAATATTTTATATTAATGATTTTCCTGATTTCAATTGTTACTATTTTTGTTTTTGAGCAAGATGTTGAGTTAAGGTAGAGCCAAATCAATGTAATTAACTGAAGTTGGGGCGATCGCCAGAATATTTTCCCAAAAACTACTCTATTGCAAGTTATCTGGGTTTAGCTCTTGACTATTGTCTGATGAAGTATTTATGTCATTACTTAATACTTCTTTCGTAAAATATTTTAAGGTTGAAGCTAAAGCCAGTTGGGAGGCTATTTGATACGTAATTTCTGGAGACATTTCTTTTTGTTGATTCAACAATTCAACAAAGCTTTCAAAGTCACGCATTACACAATATCTATGTAGCGCGGATTTTCTATCTATTTGATGAAATTTTTCGTCAATTTTCTCTCTAGCTTCCTTTTCAGCCTCAGAGATGGAATTAACGAATCCGTTCTGGTGACATAATTCACCAGAAATCTTGTAGTAATAAGCTTTTTCGCCTAATTGTTCCTCTTCAATAGTAATTAAATGAAACTTGTACTCAATTTTGTACTTATTAGATTCCATAAATAACAGACATCATATAGTCTGACATAAGTTGTCTCCAAAATTATGAGTGCTTAGAGATGGAAATTCCGGAGACAAGCCTGTCAATAACAAAAGGTAAAAGCCTGTTAATATTAGCAACAAAAGTTGTGACCGAATCTTATCCTCACCCTCTATTTTAACACGAGATTTAACAAATCTACATAATCTCTTTTTGGGAGTCTGATATATGAATTTTAGGAGGATCGATCATCTCATTTATAGTTTATTTTGGAAATGAATAATTTAAGGGATATTTCTATGTAGAATTCGATTTATGTGTTTTAAATAGAGAGAAAATTAGGCAGGAATTTGTAATTTACCGAGATATTCTGTAAAAATGAGAAGAACGAGGAAAGAAAAAAGAGCCATAAGGACTCATTTTGTGTCAGTTGACACGCTGCTTGGGTAATGTTTCCACCAAAAACAGACCAGCAGATTTGTAGTTGATCAATTACTCAAATAGAAGAATTAGCTGAGGCGTTCTTGGATTTCTCCATCTCAAGCGATTTGGTGAAATACTTGGCGACTATCCCTCAATCTCCAGCCAACTCATAAAATAGCCAATATGTAGCCATGCGATCGCCTGACCTAACACGACTCAACTACAATATATATAGATATTGTTGAGAATTGTATAGTTAGGGTCTAGCTGTCATGGCTCCCGCCGTTTTAATTCAAAATCTACAAAAGCGTTACGGTACCGTTGAAGCCGTCAAAGATGTTTCTTTCCAGGTAGAACCAGGGGAAATCTTTGGTTTACTCGGCCCCAACGGTGCAGGTAAAACCACTACTCTACGTGCTTTGTGTACCCTCACCACTCCAGATGCAGGCAAAATCGAGGTATCTGGAATTTCTGTGTTGGATAACCCCAGAGTAGCTAGACAACGGCTAGGCTATGTTGCTCAAGAAGTCGCCTTAGATAAAGTGCTAACAGGAAAAGAATTGCTGCAATTACAAGCAGCACTTTATCACCTCCCCAAAGCCGTAGCCAAACAGCGAATCGAGACAGTTTTAGATTTACTTGGTTTACAAGAGTACGCCAACAAAAAAACCGGAACTTATTCTGGTGGATTACGCAAACGCCTAGACTTGGCGGCTGGCTTACTGCACTCGCCAGATGTATTGGTGTTAGATGAACCAACAGTGGGACTTGACATTGAAAGTCGTTTCGTGGTGTGGGAATTCTTGCGAAAACTCCGAGCATCGGGAACAACGGTTGTAATTACCAGCCACTATTTAGAAGAGATTGACGCGCTAGCCGATCGCGTGGCTATCATTGACCGTGGTGTAGTGATTGCCGTTGGTACACCCTCAGAATTAAAAGATAGAGTTGGAGGCGATCGCATCACCTTAAGAATCCGCGAGTTCTCCCCCACAGCAGAAGCAGAACAAGCTAAATCACTACTACAAGGATTACCTTTTGTCAAAGAAGTTATTATCAATAACGCTCAAGGCAATTCCTTGAACCTGGTAGTAACACCACAAAATGATGCTTTAATTACCATCCAGCAAGCACTCAACAACGCCAGCCTACCAATTTTTGGTATCGCCCAATCCCGTCCCAGCCTTGATGATGTCTACCTCGCAGCTACCGGACGCACCCTACTGGATGCTGAATTAGCAGCAGTAGCCAATCGCGATCCCAAAGCTGAGAAGAAGCAAAATATGAGATAGGTATGACTCAACTGACAACTGACAACTGACAACTAACAACCATGAGTGTAACCCCAAAATCAGATATCAATTGGCAACCAGCCACATCACCGCAAGCTAACCTTCATACTGCACCTAACTTTTTTGGTGAACTAGTGCAGGAGACGCTGGCGTTAACTCGTCGCTTATTCATTCAATTACAACGCCGTCCCTCCACCTTGTTAGCCGGGATTATTCAGCCTGTAATGTGGTTAGTGTTATTTGGCGCTTTGTTCCAAAATGCTCCTAAAGGCTTATTTGGGAGTACGACAAATTACGGGCAATTTTTAGCTGCGGGTGTCATCGTATTTACAGCCTTTGCCGGAGCGCTGAATGCTGGTTTACCTGTAATGTTTGACCGTGAGTTCGGCTTTTTGAATCGGTTATTAGTCGCTCCCCTCGCATCCAGATTTTCTATTGTCTTTGCTTCAGCCATTTTTATTGTTAGCCAAAGTTTATTGCAAGCGGCTGTAATCGTTGGTGCGGCAGCGTTTCTGGGTGCTGGCTTACCAGATGTAGCGGGACTGGGTGCGATCGCCTTAATTGTCTTTCTACTGGCTTTAGGTGTCACTGCAATTTCCTTGGGATTGGCTTTTGCCCTACCAGGACACATTGAATTAATTGCAGTAATCTTTGTCACTAACCTACCATTACTTTTTGCAAGTACGGCTCTCGCTCCTTTATCCTTTATGCCCCAGTGGTTGCAGGTTGTTGCTACCCTCAATCCTCTCAGCTACGCTATTGAACCAATTCGTTATCTCTATCTCCACAGTCATTGGGGATTGGGTGATGTGGTCATGCAAGCACCTTGGGGTGATGTCACTTTTGGAGGAGCCTTGCTAATATTGTTTAGCTTTGCTTTTGTTGCATTGTTGAGTATTCAGCCCCAACTACGGCGGACTCTTGCTTAAAATCAAAGCAGGATGGTGTTAGAGGAATTTTAGAGTCAAAACCCATGAAAAAACTATTTTTACCAGTAACCAGACTCTTAGTAGGTTTAGTAGGAATCAGCTTTGCTTCCTTGTTAACCGCACAGCCAAGCTTGGCTCAACTCAGCACAGTAGATGCAGGTGGTAATAATTCAGACAATCAAAATAATAACCTTAACTTCGATTCAGGCAATTTCAATATGTTTGACCTCATCCATAGGGCAAACTTAGGAAATAGCTCATTTGACCCTAATAGCAAGAGTCAACAAATAGACGATGCAGCTAGGGCATTTAGAGAAAGGCAAAATAAGGCTACTACTGTTCAGCCCCAGGGACAAATACTTCCCACTTTGCCTCCCAGTGGGACACCATCAGCCGATAGTCCATCAACTTTGACTGTTCCTGGTAACAATTAATCTAGGGAGTAGGGAGTAAGAGAACAAGCAAAAGTCATGACTCCTTACTCACTACTTAGTATTTAACTTACAGTCCCAAAGCAGCTAAAACATCGCTAGCATGGGTTGTTGTGTTGACACTGGCATCAACATGAACAATTTTACCGTCGGGGCCAATTACGTAAGTGACACGCTTGGCATAACCACCGCCATCAACATCGTAGGCGCTGATTAAGGTTTTATTAGTGTCCGCCAGCAAGGGAAAATTCAAATTATATTTTTGAGTAAATGCTTGATGAGATCCTTCATCATCAGCACTCACACCCAAAACAACTACATCCTTGTTTTTGTAATCAGATTGAGCATCACGGAAGCTACAAGCTTGTTTAGTGCAGCCTGGTGTGTCATCTTTGGGGTAAAAATACAAAACCACTGTCTTCCCAGCAAAATCAGATAGCGAAACGGTGTTACCGTTGGTATCTTTGACGGTAAATGCAGGTGCATCCGTACCAACCGCTAGAGGCATAATGAACCTTTCCTGTTTCAGATTTTTGATGACTTTGAAATTTTACAATAATTTACAATAATTTCATGACAATCTTAGAAAACTGGGGATTGGGTATTGGCGACTGGGAAAAATGCCTTTCCTGTCAAATTCCCAGTATTCAATCCTAATTACGAATTAAGAATTATGCCGACAATGGACTCCCCAACACCCAAAGCTTTCTCCTACCCACAAACCACCGTAGAAAGAGCAAGACGATCGCTCATTTGTTCTCCCTTCAATATTGGGCTATTTGCAACCATGCGTAGTCAGAGCGTTTCCTTAGGTGCGATCGCCAACGAAGCTGGTGTTAAAAACGGTTATACCAAAAATTCATTATTAGAATTGACTTGCGATAACGAATTAGATTGGTTAATCCAAGTGGGTTTATTACGGCGAGAAGTGGACGGACAAGGCATTACAGATAGTTTCCGCCTCACTCCCCTGGGACACCAACTCATAGAACAATACCAAGGAAAAAACCTGCCTGCACCTTCATGGCGCGATCGCCTATACGATATTGTAATTCGTTGGTTTAGGCTTCCGTTTTGAAGATAGGGGTTTAGGGGTAAATCTTTCTTTTCCTCACACCCTCACACCCTTACACCCTCACACCCTTACACCCCCACACCCCTTGTACTAAAACAGAAACCCAAAGTTAGGATGAGACAGTTTTAGGGAACAATATATACGGAGAAACATCAACCCATTTATAAAATCTTTACCATTTTCATTTGATTGAATTGGTGAGATTGTTAATTAAGGTTTGATGAGTAAGTCATGACGCTGGTATATTCTCTAAACTTGCGGACAATACTTATTATCAATTGACTTCAGTAGCTGCCCAAATTTCTGACATTTGAGCAGTAAATTGCTATATTATCCCCCAACTATCTCACCCCTTATTTTGAATAACTAAAAGTGGCTATGAAATCAATAATGGTAGTGGGAACGACATCCCACGCTGGAAAATCACTGATAAGTACGGCTATTTGTCGCATTTTGTCACGGCGTGGTTGGCGAGTGGCACCCTTCAAGGGTCAAAATATGGCATTAAATGCCTATGTCACAGCCAATGGGGGAGAAATCGGCTACGCACAGGCGGTACAAGCCTGGGCAGCAGGGGTGGTACCTTGGGTAGAAATGAATCCGATTCTACTCAAGCCCCAAGGAGATATGACTTCTCAAGTCATTATCAGAGGTAGACCTGTAGGCAGAGTCAGTGCTACTGATTATTACGAACAATATTTTGAACCAGGTTGGCGGGCAATTGAAGAATCTCTGCAACATTTAGGTACTGAATTTGATTTAGTCGTTTGCGAAGGTGCGGGTAGTCCAGCAGAAATTAACCTTAAGCACCGCGACTTAACTAATATGCGGGTAGCAAAATATTTGAATGCCCCAACTTTATTAGTAGTTGATATCGACCGTGGTGGTGCTTTTGCTCACGTAGTCGGCACACTAGAATTATTAGAACCAGAAGAACGTCAACTGATTAAAGGCGTAGTAATTAACAAATTCCGGGGACAGCGATCGCTCCTAGACCCAGGAATCAAATGGCTAGAAGAACGGACTGGTATTCCCGTGGTAGGTGTAATTCCCTACTTACAAGAAATTTTTCCCGCCGAAGATTCCCTAGACTTGTTAGAACGCAAAACACACAAAGCCCACGCGGATCTCCAAATCACAGTTGTTCGCTTACCGCGAATTGCCAACTTTACAGACTTCGATCCTCTAGAATCAGAACCCACCGTTGCGGTTAAATACATTAGCCCGAAACATGATTTAGGACACCCAGATGCAGTGATTCTACCAGGAACAAAAACTACAATTGCCGACTTGATATTACTGCAAAAAACTGGTATGGCAGAAGCAATCCAGAACTACGCAGCGTCCGGGGGTACAGTTTTGGGTATTTGCGGCGGTTATCAAATTCTGGGGCAAATGATCGCCGATCCAGAAGGTATCGAAGGGCAAGCTGGTAGATATCAAGGCTTGAATCTCTTACCCATTAGAACAGTAATCACCGGACAAAAGATTGCTCGTCAGCGCCAAGTTAGCTCAAATTTCCCGCAACTGGGCTTACCCGTCAACGGCTTTGAGATTCACCAAGGGCGATCGCGCGTGGAACCACAAGGCGATAGCCAAGCTTTCCAACCTCTATTCGATGACGTTAACTTAGGATTAGTAGATAGTTGTCAATCTGTTTGGGGTAGTTATCTGCACGGATTGTTTGACAATGGCCCCTGGAGACGAGCTTGGTTAAACCGTCTTCGTCAACAGCGCGGTTTAAAATCTCTACCTACAGGTGTGGCTAACTACCGCGAACAACGAGAGCAGATGTTAGATAATATAGCTACTGAAGTAGAAAACCATTTAGACTTGACCCTTTTTCTGCCCTAGCGAGGCTAGTATCTCATGAATGTTCGCGTCCGATTCTTGCCAGATGATGTCACCACTAATGCTGAAGTGGGAGAAGCCCTATTAGATGTAGCAGATCGGGCGGGAGTATTCATTCCCACTGGTTGTCTTATGGGTTCATGTCATGCTTGCACTGTGGAACTTGAAGATGGCGAGGTCATTCGTGCTTGTCTTAGTGCTGTACCACCGGGGCGCGAAGAGTTAACTATTCATCTATTTAGCGACCCAACTTGGTAGGAAAACGTAGCCCTTAGTTTCTTCTAGGAGTTGCTACAATCTAGCCAGGGCAAGAGTTTTGAGAGTCAGTGCGGTGCATCTCTATTGCCCCGTTTTGGCTTAAATAGAATTCTTAATCATCCCTCTTTTGTTACTACGGGGAGAGTATAATCAGGAAGAAAGCAGACAAA
>NZ_CAWUDJ010000069.1:0-21663 GCF_963920875.1 Anabaena sp. CCY 9910 | reverse complement strand
AGGGACGTTACGCAGAAGCCGAACCCCTGTTTCACCAAGCTTTAGAAATGAGAAAACGCTTGCTGGGTCAAGAGCATCCCGATGTGGCAACTAGCTTGAATAATCTAGCACTCCTATACAACAGGCAGGGACGTTACGCAGAAGCCGAACCCCTGTTTCACCAAGCTTTAGAAATGAGAAAACGCTTGCTGGGTCAAGAGCATCCCGATGTGGCAACTAGCTTGAATAATCTAGCAGGACTATACTGGGGACAAGGTGACATAAACCATGCTCTTAAGTTTTTTACACAAGGGCTAAAAGTTGAAGAACACAACTTAACTCTCAACCTAGCTGTGGGTTTCGAGCGACAGAAACGTGAGTACATCAATACTATCTCTGCTACCACAGATAGTAGCATTTCCCTACATCTAAATTTTGCCACTAAGAACCCAACGGCTACTACTTTAGCTCTGAATACGGTCTTACAGCGTAAAGGACGTATTTTAGATGTCCTCACCAATAGCCAGCAAATTCTGCGTCAACGCCTTGACTCAGAAAGCCAATCTCTATTAACGAATCTAACAAATACCCAAACTCAACTTGCCCATTTATTTTATAACCGACCAGAAACACTGCCTCTGGAGCAGTATCAAACTCAAGTTGCTCAACTCGAAACCCAAGCAAAACAACTAGAAGACCAACTCAGTCGCCGTAGTCAAGAATTCCGGACTCAGACCCAACCTGTCACCATTGAAACTATTCAAAAATTAATTCCTGGTGATGCAGCTTTGGTGGAACTAGTCCAATATCAACCCTTTAATCCCAAAGCAGCACCGGATAAACGCTTTGGGAAACCTCGTTACGCAGTATACATCCTCTCGGCAAAAGGAGAAACTAAAGGTAGGGACTTAGGCGATGCTGAAACAATTCAAAACACCCTAGAATTATTCCGCGATAATTTGCGAGATAAAGAAACTCCTATTACCCAAGTTAAAAAATCAGCTGGTGACTTAGATAAAATCCTCATGCAGCCAGTACGTAAACTCTTGGGTAATACTCGCAAAATTCTACTCTCTCCAGACAGCGCTCTTAACCTCATTCCCTTTGAAGCACTGGTAGACGAAAATAACCGCTACCTAGTTGAAAACTATTCTTTCACTTACCTCACCTCTGGGCGGGACTTGCTCAGACTACAAAACCATTCTCCCAGCCAACAGCCACCAGTCATCATTGCTGACCCTGACTTTAATAAACCTGGTGAAATAGTTGCACGTCAACCTAAGACCAGTAATTCACAAAATACTCGCTCTATTGACCTGTCACAAAAAATATTTTCTCCTCTTAAAGGTACGGCTGAGGAAGCCAAGGCAATTGCAAGCCCAAACCTATTAGGAGTGAAACCTCTGACAGGTACTAAGGCTACAGAAGGTGCAGTCAAACAAGTTAAAAGCCCCAGGATTCTGCATATCGCCACGCATGGTTTTTTTGAAAATGCCCCAGCAAACAAAGATAAAACCACACTTGATGATAATCCTCTATTGTTATCAGGATTAGTTTTTGCTGGCTTAAAACCGCGTCAAAGTGGCGGCGAAGATGGCATTCTCACTGCACTGGAAACAACTGCACTAAATCTAGTCGGTACAAAACTAGTTGTACTATCTGCCTGCGATACAGGTTTGGGAAACATTTCTGCGGGAGAAGGCATTTATGGTTTGCGTCGCGCTTTGGTAATTGCTGGCTCTGAAAGTCAAATGATTAGTTTGTGGAAAGTAGATGATGACGCTACCAAAGAGTTAATGGTTGCTTACTACAAAAAATTGCTAGACAATCAGGGGCGCAGTGAAGCACTACGCCAAACTCAATTAGATATGTTAAAAGGTGAGAAGTATCAGCATCCCTACTACTGGGCTGCGTTTATACCTTCTGGTGATTGGACATCGATGGATAAGTGAATTGGTTTTGAGCGTCAGGAGATAGCTCTATATTACCAACTCAATATGAGATAGAGTGCGATCGCCACTGAGTTTCTTTTTGTATTGTATTCAAATCATTGGGAGTTGCTTAGGGTTGCGATCGGCTCATTAGCTTGATTGCGATCGCATCTTTGCCGCACAGCAGAACTTTCCAAAATAATTTTGAACTTATGGAATTACTCAAAAGCTTTATCAGTAAAGGATTTAAAGAATTGTTCAACCGTTTTATTGGGGATTTTTGCTGAAAATCAAGTTTACTATAGAGAGTGAGCTTAAATTGTTTAACCGTTTTATTTTATCGACAACGGCAGATTAACTATTTGAACGGCAAGAATTGTTCAACCGAATTATTTGTCTACAAATATTTGTAGAGTATATAAAGTAGTTTCTAGATGTAGTCATTATATTATTACATCTGGGAACACTTTTTAATTGATGGACTAAGAAGCTGCTAGTTGCATGAGCCAAATTTAGTCACATAATTATCACTGATTTCACAATGTTCATTTTTGTATTCGGATACAAATAAATCAAGTGCGTTTGGTTTACGCATTAGCAGGTAAATCCCTGAGAATTGGCAAGCATACAATTCGTTTGGGTATTTCCGATATATGTTTGCTTCAACCTGCGGAGAAACTGTGATCGCACATTTTGGTATCAAAGAAAGTTCAACTCCATGACCAAATAAATCGCCAAATGAACTTTTAAATCTGCTACAATCCCTGATTGCTATTATTAAAAAAGGCTTAGTAATAATTAAATTTATGGTTATCAATTTCTTCTCTGTAAGGCTACCTCAATCTGAAAATATAAAGTTACATATCCTAGTAGAACGTAATGCTGAAGGAAATGTAATAGCTTCTGTCCTAGAATTTCCTAATACTCAAGTTGAAGCATCTACTCAAGAACAAGCTGTAGAAGAATTGAAAAAACTTTTGTCAACTCGTCTTGAGAAGATAGAAATTATTCCAGTAGAAATTCAATTACCTCAAAGCGAAGCAGAAAACCCCTGGATGAAATTTGCGGGTGTGTTTAAAGATGACGTGGATTTTGCGGAAATTGCGGATAATCTGAGAGCAGAACGTAACATAATAGATGAAGATTAACAGGCTGAGGTTTCTAGCCAGTTTGAGATAAAAGTATGAGTCTTTATATCCTTGACACAGACCATGTTTCGCTTTTACTTCAAGGAAACCAAACTGTTATATCTAAAGTTGCTCAAGTTTATCCCCATCTTGCCATTACCATTGTCACAGTTCAAGAAGTTTTTAACGGCTGGGTAGTCAAAATTAATGACCGGACTGAATCTGGCAACTTAGTAAACCTTTATACTAAACTGTGGACTACTCAAGAATATTTCAAAGGAGTCAGAATACTTAATTTTGACAATGCTGCTTATACTTGCTACCAGAGTTTACTTAGAGAAAACCAGCAACTAAATAAAAAAAGACTACAGAAAGATTTGCGAATAGCGGCAATTGCCCTTTCCATAAATGCAGTGATGGTTACTCGTAACCAAAAGGATTTCTCGCAAATTCCCAGTTTGGTGCTGGAGGATTGGACAAATTAAAACAGAAGAATTTTCACTACGATGAAAATACTACAATAAAGTAGTAACGCATCTAACCTCTGGAGTTCTAACAGTGGGCTTATTTGATGATTTGAGTCGGTTTCTAGAAAACCGTTTAGAGGAATTCTTGCGGAATAATCCACATTTGGAGTTGGAGGCGCTGTTAGAACAGCTGCGTCAGCAAGAGGAAGATACTTTAAAGTTGGTAGCAGATTTACAGTTACAAGAAAAGCGATCGCAAGAAGATATTCTCGCCACAGCGCAAGAAATCCAGCGTTGGCATATCCGAGTTCAAAAAGCCAAAAATGCTAATAGACAAGATTTGGTGGGGCCAGCAGAAGAGAGAGAAGCAGCTTTATTGCGTGAGGGTAATCAGCTTTGGGGACATATGCAAGGGCTAAAAGAACGCTTAGAGCAATCCAAAGAATTACTTGGTAAGATACAAGCTAGGCGGCAAGAAGTACAAACCAAAGCAGCACAAGCACAAACAGCACGGACTAAAGCCCAAACCCAACAACGTATAGAAACTAATGGTTGGTGGAATTCTACTACCAGTTCTAGTGGCGGATTTGATGATTTAGAAGAAAAGTTCCGCCGTTGGGAAACCCAAGATGAACTAGAGCAAATGAAGCGTAATTTGGGAAAATAAGTAAAAAATATCTACATAGAAGATAGTTTGGGGAGATATCCCATTATTCAATGGAGAAAGAAAATATTTTCAGGATTTAATTCCTTTAAATTGTTCTTTCGCCTTGGCAAAAGCTTCCTGCATAACAGATTGGATTTTTTGCGGGTCTGGTTTATTACCACCCATTAAATCGCCAAAGTAAACGCAGGCTGTCTCCCCTAAAGACCAGGTGTAAGCAGCTGCCCAAGATGCGGCGATCGCACTCCCAAATCCTGGTATAAATTTTACTAGTTCCCTTCCTATGGCTTGAGCTAAAAAACCACCGGCGATCGCACTCACAATACCACCTGCCTGGGATGGTGTGAGTGTTTGACCATATAATTTACCTAAAAGCGTCACCATCGATACTTGCAATGCAGTGAGTACAGGCATGGTAGCAAAGGGCAAGGGTACAGCCGCGAGTGCAGCAGCCATCACCGCAAATGATAAGGTGTAACGTCTGCCTGCATCCCTGTAAATATTGCCCAGTTTCTCACTTGTTTGCTTATCTAATAGCTGGTAAATAGCTTGGGCTTCTGCTTCTGGGAGGAGTTCTGCTAAATTATCTCTGAGGGCATCTAAGCCGTAAAATACAGGATTGTAACCATCTTCTTCTAGGGTAAAGTCGATCAGGAGTGAACGGTCATAAAGTCCTGTAAAAGCTGCCTGAATTGCAGCAAAAGCCCGGTTTACTTCCTCATAGTTTGGGGGATAATCTGGGTGATCCTCGACACCAGAGGGGTAAACTTCATGTAAACAAGTAACTGCGAGTAAACAGGGAATTTCTGGATATTTGCGCCGCAATTCTTGGGCAATTTGCCGCAAGGTATCAGTAGCGAAATCATTAATTTTCACTGTCAAAATCAGGACTCTGGCGCGGCTACTTTTTTCTTGTAAGTCTCCTATCAACTCTTGAATAACTGCCTGAGTTTCCTGGTTGATATCACCCAGCCCAACTGTATCAGTAAAAACTAGTAATGGCAGGTCGTTAGATGGATAGGCGTAGCGTTGGGTGTGTTGGGTGTGGGGACGAAAGCCTTGTCCGACAATCTCCGCAGAAACGCCTGTTAGCCCGCGCACAATGGAACTTTTACCTGCTTGTGGCTTGCCAATTAGCAAAGCCTCTGTAGTTGGCAGTTCCTGGCGTACCTTTTCTAAAATCTCGGCAACTTCGGCTTCACTCACACTAAACCACTGGACAAACTTCTGAGAAACCTGTTCCACTGGTAATCGCTGCACCACACTATCTGCTGCCTTTTTCCAGACACCAGTCACACGGTTTGCCCAATAATTATCGCCTCGCCTAGTCATTGCACTTGCTGGTTAAGTTACACCCTTTATATATTTTAATTTTGCATGACGGCATCTAATAAAACATCAGCACCAAAGCGGACGACATCAGTGCAGGGTAAACCAGTTTCTGCTATTGTGTGAGCGATCGCCTCTTTCGCTGCATACTCATCTAAGTGGGCAGTATTCAAAGCTATACCCACCACAGGCACAGTCCCAAACGCCCCGCCGCCACTGGCTACAGTTTCATACAGCCGAATTACTTCTGGTAATGGCGGGATGGGTACATGAGGATTATTGCCATTGTGAGTCTGTCCAGCGCGGTGTACTAGTACCAGTTGGGTGGGTTGGGAACCACGAATCAGAGGTAAGGTAGCGGTAGAACCAGGATGTAGTAAGGAACCTTGCCCTTCAATGTGCAAAATATCGTAGTTTTTGCCATAGCGCATCACCATCTGTTCCACTGCACCCGCCGCAAAGTCTACCCGCACCGCATCCAAGGCAACACCATCCCCTTCCAACATCACACCAGTCTGCCCAGTAGCCAAAAACTTAGAACGCCAACCCCGCAATTTTGCCGCCCAATGTAGTTCTAAACTGGTGGACATTTTGCCAATGGCCATATCTGTTCCCACCGTCAACACCCGCCGACAGGGTAAAGTCCGCGCTGCACCACTGGCGACTTCTAAATTAGCTGGTTCTTTGCGGACATCCCAAATCAATTGTCCTGGTTGGAGGAGGGCATTTAAATCGGGGATATTTGCCAAGGGGGTGTGTAAGCCATTCACCAATGACATCCCCGCTTCCAGCGCATTTTTCAGTTCTATCCAGTAATCATCAGGTATACCACCACCCTTGGGAGCAATACCAATAACTAAGATTTGGGGTTGATATTCCAAGGCGGCTGCTACCGATTTGACAATGGGTACATCCCGCTTAATTCCTGTGATTTCTCTTAAGGATTGGCCTGCACAGTTGCGGTCAATAACTGCGACAATGGGGGCTTCACTGTAGCGTAAAAGTGCTAGCCCTGTTTTGCCAATAGTTCCCGTAGTTCCTTCATGAAGCAGAATTGCTACTCGTTGATTAAGCGGCAGACGCACTATATTTTACCCCCAAGCCTGGTAAATCGTTTGGTAATACTCGCCCTTCTTTAAGTAATGCACCTGTAAAAGGATCATCGCTTAAGTTGAGGTGACTGTCTAAATCTAAATAATCAGCTAATGGTGCTAGTTGTGCCGCAGCTGTATTGGATAATGTACTGTCAGAATAGCAGCCGAACATGACTTGTAAACCACAAGCTTTGGCTGTGTGTACCATCCTTAGTGCCTCTGTTAAACCCCCAGATTTCATCAATTTAATATTGATGCCATCTACATAACTAGCTAAACGGGGAATATCTTTACTGTTAAAGCAACTTTCATCAACAAAAATCGGTAGGGGGGATTTTTCCTTGAGTTTGATTAAATCCTCTTCTCGTCCTCTAACTAGTGGCTGTTCAATATATTTAATACCTAAATCAGCCAGCCAATTGCACATTTCCACCGCATCTGACAAACTCCAACCGCCGTTGGCATCCACAAAAAACTCTTGTGCTGGTGCTTCTTGCTGCACAGCTAAAAGCATCTTCTTATCTGCTTCTATACCCTGCGGACTGCCCAACTTCACTTTCAACAGGCGAACATCGGTAAAATCTAACCAGTCTCTTGTCCGTATCCTGGCGGCTTCTGGTGTATCAATGCCAATGGTAACAGAAGTTGGTACTATAGCCTGGCGATCGAGTCCCCAGATTTGCCACAAAGGTAAACCCACAGATTTACCCAGCCAGTCGTGCATCGCCATATCTAAGGCTGCCCTGACTGCGGAAGGAACCTGATATTTGATAAAAACTTGCTCGACTTCCTGTCGCTGCAACGGGCTAAATGGTTCTAAGAATGGCACAATTTGCTGCAAGTAGTCTTTGATGACATTGGTTGATTGTCCATAATTACCCACACCAAACGGTGAAGCTTCGCCCCAGCCTTCGATGTCATTGTGTACAATCTTCACCCAGACATTTGTAGTTTTTGCCGTAGTGCCACGACTAATGGTCAAAGGAAATCTTTTATTGACCGTAAACAAAATGACTTCTACCTGCATAACAACGCTCAATCTTTGCTGAGAGCAAAAACAGTGTAAATACAAAGTTTAGCTTATTTGAGGTATCTGTTATACTTTTTTACATTCATCCTGAGTGGATAAAAGTTTATACCAATTCTCTATGAAGTTGCGCCAAATAAATGATGTAGAGACGTTGTATGCAACGTCTCTACAGTACAGAATAAAGTGCATCTATGGCTACGCCAGGCAAGCTACATCAAGAAACAGTATTAAAGATTAATTCGTAAATAAATGAATCTATGAGCAAATTACAAGAATGGCAAATATTAAACTCCAAAATGGTTTTAGATCATCCCTGGTGTCAAGTCAGGCAAGATGAAGTTAAATTACCAAGCGGTACAATAATAGATGATTATTTTGTCAATGTCAGACCAGATATTGTCCTAGTTTTGCCGATTACCGATAATAGAGAAGTTATATTTGTACGTCAATACAGACATGGGGTGGGAGATTTCTTTTTAGAACTGCCAGCCGGGAGATTTGATCCAACACAAGAAAGTGCTGAAGATGCAGGGTTGAGAGAATTGCAAGAAGAAACTGGTTATATTGCTCAACAATTAATCAAAATTGCCATACTATACGATAATCCCAGCAAAGACACTAATCAAATACATTTATTTCTAGCAGAAAATGTGGTTAAAGTTGGGGAGCAAAATTTAGATATTACAGAGGAAATAGAAATTATTTTAATTCCTCTTGAATCAGTTTTAGAAAAAATTACTCAAGGTGAAATTTCGGTAGCGGGAACTATTGCAGCTTTATTTCTAGGGTTGAATTTTATTACTGATAAGTAATTAACGTAATACCAATTAAAAAATCCGACAGATATATACGACTAGTATTTGATTTTTAAAATATAAGTAGGGTGGGCAATGCCCACCTTATCATGTTTGTGGTGGGCATTGCCCACCCTACAGATAATTAGAGAATTTTAATAATCAAATCTGATTCCTAAAGCTGATGAAAATACGATTATTTCACATACAAGATGCGGAACAGATAGCACTTTTATTCCACCAAACAGTACGTGAAGTTAATATCAGGGACTACTCGAATAATCAAGTAATAGCATGGGCCCCAGATAATATTCATTTTAGGGACTGGGCAAAAATTTGTTCAGAACGATTTACTTACGTTGCTGATGATCAAGGAGTGATTGCAGGTTTTGGCGAATTAGAGTTAAACGGACATATAGACTGCTTCTACTGCCATAAAAATTATCTGGGTATGGGCGTGGGCAGGAAAATTTATTCGGCAATTGAGACTAAAGCTGATGAATTAGGAATTAGTCGCTTGTACACCGAAGCCAGCATTACTGCCAAGTCGTTTTTCCTGCGTATGGGTTTCTCCATTATCAGAGAACAGCAGGTGGAACGTAGAGGAGAATATTTTATAAATTTCGCAATGGAGAAGTTTTTAATCTCTAGCTGATTAATTAGTTATTGAATGCTCATTTGAGTTTAGGCAGGAAAGTGTCAATCTTCCACCTCTTTACTAAAACTATAAATTTTCTGTGTTTCCAAATCGCTACCTACGGAGGAAGGTAATTTATCAGGTGAAATCGCTTGCCGGTCTAATTGGACTTGCAAATTACTGAGGGGATCGCTACCGGAAGAAATCAAGAATTCAATTTTCTGGACGTAAGGTAGGGTTGCGAGGTTATCGAGAATTGGCAAAATTGCTTGTAGGTAAGGATGACCGCTTTGGCTATACCAATCACAACTAGCGACTTTTTCTTGGTCGAAACCTAAGTGTACTATCAAGGATGGCTTATCGAAAAGAGCGATCGCCAATGGTCGGGCTTCTTCCTGCAACAATAAATCATAGCTTCTGACTAAATGCCGCAGCTTCTCTAAACGTTCATAGCGTTTTGTTACCAATTGTGGGTCATCTTGCCAGTGAATAGCTACAGTTACGAGGTAAGTCTGCAACAGCATATGACCGAGTTTTTTCGCCTTGGTCGCCAAGTAGTAAGAATTATAATCGTTGGCTTCAATGAGTAATGGCACGCGGTCAACCACTTCCAACCCATACCCCTTAACCCCGGCAATTTTCCGGGGATTGTTGGTAATCAGGCGGATCTTTTTCACACCCAAATCCATGAGCATTTGCGCTCCCATGCCATAGTCACGCAAATCTGCGGGGAAACCCAAGCGCTCGTTAGCTTCCACTGTATCCAGTCCCATATCCTGTAAGGAGTAGGCTTTGAGTTTGTTAATTAACCCAATCCCCCGTCCTTCTTGCCGTAGGTAGACAACCACACCTTGACCCGCAGTTTCAATCATTTTCAAGGCAGCTTGTAACTGCATCCGACAATCGCAGCGCAAAGAACCCAAAGCATCACCTGTTAAACATTCTGAGTGCATCCGCACCATCACAGGTTCATCTCGAAAATTCTCTGGATTGCCCTTGACAATAGCAACGTGTTCTGTATTGTCGAGGGTGTGACGATAGGCGTAGATGTCAAATTGACCGAATTGGCTGGGTAGTTTGGTAATTACTTCACGATATACCAGGCGATCGTGTTGTAGGCGATAACTAATTAAATCGGCAATACTAATAATTTTCAGGTCGTGGTGTTTGGCATATTCAATTAACTGCTGTAACCTTGCCATTGAACCATCGGGGTTTTGAATTTCACAAATCACCCCAGCCGGGTATAGTCCAGCCAAGCGAGATAAATCAACAGCCGCCTCTGTATGTCCAGCCCGTTTCAGCACCCCGCCAGCTTTAGCCCGTAAAGGAAAAATATGACCAGGACGACGCAAATCTGAAGGCTTGGTGGCTGGGTTGAGTGTGATTTGAATTGTCCGCGCCCGGTCTTCGGCTGATATACCAGTAGATACGCCTAAATGAGGGCTAGCATCAATACTGACAGTAAAAGCTGTTTGGTTGGGGTCGGTGATATTTGTCACCATCAATGGTAGGTCGAGTTCATCGAGGCGATCGCCTGTCATGGCTAAACAAATCAACCCTCTTGCTTCCACTGCCATAAAATTAATCATGTCAGGTGTGGCGAATTGAGCAGCACAAATCAAATCGCCTTCATTTTCTCGATTTTCATCATCTACCACTACAATGGCACGACCAGCTTTTAAATCTGATAAGGCAGCATCAATAGAATCAAACATAAACTTTTCGGTTGAAGAGGCAAATATCTGAGGAACAACACCCGTGCCAAGGTTCTCCCCATTTAGGGGATTAGCGGAGGACTGCTGTGTATTTTTAGGTTGTGACACAGAGGATTTTGAGCCAGGGATAGTAAATTTTCTTAACAATTTCTTATTCTAAATTGTAGCTCCTTTATACGACGGAGATATAGACTAGCAATGTTTTGATAACAAGGAGAAATTTCTGTCACTAAAATGCCCTTGGTTTAACTTGTATATCTTTTCGTGTTGGCTGTTCATAGTTGACGGTTAACTGTGAACAAACCATACTTACTAGAGTCCCTGAGTGCTGAGTTCCGAGGGCAACACTAAAGATTAGAGGTTATGATTTTTGGCTCAAAACTCAAAATTCTGCACATGGCTCAACCTCAGCTACTGCTAACGGAACTCAGTATACATAACTCATCACTCACCATAAGTTCTATAGTTAATAGCTGATCACAGATTCACCAAAAGCGGATAAGGATTTGATAACATGGGCAATTTTGGGCGCGTACCCGTTGGGATTGTTGGCGCGTCAGGCTATGGTGGGGTACAGTTAGTCCGATTACTGATGGATCATCCAGAAGTTGAACTAGTTTATTTAGGTGGTGAGAGTAGTGTAGGTAAATCTTTTGCATCTCTCTACCCCCATTTAGCTCATGCAGTTAAATTATCAATTGAAGAAGTAGACCCAGAAGTTATTGCGCGTCGCTGCGAAGTGGTATTTCTCTCGATGCCAAATGGTCTAGCTTGTCAAATTGTGCCAACATTGTTGGAAAAAGGCTGTAAAGTACTGGATTTGAGTGCAGACTATCGATTCCGTAACTTGACAACTTACACCACTTGGTATGGTGTGGAAAGGAGCGATCGCCCGACAGCCGACACCGCCGTATATGGTTTACCTGAACTTTATCGCGATCGCATCTCCGAAGCCCAATTAGTCGGTTGTCCCGGTTCCTACCCCACAGCTAGCCTCTTAGCATTATCACCACTGTTAAAACAAGGGTTAATCGTCCCGGAAACCGCTATTGTTGACGCTAAATCTGGCACATCTGGCGGCGGGAGGGAAGCCAAAACTTATTTATTACTAGCAGAAGCAGATAATTCTCTCGCCCCTTATAGTGTCGTCCGTCACCGTCACACACCAGAAATCGAGCAAATTTGTAGCGATTTAGCAGGACACGAAGTGACAGTCCAATTTACGCCACATCTCATCCCCATAGTGCGCGGAACCTTAGCAACTGTATATGCTACCCTCCGCGACCCCGGTTTAGTCGGTGATGATTTAACTACTATTTATACAGCATTTTACCGTAATTCCCCTTGGATAAAAGTCTGTGAAAGTGGCATTTATCCCCAAACCAAATGGGCTGCGGGCAGTAATCTTTGTTATATCGGTGTAGAAGTTGACCCGCGTACTGGCCGGGTAATTGTCATGTCAGCCATTGACAACCTGATTAAAGGCCAAGCGGGTCAAGCAATTCAGTGTCTCAACATTATGATGGGTTGGGATGAGACATTGGGTTTACCAAAGATGGGGTTTTATCCGTGATTGGGTATTGGGTATTGGGTAAAGAGGATTTAATTTGTCCCCAGTCCCCAGTCCCCAGTCCCCAGCCCCTATTTCGGCCCTAAACCCACAGCCCCAGCATAAACAGCGCGATCGCCTAATTCATCTTCGATACGTAGCAAGCGGTTGTATTTGGCTACCCGTTCACTACGACAGAGGGAACCAGTTTTGATTTGACCTGCACGGGTAGCAACGGCTAAATCAGCAATGGTGGTGTCTTCTGTTTCACCAGAACGATGGCTAATGACTGAACGGAAACCGTTACGAGTTCCTAAGTCGATGGTTTCTAGGGTTTCAGTCAAGGAACCAATTTGATTGAGTTTAATCAAAATGGCGTTACCTGCTTTTTCTTGGATGCCTTTTTGTAAGCGGGTAGCGTTTGTTACAAACAAGTCATCACCAACCAACTGCACCCGTGAACCAATTTTCTGGGTGAGTAATTGCCAATTTTGCCAATCTTCTTCGTGTAAGCCATCTTCAATGGACACAATTGGGTATTGATCAACCAACTGCCCTAAGTAATCGATAAACTCTGTCGGTGCATGGGGTCTACCATCATAGACATATTGGCCTTCCTTGTAAAATTCACTAGCCGCCACATCTAACGCCAGGGCTACTTGTTCCCCTGGCTTGTATCCTGCTTTTTCAATGGCTGCAACTAGCAATTCCAAGGCTACCTGATTGGACTCCAAGTTAGGTGCAAAACCACCTTCATCGCCTACACCTGTCAGCAAGCCCTTGTCATGCAGCACTTCACTGAGGGTAGCAAATACCTCAGCACCCCAGCGCAGGGCTTCCCGGAAGGAAGTTGCACCTACAGGAACGATCATAAACTCTTGGAAATCTACGTTATTAGCAGCGTGCGCCCCACCGTTAATTACGTTCATCAAAGGCACAGGCAACAAATTCGCCAAAGGGCCGCCTAAGTAACGATATAGGGGAATCCCCAAAGATGCTGCCCCAGCTCTAGCAGCTGCCAAAGAAACGGCTAAAATCGCATTTGCACCCAAATTTGATTTGTTACCAGAACCATCAAGGGCAATCATCGTCCGGTCGATGAGTTCTTGGTTAATAGCATCCAAATCAATTAACTTTGGGGCTAGTACTTCATTCACGTTGTGTACAGCCTTGAGTACCCCTTTACCGCCGTAACGGCTTTTATCTTTGTCTCTGAGTTCATGGGCTTCAAATGTGCCTGTAGAAGCGCCGCTAGGGAC
Organism: Anabaena sp. CCY 9910; assembly: GCF_963920875.1. Taxonomy (NCBI): domain Bacteria; kingdom Bacillati; phylum Cyanobacteriota; class Cyanophyceae; order Nostocales; family Nostocaceae; genus Anabaena; species Anabaena sp. CCY 9910. Next base: position 8,085 of record NZ_CAWUDJ010000069.1, on the reverse strand, counting down.
TTGTGCCAAGCCGACAGCACCGCTTAATAAATGTACTTCCGCTTCTATTGTTGGTCTACCGCGTGAGTCGAGAATTTCGCGGGCGACAATTGCCTCAATGGCTGTATCGACAATATTACTCATTGATCTATTCGTCTCCTTCTTACCGTTGATCGCACACAATCGAATGCTTCAACCCCATCGCTAGCATAGGCGCTGAGGCGACTTATTGGCTGAGATTAAATGAAGATTTCCAAAGATTGGGTACATCTATGCCCAATGCACGGACTTTGGATTTTGAATTATTTTTTGGCCAATAGTCAATAGCCAACAGTTAATAGTCAATTTTTTTACTGGAGACAATTCTGACAGCGAGTAAAATCGATCACAGTCAAATGAGGAATACTCATGAAATTTACTTTAAAAGCGATCGCCTTTTTTACTGGTCTGGCTATGTTCGGGGAAGCGGCAAATGCTGTCCAATTAGGTCTACCCCAGCAGCCCCCTAATCATGGTACCAGCATCAGTCAGGCTACAGAACCTTTAGATTTATCTTTGCTGGCGAAAAGTGTTACCAATCTCTTACAAAGCGATCGCCATCAAACTGATTCTCAGATAGAATTTAGAGTCGGCAGTAAAGGTACTGAGACGACAATTTACCTGCAAAGCAAAATGATTACCCAGTCAGGGAAAAAGTTTCGAGCTGAAGTTGCTTATACAAAGCCAGGAGAAGCTGCCAAAACTGGTAACTTAGTTATTTCTGACGGTAAACAAGTGTGGATTTATCGCTCCGATTTGCGACAATATTCCGTTACTTCCTATCAAGATTTTAAAGACTCCAGCGACTGGGTTTTAATTGGTATCTCCTCCTTTGTTTTTTTAGATTTCCCAGAGGAAGATAGAAAAGTTGTTGTTGATGGCAACTTATCAGACAAAAACGTTTTGGGATACCTTGGCTTAGCTAGTAACAGCGAACTCAAGGGAGAAACACGTAACTTTGATGGTCAAACAGCTTACGTGTATGACTACAAAGACCCAAAAGACGGATTTACATTAAGCGCCTTTGTCAATCCTGAAACAGCTATTCTCAGCCAGGTACAATTAGCCGGCAAATCAGACGATTTAGATATTCTCTTAACCGAAAAAATCTTAAGTAAAACGGTAAATCCTACTATCAATGCCAATACTTTCCGATTTTCACCACCTAAAGGTACTCAAAGAGTGAAAACCCTCTCTATTAGCCCCTTGTGAGATGACTGGGGATTGGGGACTGGGGACTGGGGACTGGGGACTGGGGATTGGGGACTGGGGACGAAATTTACTCCCTACACCCCTACACCCCTACACCCCTCATTTTGTAACAACGGAAAGAAATGTCCTACCGGCCCTTGTCCTTGCCCAATATCGAGGGAGTAAGTGAGTGCAGTAGTGACATATTCCTTGGCCTGGGTTACAGCTTGGTGTAAATTTTGACCTTTGGCTAGATTGGAGGCGATCGCAGCTGATAAAGTACAACCAGTACCGTGAGTATTTTTGGTATCTACCTGCTTTGTTGTCAGGGTTTCTAGATGTTGTCCATCAAACCAAATATCCACACCACGGGCATTTCCCTGCATCCCTCCACCCTTGACTAACACAGCTTTTGCTTTTAAATTGCGGTGAATTACTTGAGCTGCTGCCCTCATATCATCTAGGGTATTTATCGGTAAACCGCTTAAAATTTGGGCTTCATACCTGTTGGGTGTAATTATCGCCGCCAGAGGAATTAGTTGCTGGCGCAGGGTCTTGATAGCATCATCATCAATTAATTGCGCCCCAGTCCGTGAAACCATTACCGGGTCAACTACTAAGTTATTTATTCCTAAAGCTTCCACTTGCTGGGCGACAGTAGCGATAATTCCTTGATTGAGCAACATACCAGTTTTCGCCGCCTGTACACCAATATCCTCCACAACGGCTTGTATTTGGGCTGCAACTGCCTCCGGCGACATAGCATCAACTCTGGCTACTCCCAGGGTGTTTTGTGCCGTGACGCAGGTGATAGCACTAGTACCGTGGACACAATAAAAGGCAAAGGTGCGTAAATCAGCTTGAATTCCCGCACCACCGCCGCTATCGGAACCGGCAATGGTTAATGCAACGGGAACCCTGGATATTGTTTCAGCATTCATAAGCGCAGATTACTGACGAGATGGTAGTTCCTTGGCTACTGCTGCCAAAGGGTTTGGTTGAGGGTTTTGGGGTCTAGTTTGGGGTATAACCGTAAGATAAGGCTTTAGCCCAGTATCATCTACCCAACCAGAGTAATATTTTACCTTGGTAGATTTTGCAGACAAATCGAGTAATTCTAAATCACCGCGCATTGTATTCCAATTGATGGGAACCTCCGGTTGCAGTTGACCAGAACCAATACCCCTTGGGCCGCCACCAGATAAATTGAGAGAAACTTCATCAAAACCGCGTACAAAACGTTCTCCGTTCCAATTCCACTCAACACCAGGCCAATCAACGGATGGTTTTCCTGGCGGTAGAGAACGCGGAAACTGATAAGTACTTGCGCCTTCTTCTAACTCCACAGTGAAGCCTGGAGAATATCTCACCTCATAACGTCCTTTTTGAGTCTGATAGTTGACGGGACTCCACCATAAAACCTCAATATCATCCCCGCTAGATAAAGAAGCGGCTGGTGTTTTATTGGTTAGGGCGCTGTAAATTGGTAGTTGCTGGGGTAGTTTAGCCATTGCGGCAAATCGCCAACAATTCCAACTTTCAGGATTATTGGCAGTTTCCCACTTAACTTGACAAACACCGTTGGCAGTACTAACCCAAAGTTTGTCATTTTCTAATCTAAGTTTGTCAGGAATTGCCCCGACAATTGGGCTGTTATTGACAGTGTAAGCAGTTAAAGAACCTCTATTAGGATTTTGTGAATCTGGGCGATAAGCCACCAGTCCTTGAGATGGAATGTAGAGATTTCCTTCACCACTAATATTAGTACCCATCCAAAATGTAGGGTTATTAGGTTCGCCAGTGATGGCTAAATCAGTAATTTGAGTAAACCACAGTGCTTCTGGTTGAATGATGTTAAATTTATCGGTTTTTGGGTCATAACTGACGATAGTAGCAATACCGTTATTGCCCTCGCCTTGTTCAAAGGCAACTGACCACCAAATACGGTCATTGTAAACACTAGTAGATGTAATTCGAGGGAAGCCTAATTGATTTCCTGCCGCAGAATATCCCGCCTTGACTGCTATTTCTTGTAAATCTTTTAGTGTATATAAAGTTTGTCTTTGGGTATTTTGATTGTTGGGGTTAATTAACTCAAAAACAACTGCATCTTTCGTGGGGTCTGTTACATCCGGTCGAGAAATATTATTGTTTTCTCCCAAGGTGAACTGTGGTTGTCTAACGACTCGATACTGATATGTTTTACCTTGGAAATCAATATTTTTAAATTTTGGATTTACCAATTCTTGTGCAAATGTGGCGTAATTATTTTCTGGTTGTAGTTCCTTGGGTAAAGTCCCAGATTGGACTGTCCAATTATTATTACCGCGACAGAAAACAAAATCCTGTTTTAAAGTCTGAAACTTAACTGTGTCACCATCAGCGACAATATTGCGGATGTGAAAATCAAATCTATCGTAGAAACCCTCATTTGTATTGGGTGCAGGCAAAGAAACGACTTGTGCCTGGGGACAGTTTTCTATTTTAGCGTTAATATTATTTGCTGCTTGAGAGTTACTGTCAATATTAGTAGTGCAACCACTCAGAAAGAAAATAATACCAAAACCCAGAATCTTGGCTCGCATAAATTATTACCCTGCAATTATATATCATTGCCGTGAATGAGCTTTAATATTAACTACGCGATCGCCTGATGATTTTTCTGAATTATGCTCAGTGATTACTGATAAATTAGACCACAAAGATAGAAATATAAAAACTTATAATTTCCCCATTACATTAACGACTATATAATGATTAATTTTGTTCCTCTGGTAATTTTTGTAAGACCCCCCGCAAAAACTTACCCCATTCTGCGGCTAAAGGAATTTCTGTAAATGGAACTAATACCGAACTAGCAGACTCAGCAAAATTAAACTTGAGTTCGATAGAACGACCCTTCTCTGGTGGTGCATCTAAATTTACGACTTCATTATTTACTACAAGTTGAATCTCTTGTACATCAAGTAGAGAAAAAGTTTGCAGTTGAATTAAACCCTTTGCTGTAGGTTTACCCCAAGTAATATCCTTACCTTTTTGACCCAATACGGCGTAGATATCATATTTAGCCCGATCAAATTGCTCTGCCCAAATACGATAAGCTTCGACTTTTTGATATTCTTTTGAGCCTTGCCAAGCTAACCAGAAAAAGATGATTAACAGTGGCAACCAGAAAAGACCACGTTCCATTGTTTAAATACTCCTATGTGCAAGATTTAACTACAAACATTTAAGTAGATGACAAAGTACACCAATCAGGGACGCAGATAGGTTATCGTAGTGAGCAATAACTGGCAAAAAGCGTGATGAGTTGATATGAGAAGACTTATATTATTGTGCTTGTTTGTCATCGGGCTGGTATCTGCTGTATTTGGTTTCCTGAGTTTTCAGGGACTAGCAGCTAAAGGCGAATTCGAGACAATTTTGTTAGATTTTCGAGAAGATATTCCAGCCGAGGTGATCAAACAGGATTTACAAGCGATCGCTCAACAATACAACGTTACACCCCAATTAGATAATAAATTCTCAGAACAAGATCATGTTTATATTATCAAAGGCGATCGCCAGCGACTCAAAGCGTTACAAAAATCGTCCTTTGCTAAAGCCACAGAAATTATTGAGCCGAATTATGTCTATAAGCTGACTCCACCAGCCAAACCAGTTTGGTTAGGAGAAATCTTAGGAAACGAACAAAGGCAAGAGTTTAACCCCTCCTTAATTGGCCCCAACGACGAATATTACAGCAAACAGTGGAACCTCCACAAAATTGGTGTAGAAGGCGCTTGGACTCAAACCAAAGGTAGTGGCGTAACCGTAGCAGTCATCGACACAGGTGTTACCCAGGTGCGTGACTTAAAAGAAACCAAATTTGTTCAAGGCTACGATTTTGTCAACGATAGAGTAGAAGCCACAGATGACAACGGACACGGTACTCACGTCGCCGGTACAGTCGCCCAAGCTACCAACAATAAATATGGGGTAGCTGGAGTTGCTTACGAAGCCAGCCTCATGCCCTTAAAAGTATTGAGTGCTTACGGTGGTGGAACCGTTGCTGATATTGCCGAAGCCATTAAATTTGCTGCTGACAAAGGCGCAGATGTGATTAATATGAGCCTGGGAGGCGGTGGTGAAAGCCAATTACTCAAAGATGCTATCAACTATGCCCATAACAAAGGCGTAGTCATTATTGCGGCTGCGGGTAATGAAAACGATAGTTCTGCTTCCTACCCCGCCCGTTATCCCCATGTAATTGGTGTTTCCGCTTTTGGCCCCGACGGCGAAAAAGCCCCCTATTCTAACTTTGGTGCTGGCGTTGATATTTCTGCCCCTGGTGGGAGTGATGCAGGTGCAATTCTGCAAGAAACTATCAACGAACAAGGCGAAGGCGTGTTCCTGGGACTCCAAGGAACAAGTATGGCTGCACCCCACGTTGCTGGTGTCGCTGCTTTAATTAAAGCTAGTGGTGTAAAAGAACCAGACGCAATTTTAGAAGTACTCAAACAGTCAGCACGGGTAATTCAAGACGATGGCTTGAACTACTACGGTGCTGGACAACTCAACGCCGAAGCCGCAGTTAAATTAGCAGCCCAAGGACAAATCAGCTTCCAAGATTTCTTCCGTTGGTTGCGAGATAACGGCTATCTCAACCCCCGTTTCTGGTTTGATGGTGGTGCTGTAGCCCTATTACCCAAAATCTTAATGGTGGTTGGTTCCTACCTATTAGCTTGGTTTTTACGGGTTTACCTCCCCTTCCCTTGGAGTTGGTCTTTATCCAGTGGCTTGATTTTTGGTAGTTCTGGTCTATTCTTCCTCAAAGGAATCTATATTTTTGACCTACCCCAATGGCCATTCCGAGTTTTGGGTAGTTCCATTCCCGAATTAGGTAACACTTTACAGGGAAGCAGTGCTTTAAACCCCGTGTTTGCCAGTGTGTTGATTCCGATTTTGTTAATAGCTTTACTATTAGGTCATCCTAGTGGGAAATGGTTTGCCATCGGTTCAACTTTAGGTGTAGCGGCTTGTTTAACCGTCAGTGCAGTTTTAGACCCAACAGTTTGGGGCTTCAATGATGTGAACTTAGCGCGTATATTCCTCATTATCAATGCCTTACTCTGTTATGCACTCGCTCGTTTAGCATTGAAGAACGAAGAGAAAACAGCGTAGAAAGGAGTGGGGTAAGAAAGTAGACAAGTACTATGCCCTCTTACCCTCCTCATTTCCCCTATTCCCCAATCCCCAACTTTTATGAGTATCACAGTCACAGGCAAAATCGAGCGCCGTAATCTTGGTACTGGCGCATGGGCGTTAGTCTCAGACGACGGCGTTACTTACGAAATTCTCAGAGGCGCAGACAAAGAATTACTCAAGGCTGGACAAAAAGCCAAGGTAAAAGGACAAGTACGCGAAGATGTCATGACTATCGCCATGATTGGCCCTGTCCTAGAAGTAAAATCTTTTGAAGTTCTAAGTGATGAGTAATGAGTGCTGAGTGAAGTATCTTCCTCACCCCTCTCATTTCCCCTACACCCTTACCCCCCTAAACCCCTACACCCCTAACTACTACTAGAATCAAGAACCTGCTGTAAGCGAGTTCTAAATTCACCTTTGGGATGACCTCCTTTAACTTCACCGATAATATTGAATTCTCCTTCGGAAGACTCGCAAATAATATAAGTAGGCCATCCCATTTCGGATTTATCGGGATACTGAGTCAGCAAAATCTTGCGATACTTACGATAAGCCGCCGTATCCTGCATTTTGACATCAATAAATTGTAAGCCCAGTTCTTCAGCCACTTTTTGGTCATAGAAAGCCATTTTGTGGCAGATGCCGCACTCTTCGGAGGAAAACTTAATGACAGCTAAACTCATGTAGCTCTGTGTCTCTTGTTGATCTAGCTAATATTATTCAGCATAGCGCTTAGGCTACAGACATTAAACTGTTACAGGTGTAAAAGTAAAATTTCTAGAGAAAAATTAAAATTTTGAGAGAATCTAGACATGAGTGCTGAGATATGCTCTCTCTGCACAAAAATCATCACTACTTGTGAACTAATATATAGAAATCAACTGGATTGATGGTAGAGTATACCAACGCATCACTCAAATAGGGTATTTTCTATCAAATTCCAGAGCGATCGCAGTCGCAAAATAAGTGATCAAAAGGGTAGCATTTTTTTAGATTACTTATTTTATTTAAAAATAGCGAAAGTAAGTTATAATTCCTAAGACTCAAGAAATTCTAGTTAAAAGATGGTGACATTCATCGCAATAGTACTCCATCCGCGCTAGAATATAACTCCAATCTTGAGCTAAACTGTAGCCCTAAGCAACTACCAATCCATAGGGCAAGCAACCTAAAGGTTGATGAAAAAAGCTCCTACCTACTATTAACCAAACAGGGGAGTTAGTTATCAAGGTGCATCTACCAATCACCAGTTAGTATTAACCAAACTAGGGAGTTAGTTATCGAGGTGCATCTACCAATTAATTGTTCTATTTTGAATTACAGTCTTCCGGATAAATTGCATCAAAGGTGTGCTGTGGTTCATTTCCAATAAAAAACCCCTAGTGGTGGCAGCCAGCTAGGGGAGTTAGTTATCAGGGTGCATCTACCAATTAATTGTTCTCTGATTCAACAGGATGTTCCGGATGAAATTGTCACAAATGAAGTTGCTTTTTTTCACAAAAAAAGCCCTTACAAGTGGCAGCCACTGGGGAGAGTTATTTATTAGGGTACGTTCATCAAAATAATCGGTTTTGCATCAGCAATCAGTATATTTTCAACAATCTTATGATCAATGAAGTTACTGATTGCTAAATATAAAAAAAGCCCCCAGTCGGTGTTAGCCAGCTAGGGGAGTTAGTTATCAGGGTG
>NZ_CAWUDJ010000068.1:0-22030 GCF_963920875.1 Anabaena sp. CCY 9910 | reverse complement strand
AATGCTACTTCTGTCTATATTTACCATCTGTCGCATTCTTTTTTCAAATTGGTATTAGTTTTTCCTTGCCAGCATTAACCAAAAGAGAGATCGCATTTGAGACTGTGACCGTGGAAGCGATGGCGTAACCGCCCAGCGTAGCTGATCGCCTAGATTAAAATAAAAGGCAAATCTTCGACATAAAATTAAATTGTTCATGTCTAAATTCGATATTTCTAACTTAAACTGATACCAAACAGAGCAGAAAGCACTAAATTCAAATCGCTAGGGACAGCGTAGGTATTGATATCTTTGTGAACTATTTTTTCTTGACGCTGAAAAACGCCAAATTTCCAAGTATCACCCGTTGTCACAGTACCATAGAGCATTGGAACGGTAGAATCAGTCCATTGATCGAGAGCAATTAATTCTACCGCCAATTGTGTAAAACCTCTTGCTAAATCAGCATTTTTGGCTTCAATTACTAATAAGTTTTGTGCAGTAGGAATAAAATAATCAAAACTGCCCCTAAGCCAATTATTTACTCGTACAGGATATTCAATTTTGAGTGGTACTTTAACAAATTTACAAATTGTTTTGAGAATTGGAAATATCAGTGCTTCACGTCTAGCTATCTCAGAAACAGGATCTACCAAAGTCAGATTTTCTTGTAATTCTATTCTCAGTGGTTCAGGATCTATTGGTAACTGCTGTGGAAGTTGGAGTGAAGTATTGTTGAGGGTAACACCAAATTCAGCTAGGATATCAGCACTATCATAGGCTAATTCGGCGTATTTGCTGAAAGTATAGCTCTCAGATGGGTCGAGAATTCTGGCTTTGCTCATGATAATGGCGATCGCCAACCCTAACTAATCAATGGTGTTCACAATCATTGTACTTCGGAATAGGAAGTTGAGAGGAAAAGTGAGGATTATCTATGGGGAAAAGAATGTCACTCTATTTTGATTATAATCAGCAACTAAAATAAATGATTTCAACCATCGAGAACCTAATAAAATTTCCTGTATTTCATCTCCAGCAAATACAGGAATTTCCCATTCTTGATTATCTATGATGACTCTACCGCTATAAACATCAAAATCAGTTTCTCCTTGAGCAGTTCTCAATTTATTCTGCCGCAAAAAAGACCAATCAAGACTTTGTACATCTTGCTTGTTCATGGCTAAAAACTCAGTGAATCCTGTATCTAACATTGTTTCTACAGGAAAACTCAAGCCATCCTCACCAATTAAATCTATTTCAAAGTAAACTTGGCCTTTGTCTCCAAATCTTCCCTCAATCATATTCTGCCACTAACACCTGTTTCGTTAATGCCAAAAATATGATGAATCACTTGAGGGTGTTTTTCTCTAGCCATTTTACTAGCTACTTCTTGATCCTGATCAATAAAATAATCACCGCTATCCGGCTCAATGGCAATGTACCAGCCAGAATATTTATCTAGTATTTCTGGTTTCAAACGCTCAAAAATTACCCAACAACGCTCATAAAATGCTTGTCTTCTAGCTCTATCTTGGGCTTTTTGAGCTTCTGTCCACTGAATTTCGGGGAATACTCTTCCACGTCTCACTATTCTTTCGGGTGAAGAATGTGTCATATTTTTTACATAGTGGAGGTTGGTTTTTCATATTCTATTATAAAGCGATCGCCCTCATGATTCCCGAAGAGCGATCGCACTCCATCTAAGTCCAATTAATATGCTTGGAACGAAAAGCCCTTTCCCAATCGTTAGCAATGACTTCCATCATGTTAATCATACCTTGATAGCCAAAATATGGTCTATCAAGGTAAGTCTCTCTGTTAGTTGGACTAAATACATCAAAAGCAATTTTAATTCCCAATTCCTCCGCCATGTATTTTTCCCATGCCGAGCCAATCACAGCATCAGTATCAACATCAGCCAAGGCTTGTTTAATCTGATACCCATCAGCAGAAAATACTACACGGGGAGATATTCCCATACTTTGTAATTCTCGCTCCAAAATTGAACGAGATTCGCGCATTTCTGAACGGAACAACAACACCTCTGGAATCATTTCCAACTCTTCAAACAGCATTCTTACCAACCCAATACCCATCGTTCCATCCGCAGACACAGCAATTCTACAATTACGATATCGGGGAATAATCATCAATGCGCGTTTGCGAAGCGTCTCGACAACTTTGTTTTCACCTTCTTTGATGAGTGGTTCTACTCTTGTTTCGTCTATTTTGAAATGAGCTGCTAAAGCCTTCAACCAGCGCGTAGTATTCTGCACACCAATGGGTAAAGGTATATCATCCAGAATTAGCGGAATATCATGGGTTTGCTGCATTTTCCGCGCAAATTTGTACCCCACATCATGACTGAGAACAATATTGGCGGTTGCGTTACCCGCTTGTTCCAATTCTTCAAAGGAAGTACCGTGAGAAATTACTGTCTGTACCTTAATTCTCAAAGATTTTAAAGTCTGCTTCACCCATTCCAAGTCAGCCCACCAGGTAGGATTGACATTTGCTTGGGGTGCAATAATATTGACAATTCTGGGTTTTTTACCGCCGCGTCGCTTCTTTCTTTTGTGGATGAAAGGAAGTAAAGCTTCTAACCCCATTTCCAAGCCATCGTAAGCATTACCGCGAAAACCACCAGCCAGCAGAGGTACAAGCTTGGCATTGATTTCTGGCTGAATATTGTTGCATAGTCCTTGAATATCTTCGCCGATAATATCTGCGGCGCAAGTACCAACGACAAACATTACTTTTGGGTTGAAAGATTGATCAGCCTCTCTAATCAAACCTTTGAGTTTATCAGATGCACCCATGACAATATCTGACTCAAAAAGGCGCGTACAACCAACTTTGCGCTTAGTGAAATCAACCTCATGGTTATCATAGCCAGCCGCTACTGTAGAGGCGCAACCTTGGGGAGAGTGAATCACAATACTGACATCTTTAATCCCCGCAACCATGTTGGCAATACCTTCCAATGCACAGCCAACAATCGGATCTTTGCTGTGGTCACAATTATCAAAGGTTAGTGGCTCTGTGTGAGAGGGTATGACATTGAGTTTTTGGGAGTTTTCACTTGTTATTGCTGAGGGCATTTTCCTGTTCTCTTCTTTGCATATAAGGTAAAATCGGCTGAATTATTACTCGTTAAAACATTTGCCCCGCTTCTTACCTGCATATACAGTGCAATCTGGCAAGTCTTGGGCTAATTTGCCGGTGAGTGATTGAGCAGATGCTAAACCTGAGTTTTTCGGGAATACCATTTGCTTGGTTAGGGAACTGCGGGGTCTAAAACCATATTCAAGGGCGGTTTTAATACACTTAGCCACCTTTAAAGCTCCGCGATAGCCAAATCTAGGGCGATTTAAGATGGCGTTTAAATCCACAACAGGAATATGGGGGAAACTCAAGGAAGAACCGAAGTAAACTACAGAATCCGCATCTAAACCACCGATAAATTCTAGTAATTCATCCTCAGTTTGTTTCATTGATTCATACTTACCAAAAGCTAAAGTCCCCTTGGTAATCAAAATTTCTGGGTCTAACCCTGTTTCTAATAGGTAATCTACGCTGGTTTCCCGTGCTTCTGTACTCCAGGGATGGAAGTTATAAATAACAGCACGCATTCCAAAATCGCGTTCCAACATATGGGCGATAGACAAGCACTTGATAGCGTCATGTCCTTCGATAATGGCTAACTTACCTTCGATATATTTCTTGGCTGCTTCAAATTCTGTTTTGATGGCTGCATATTCCCGTTCCATTAGGGCTTCTGCTTGTGCTTCCATCTTTAAATATTTTGCTGCCCCGCGCAACCATTTTTCTGTAGCACTAATACCATAGGGCAGAATTGTGGAATTTAAAGGTGTACCGAATCTATCTGACATGGCTTTACCGATGGTATAGCCCAGATCCAAACATAAGGTACAGTTAACGGCTGCGCTTGGTGCTTGTTTGAGTTCTTCTAATGTGCAGTCCCCTGCAATCACGCTGTGAACTCTCGCACCCATCCCTTTAATTAGTCGTTTTAGTTCCTTCACATCTCCTTCTACTTCCGTCCTTTCTGGCCCCATCTTCGCGCCCACAATATTGACAGAATCAGCTAATTGTGCTTGGCGTTCTGGGGTGGGCGGCTCCATAAAGTCTACAATTTGGCGGAAGACAATATCAAACCCACTACGATACTCCCCTGCGAATCCCTCACAGTGTATCGTCATGATTTCTGCGTCGATTTCACTACGAGCTTTACCCACTACTTCATCTACACAATCGCCAATAATCCCAGACGCGCAACTGGTAGCAACAACGATCGCATCAGGATGATATTTTTGATCTACTTCCAGAATCGCACCGCGTAATTCCTTTTCCCCACCAAAAATTACCGCTTTCTCACTCATATTAGTAGTAACAACAGGTTCATAAGGAGAACCACTGTTACGGCTATTGGTGAGTTTATATGCCCGCTTCACCCCATAAGCACAGCCACTCGGCCCATGAGAAATGACGATCGCATCCTTAATCCCACTTAAAATCTTGGTTGCAGTCCAAAATTTACAAGGTCGAGTATGACTACCCTGTAAAGTAGTTTTAATCTTACCCTCCTTTGCCAGTTGATACAGTTCACTTAAATGCCCGTAAAATACAACATTCGCATCAATTTTCCCTGCCATAATTCCTCTCTCCCATGTTCTATAAAAACGCAGAGGAATTTATGGCGTTGCATAAATGCGGGATGAATTGAGACTTTTGTACAAAGCAGAATATTGATTCTTTGCGTCTTTGCGCCTTTGCGTGAGACAAAAATCATCCCACTAATCAGCAACGCCGAATTTATTTAAAACTCTGCGTTCCTCTGCGTAGTACTCAGCGTTCCTCTGCGTTTAGAAACTTCTTACCAAACGTTTAAGATCCACTCACGGTCATGCTTGTATTCCATGTCTGCAAACATAGCGTTAGCGATCGCATCTCCCAACCATTCCGCACCGCGATAACCAATCACAGGGTTTTTCCATAAACCTGCACGGTCAAAGGTGGGGAAGCCTACACGTACCATTGGAATTTGATTATCGATCGCAATATACCGACCTTTGGAATGACCCAAAATCAAATCGATATCGCCTTTTTCTTTCACGCGGCTTTCCAGTTCCCACAAGTCAGCATTCCAGATAACATCAATGTCATACTCAGCGTGGTTTGCTCTCTTAGCTAACTCAGCTAGTCTGGGGTCTTTGGAAGCAGCTTGGTTATCATCACCCAACAACAGCAATACTGGCTCTAATTCAACTTCTAAGCAGAACTCAGCCAAGCCAATTACTAAATCGGGGTCGCCGTAAATAGCTACACGCTTGTTAGCAAAGTACATATGAGCTAAGTCAGCCAAGGAGTCAATTGCTTTACCCCGTTCTACTACCAAGGATTCTGGTATTGGCTTACCGGTTAGTTTCTTGATATTTTGTAGCCAAGCGTCAGTATTCTTGATCCCAATTGGTGTAGGCCCAACGATCGCAGGAACGTCAAATTGCTCTTGTAAGAATTTAGCAGCGTTACCACCTTCATACTTGCACAGAGCGATCGTTCCCACAGCATTGGCAGAACCAGCAATATCTTCAATGGTAGTATTACCAAAGGTAAAGCTGTTCTTATCTGGCATGGTGGGAGCATTGAAGGTTTCAGTATCTAATAAGATATTGGCATCAACGCCCATTTCGCTGAGGATGTGCTTAACTTCAGTCACATCACCAGGGTTCACCCAACCGGTAATGATGTTCAATTTACCGTTTGGTTCACCTTTCTTGGCTAAGTTAGTCACCAAAGACTGTACCCCAGCATCATATCCTGTTACCTGACTACCACGGTAACTAGGAGTATGTACAGGAATCAACTTCACTTCCCGATTTGGATACTCTTTCTTTAAGAACTTGTTGACTTTGTTGATTGTACCTTCTACGTCATCCCCGATGGTTTCAGTAGAACAAGTGGTAATAATGGGGATCAAACGGACATCAGGATAGCGTGCTACGATTGTTTTCACACCTTCTTCGATCCGTGGCATCCCACCGAACACCGCACTAGCTTCATGGAGTGAAGAAGATGCAATATCAAAGTTTTCTTTCAAGTGCTGGGCAAAAATCAAGCGGACAAACATACTGCAACCTTGTCCACCATGCACCAAGGGGATACAGTCTTTAACACCGATGGTTGCATATTCAGCACCCGCAGGCTGACAGGTAAAAATGGGATTGATTACCCCAGCACGTTCTTTCTTACTTACAGCTAAAGTCATCTAAATTGCCTCCAAAATAGGGTGAAATGTGGGGTAAATAGAACTCAGAACCGATATTTGAATCGAATTCCGCCTAAATTTTGCAGTTCTGAGTTCCAGGTGAATGAAGACTTACGTACTCGCAACGAGAATTAAGGCGATCGCCTCGTAAGTCTTGGTGTTTGAGTGTGCGAACGGCTTGGGGAGAGAGAAATTGCTAGGAGATGCAAGAGAACTACCAATTTCTAGCGTTGCTGAATTAAAATCAAAAATCTTTGTTTGCGCTTGTAACGTATCTGTGCCAGATTCATACCTGGATTCAGCAACGCCTAATTACTTTAATAGAGAGAGTGATGCAATTCACCATTCCGAGAACCAGTGATCGCAATACCGATCAGCTTTTGCTTAACTAACTCCAGTACTGCGGTGATGTGTGCCTGATCGCTATTCTCGAACCATGAGAATTTCTTTTTCAGGTCAAGTACAAGGATTTTGGCATCTGCATAATGAAGCTTTTCAGCAGGGGATTCATTAACTAGCTTTTCTCCTGAAGCAATGGCTATCGCTTTATTAATCACACCATTGATGTTCTCTTCTCTGTCCCAAGAACGAGAGTGGAACTGCCATAAACAACGCTCTTGAATGAATTTTGTGATTTCTTCAGTCCGTTCTTGGATGTAGGCTGTAACTTCTTCAGACTGTTGTTTTAGGCTCTCGCTATTATCTTTCTTGGGTTCATCATCACGAACATCAATACCGGCAAGCTGCATCAAAGGAGAATAAATGGCATTGTACAAATCTCTTGCCATATTCACAGCACCCTCAAAGCCCATGTATGGCCCATTGTGATAACCGTGACCATTAACATAAGGCAAGTGCAGTTTCTTCACTAACGCACCTACCCGTGGCCCAGTCAACACCACATCAGGACGAATCATTTCCAGAACTTCAAAGAACTCCAATTCATTACCATCATCAATATAGATTGTGCCTTCTTGACCTCTGGCAATGACTTTCTCAAAGTCTTCTTGGTGTCCGAACTTGGAAGACATGGAGACAACTTGCATTCCTAAGTCATCTTCCAATGCTTTTGTCCAGTGCCACAGTCTAGGGCCACCTGTCCAAATACACACCTTTTTGCCTTTGAGTCGTTCTTTGTACCAATTCATTTTGTCTTGGTATTTGGCGACTTCTTCAGCAATGACGGCTTCGGCTCGGTCTTCAATGCCAAAGAATGCACCAATTTTCCGTAGTGCTTCTTGGCAATAGTCAAAACCCCAGGTGTCTACGTCTATCCGGGGTATGCCATATCTCTTTTTGAGTTCGTTGGCGATGTATCCTGCTGAACGCGCACAGTTGGTAACGTTGAGTTGCGCTCTGTGCATCCCCCGTAATGAGTCATAAGTACCATTGCCGGTAAAATGGGCGATGATTTGAATGCCCATTTTTTCCATGTACTTTTCTAGTACGAAGGTGTCACCTTGGATGTTGTAGTCACCGATAACGTTGATGGTGTAGGGTGAGGTGATTTCTGGCTCTAATGTGCCGACTTTTTCGTTAATCCAGGCGATGTTTAATACGTGGTGTCCTTTGGATTGGCTCACACCTGCAAATCCGGGACATTCTACACAGAAGATGTCTACGTCACCGAGTTCTTGCTGTGCGCTTTTGACTACGGCTTTGATGTCGTCACCAATCAAGGCTGTGGCGCAGGTGGTGTAGACTATCATCCGTTTGATGTCGGGGAATTCTTTGAAGGCTTCTCTGATGGATTTGCCTAGTTGTTTTTCTCCACCGAAGACGACGTGGGATTCTTTCATGTCTGATGACCAGACGTATTTTAGTTGAAAGTTACCGTTGTCGCTAGGATAACGTTTGGTGTGCCAGGTGTCGTAGGCGCAACCGATGGGGCCGTGTATCATTTGGATGGTGTCTTTGAGTACGCCACCAATTACCAGTTTAGCTCCGCAATAGCTACATCCGCGTTCTGAGAGGGAACCGGGGATGGTTTCAATGTTGGATAGGGGCAGAAATTGGGTGGTGTCTTCGCCTTTTTCTTTGATGTATACGTGCTTCTCCCTTTCTGGGATTGTTTCGTCGCACTTTAATAGTTTTAGTGGCATTCCTTTATTCTCCTTGGCTGATTTCTCTTTCTTTCTTCTTGCCTTTAATCGATGACCGCCTCAAGAAGAAATCTTTTTCTTTTGTCTTTCTAAAGATTAACAATTCTTCTAATTATTAAACAGTATTTTGGATGACAAAAACATAAATCATTATCCATATAAATCGAGACTTATAACTTATAAAGACAGGTCTGTATAGTAATTTAAAAGCAATACTAATCGCTAAAAAAAACTAATAGATTTAGCCCATATATCCTCTTGCAAAGCCGATAATTTAGGTGATTTAAATTTATTGGATAAATAGATTTTTAAAGATTATTGCTAAGAGTTTTAGTTATAAATTCAAGACCAATCAAGAGCATATTTATGTAGTAATATCGTTTATTGATGTAGCTTTTCTGGCATAGCCATAGATGCACTTTATTCTGTACTGTAGAGACGTTGCATGCAACGTCTCTACATTATTTATTCGGCGCAACTTTATAGAGAATTGGTATAAAAATCCATCACTATTTACGCAACTGGCATATTCGTAGGGTGCATCAGACGGGTCAAATGTAATCTAAATATAGATTGTTTATATCTGATACACCCTGCACAACAACACTGGCGAAGAGTAGATTTGTGTAGAAAAAATAAATTAAAGCGATGTGAAATCTAGTATATATAAGACCTGCTGTTTATAAGCTTTAAAATACTGTAAAGCTCATAATATATGTTGCACAAGGTAACATACATTCCAAAAACGAAATATGTTTAACATGAGAAGTTTCATCTCATAACAGATATAGAAAACCCATATTTAGCTAAAATTTCTTGCCCATCTTGAGAAAGTATATACATAGCCAGCATAACCGCAGCGCTATGAGATTTGTTGATAATAGTCATACCATAATTGACATAAAAACATAACTTTTTAGGTAGGTTTATTATCTGTAAATCTGGTGCCTCTAAATGTGCTAGTCGAGCGTTAGTATAATAGCTTAAAAATATATCTACTTGTTGTGTTTCTAGAATAAAGTAAACAAACTTGTTTCTTCTCTCTGAGATAATAGGATAGTTACTTCCGCTTCCCAAACGCAAAGCTTTACTATTTAATTTGTCAAAGCTCCCTGCTCGTAACTTTTCAGCTTTATGAAAAACTGCTTGTGTATAGTCTTCAAAAAGGTTGGGATGAGGTGTTGATGTCCTTAATCTGATTTCAGAGGATAACATCAAATCTAATAAAGTATCTGAATTAATAATTATCCCTGGTTTAGCGATCGCACATATTCTATTACTAGTAAAATTTACGACAGGGCTACTTTTATTAGCTTGCATTAATACACTGGGATTTTGCAGATCATCCGCAGCAAATATATCGGCCCTCTCACCAGTTAGAAGACGTTCCCGAAGCAACTCAGCATCATCAAACTCTAGTTTTATGGGAATCTTGTATTTCCTCGTAAACGCTTGGGAAATTTCCGAGAGAACAGCTTTTAAGCTACTAGCAGCGTATAATCTCACTGATAGGCGATCGTTATCGTCAAATAAAACCAGATTATTGCTCAATTGCATAGATACGCCCATGAATCAGTACCTCAAAATTGGTAAACGATGAGTGATAACGATTTAAGGAGAAGTAATAGTTCTGTAGAAAATAAATGGCAGATGGAGTGCAAACTGCAATTCCACCTGCATTATTTCACTTACAAACAAACAGCATAATAACCACGGATCAAATTTATTTCATAGGTTTTACTCTCAAACACTGTGGTTCTTTTGCTATAGAACCTCACGCAATCAAGGCGGAACATTACTTTTGAGAGTTAACATAAAATTGATTGGCAGATGTTATCAGTAGCAAAAGTTTCCAGTGTGTTATCTCCTGCATCTACCGCACCACAAGGTGCAGAATGTGGTTTTGGTGATAATGCTTTTGAATCCAATCAGATTGATGAACTGCAAACAGATGCAAGTTCTCCACATACTTTCAAACTGTCACAGATCCAAATACCCCACAAATACCTCCAGAAATTTGTGAAGTCAGGTCATCAGTTCACCAAATGATTGGCTAACTCACAGGATTTGATTCTTCTACTACAACAACATAAGCACTGGGGGGTCAATATCTATGCCAGAATCGACCTGTTAAGCTTTACGCTTTTGATTCCTTATATGTAAAGAATAACATACATCTTGCAATTTTACTTGCGCCAGGAAATTTTTTTCCGCAATTCGGGCTTAACCCATTTACGGATGACTGGCTGGCTGTAATTGAGAAGGCGCGATCGCACTATACTAAGTAAAATTTAAGTCTTTAGCATTAAGTTAACGTGAATTCGACGGAACCTAACCCCAACCCCTTCCCTTGTAGGGAAGGGGCTGAAAATCTATAACTGAGTACCAAATAATCAGGGTTTTAAGCCTCTCCCCGCGTCGGGGAGAGGTACTCTACGAGAAGCGCTCCGCGCTATGGAGAGGGGTTCTTCCGAATTTATCGAACTCACGTTAAGTTAATCTAATATTTAGTCAATCTAAAAGTATTTTTAAATAGAACTATACTTAAAGGAAGTTGACAAAACTTTACATTTTCTGAGCAAATAAAACTGAACCCCAATAATTCAAGGTATAGACGATGAAACAGATCACCCGTCGCCAATTTATCGCTACGGCTACTTTAACAACTGGCTTTGCTTTAGCCGTCAAACCAATTTCAGCCCAAGTGATTACTACTGATACACAAGGATTAGTTGCAGGTGCGGTGAAAATTCCCGTCAAAGATGGTGAAATTCCAGCTTACAGAGCATTACCTGCTACTGGTGAGAATTTTCCGATTGTGTTGGTGATTCAAGAAATCTTCGGTGTACATGAACACATTCAAGATATCTGTCGTCGTTTTGCCAAGTTGGGATATTTAGCGATCGCACCAGAGTTATTTGCTCGTCAAGGTGATGTCTCGAAGTTAAGTAATATCGATGAAATTCGCCAGGTGGTGGCAAAAGTGCCAGATGCTCAGGTATTTTCTGATCTGGATGCTACCGTTGCTTGGGCTGTCAAATCATCCAAGGGTAATGCTGATCAATTAACCATTACAGGCTTTTGTTGGGGTGGTCGGATTACCTGGTTATACTCAGCACACAACCCCAAAGTTAAGGCAGGTGTCGCTTGGTATGGTCGATTGGTGGGCAATTCTACAGAATTAACCCCGAAACATCCTGTAGATATCGCCCCTAATTTGACAGTTCCAGTGCTGGGATTGTATGGAGGAAAGGATACAGGCATTCCATTAGATACAGTAGAGCAAATGCGCGAGCGCTTAAAATCCAGCACTAGTAAATCGGAAATTGTTGTGTATCCTGATGCACCCCACGCCTTTTTTGCCGATTATCGTCCTTCTTACAGAGAAAAAGAAGCTCAAGACGGCTGGAAACGCCTCCAAGCATGGTTTAAACAACATGGGGTTTCCAAGTAAGTCAGAACTAAAATTACCCTAGAATTAAGCGGATGGAATTATATTTACTTGCCTTTGCTGTTCCTGCATCCAACCCTCAAATAATTCATTGAGTAGGCGTGCTTTCATTGGTTCATCTAATTGGGCGGGAATAAACTTTTCCACTCGCACAATGACATACCACTCAGCAATCCGAGATGGAGGTGAGATTTGTCCTGGTTGGCAATTAGAAAGTAGTTGTACCATTGCCGGATGTAGTGAACTCTGCTCCACTGGCCCGACTAATCCACCGGTTTGAGATTCTGGGCCTTGGGAGTATTTTTGTGCTACTTCTGCGAAGGATTGTTCTTTTGCTTGTAGGCGAAAATAGAGTTCCTGTGCCAGTCCTGGGTCTTGAGTTCGTAGTAGAGAGTAAATTACTTTATCTAATTTCGCTTTTAACTGGAAAAAATAAGATTCCAGTTTTGCTCCCCATGTGGCTTGCTTGTACTTTTCTAGCTTGATTTTGCGAACAATAATATTGTCTAGTTGTTCGGCACTCAAACCTTGTTGTACCAGCCATGCTTGAATGTCTGTTTCTTGAGCTAACTGCTTATCGGCGTAAAACCTTTGTTTAGCTTGGGCTAACTCCTCAGGCTTACACTCTACTGCTGCTATTGCCTCATCGATAATTAACTCCCGTAATAATTGCGGTAGAAGTTGATAATTAGCCAGTAAGGGAATGAGTTCACTAGCTTGAATAGTACGGTTGCCGATTTGCAGCACTTCAGTCATTATCTGTTGGGTTTGGCTCTCTGGGGTTGATAGATGCTGAGTTAGTTCCCGCATAGGAGTAACGGTGTGACATTCTTCTATGGCTTTAAAATATTAATAGCAACAGTACGCAATTTATGTAAAGTTTTAACGAAAATCATCCGTATTTGTCTGTAAGTAGTACATTTGCTTTTAGCTAAAAGACATCAATGATAATCCTCGACCTATTCTTATGGCAAATCAATCGCGGTCACCGTTAAATTAGTCCTGTAGGGGTGTAGTGATAGATGTAGATCACAACACTCAACAACCCTCAGGAAAAATACTTCTATACTTTGACAAGTATGAAATTCACCTCAATCACCTATACATTGTCTGCTGTTTTGCTGCTGGGCTTTTCGATACCTTTAGTATTGGCACAAACACCAGATTCTGGTCTCTCTCCTGATTGCCAAATGCCGATCCCACCTAATGTTAATTCTGTAGATCATTTCTTAGGTATGGGACACTTTCAGCAAGACTGTAAAAAAGATTTGTCGGCGGCGGTTGCTGCTTTCACCCAAGCGATTAAACTTAATCCCCAAGCTGAAAAACCATACTATCATCGTGCAAATGCTTACGCTGCAATGGGAAATTATCAGGCAGCCGTGACAGACTATACCGAAGTGATTAGGCAAAATACGGGTAGATTGGGTTTGAGTAGTGCTGCATATTGGAATAGAGCTAGAGCTTATGAAAAGTTGGGTGAAAAACAGAAAGCAATTTCCGATTTAACTCAATTAATTGGTAATAACAGTAGCTTGAATGCTGAAGAATACTTATTTAGAGCAAATCTTTACAAAGATTTGGGGAATAAAGAAAGTGCGATCGCTGACTATAAGATAGCAGAAAAACTCTTACAGCAATACACGGATGGTGTTTTTGACACTGGGATGATGGATACCAGATATCAACAGATGTTGGATCAAGTCAGAAATGAGCTATCAAGTATGGGTGTAGCTGTAACAGTACCCAAAACCACTACTGGTAATATTTTACGCACAATTGCTAAAACAGAAGTTGAACGGGCATTAAATTTAGCTAGACTCCAGTCTCAACACCCTACAGTGAAAAATTTTGATGCTCAACTTCAGGATTTGTATAAGCAACTAGCAAACACACAACCACAAGTAGACCAAAGGGTAGTAAAAAACCTGATAGCGAATGCGGCCTATGAGAAAATAGATACTTTAAAAATAGAGCGATCGCAACTCTTGACAAAATATACCCTTGACAGCCCCATCATTGGGGTAATTGATAGTCAGGCAAGCGAATTAGAATCATTAATTCGTCGTAATAAATTTTAATGATACGTGAGTTCGATAAATTCGGAAGAACCCCTCTCCATAGCGCGGAGCGCTTCTCGTAGAGTACCTCTCCCCGACGCGGAGAGAGGCTTAAAACCTTGATTATTTGGTACTCAATTATAGATTTTCAGCCCCTTCCCTACAAGGGAAGGGGTTGGGGTTAGGTTTCGTCGAATTCACGTTAATGATACAGAAAACCCCAATTTCTTCGAGAAATCGGGGTTTTAGGTCTGCGCGCATCTAAACTTGATTGAGCTATAAAGTCTCCAAAAAGCTTAAAAGGTCTGCCATTTCTTGGCTGTTGGGCTGAAATTTTGGCATTGGTGGTGTATCACCGCTAATAACTTGGTGAATTAGCCCATACTTGGACTTACGCTTAGAAACTGCTTGTAAGCTGGGGCCTACTCGGCCATCCGCTTCTAAACCATGACAACCAGCACAATTTATTTGAAAAATAGCGTGTCCCTGTATTGGGTCTCCTTTCATGGCAAGAACACTCTTAACATAAGGGTCAGAGGCTTTCACCAACTGAACACCAAAAAAGCCCAAAGGGATTGCTAGCAGTATCACTAGCGCCACTAAAGCGATACGCTGAATCAGAATTTCAGGTTTAGTAATCTGGTTATCCAAAAGGTGTGCTGTAAAAGTCTAGGTTTACTCAAATTTTTCATTTCCTACACATAGCTTAAAAGTTCTTGATGATGTCTGCAAGCATGAACTACAGTTTTTTTCTCTCCAGGGGTCGCCTAAAAATACTGTAGGAAGCGGGATTCATCCGCAATTTGGTAAAATCAAAGACGGGAAATAAATAATGAATAATCGTAACAGGAGATTTTAAAGTGGTTGAACCCCTACTTTCAGGCATCGTTCTTGGTTTGATTGTTGTCACCCTCTCTGGGCTGTTCTACGCCGCCTATAAGCAATACAAGCGCCCCAATGAGTTGGGTGGTTGAGTATTGGAGTGCTGAGTGCTAAAGCGCCTTAGCTACCGGGTGGGGAGTATGAGGAATAAAGTAGATAAAAATTCTTCCTCATCTCCCCAATCCCCAATCCCCAATCCCTACCCCCCTAATTCCTCACTTCGATAAAAAGTAAGCGCCGTGTTACCGTAGACTTTCTGGCGGCAAATTTCCCAGTTAGGAATTAATATATCTACCCATCCTTGGGGATTATGTTCGATCGCTATTTCCCCACTTGGATCTAATAATTGATAAAGAGCGATCGCCTCTAGCACTGGCTGATATAATCCACTAGCATAGGGCGGGTCAAAATAAATTCTGTCGAATTGCTGCCCTGATAAGTTTTTTAACTGCTGAATGACATCTCCGCGCAATACTCGCCATTTTTGTTCGTCATTGGCTATGCGCTGCCAGTTTTCTTGGATAATTGCACAGGCTCGACTTGATTTTTCAATTCCGACCACCAAGCTAGCACCTCGACACAAAGCCTCTGCACCCATTGAACCGTTACCGGCGCACAAATCTAGCCAGCGACACCCTTCTATTTCTCCCTGCCAAATATTAAAAACAGCTTCCCTCACCCTCCCAGTGGTGGGTCTGGTTTCTTGCCCTGGTAAAGTTTTAATTTGGCGATTCCCGTAAATTTTTAGACTCATTGGTCAATGGTCATTAGTCATTAATCATTAGTTATTAATCATTAGTCTACTGACAAGTGACAACTGACGACTGACAAACTAATATTATGCAGCAATTTTTTCCCGTACTTGGGAGACAAAATTAGACAGGATTTGCAGCCCAATATTTGACGATTTTTCTGGATGAAATTGTACTGCCATCAGGTTTTCATGAGCAATAGCTGCCGTAACGGTTTGCGTACCGTGAGTAACAGTTGCAGCACGAACTTGAGGCTCAACTGGGTCAACATAGTAGGAATGCACAAAATATACCCAAGGTTGGGGTGGCAAATGCTCCCACAAAATGCTTTTTGGTTGGGTTAATTCCAACTGATTCCAACCCATGTGGGGAATGGTAATTCCTGGTTCGGAAACAAACCGCCGCACTTTTCCTTTGATAATTCCTAGTCCTGGTTGATTACCTTCCGCACTCGATTCAAACAGAATTTGCAGCCCTAAACAGATACCTAAGAAGGGTTTGCCTGAAGCGATTGTATCTTTAATTGGTTGTTCTAAATCACGCGATCGCAAACTCTGCACTGCTGGGTCAAATGCTCCCACTCCCGGCAATATGACTGCATCAGCCTTAGTTAATTCCTGATGAGAATGAGTAATTATAGGAGTCGCCCCCGCTTTTTCTAATCCTTTGCAAACCGAATGCAAATTTCCCATCTCATAATCTATAACAGCAACAACTGGCATTGACCTTCTCCTTGTAAATTGTTTATGGAGGGTTTTTCTATTCTAAATAATATTTTCCATGAAGAAAAGAATTCTATTAACTTCTTTTGACACTTGGCTAGAAGATCAAAAGTCAAATTCCTCTGATGATTTATTATTTGAAGTCACTCAACTTAACTCACTTCCATTAGATTTACAATTTTTGCGCTTGTTACCTGTTGATATTGGGCTGGCCAGTTCCCTAGTAATGGCAAAAATAGAGGAATCCCAACCAGATTACATTATCTGTTGTGGCATGGCCGCAAGCCGGAAAAAATTAAGTGTAGAAGTGGGTGCTAGCTGTGGAGAAATCTTTTTACAGACCACAGTTGATCTAAAAAAATTACTAATAGGAGCAACAGCAACTGATATTAGTGACGACTGCGGTAAATTTGTCTGCGAGGGTCTTTATTATTCCATACTGGACTACTTAGAACAAAATAAACTATCAGCTCATTGTCTTTTTGTTCATGTTCCCATCTTGAATCAAGATAACTTGATAGAAATTCTCACGGATTTCTTATTAATTATTAACAATCTGGCACTTTTATCAACTCATTAGCGTCGAGGCGGGGAGACTGAACAAGTTGAAGTTTTTTACACTTTGCCTTCAAGATACTGGTTTAGGGTGTAGGGGTTATAAGGGTGTAGGGGTTGATGAATTAGAATCGTCACTCATCACTTTATTAAAAACCTAGACCTTTGAGGATAAGAGAGATGAGTAAATAACAAATTATTTTCCCCAATCCCCAGTCCCCAGTCCCCAATCCCCAGTCCCTAATCTGTTATAAAGGGAGATAAATTTTTCACGATATGTTGCCTTTTTTACTCAGCTTTTTCGTTGCTCAATCTGCTCCTACTGCACCACCACCGGAAGAAGTAGTACAACCTCAAGAAGTCCGTGCGTTACCAGGACAGTTGGATTCAATCCCTACATTTAATAGCAATAGTCCAGAATTAGTTTTAAGAGAAGGAATCTTACTTTCCACTTTTCCCCCAGCAGGCAAAAAAGTACCCTCAGCCCATTTGAATTATCCGTTTCGTGGACGATTTGATGTTTTTGCCCACCACATTGCGAGGGCGGAACCACCAGAAGATTTACGCTCATTATATTTAGGGATACTTCTGCATAACCCCACATCCCAACCGGTGAAGGTGGATATTTTGCAAGGGGCGAGTTATTTAAGTCAACCGGATGCACCGTTTATTGAGTTGCCATCTTTGGTTGAGAATAATTTAGGTAATGTGTTCTCTGGCCCTGGTAGTCGCGCTATGGCTGATGTTTTAAGAGGACTGCGACAAGATATTTTCCCGGCTCAAATTGTCATACCACCAGGGCAAAGTAGAATGCTCTTGAATCAACCTATACCTGTGCGAGAATTGACACCACCTTTAAATGGTCGCTCGACTTTGGCGCGGTTGCGGACTGATGGTACAGTTTATGCAGCTAGCTTGGCGATGTTTGCCCGTACCAATGCTGATGGTAGTGAACGATCGCCTACCTTGGAAGAGTGGCAAACTTTACTAGAGAATAGTGATGTGTCCGGGCCACGGGATAAAACTCCCACGCCATTAGAGGAAACTGGTAAACCCAAAATTTATGGTCGTGTCGCTGGGGTAGCCCGTGGTTCTTATTGGCGATCGTTTGTAGTAGATAGTCCCAAAGCTAGGAATTTAACTATTCCCCAACCAGGACAAGCTTTTTCTTATGCTCTGAGTACTCTACATGGTGGTACTTTAGGCACTGGTCAAATTCAGAGTGCGCCGATGTTAGTACGTTATCCAGATACGGCCTATCGCGCTCATGGTAATTACGCCATTCAATATAGTTTAAAGTTGCCCTTGTATAACAATACTGCCAAAGCGCAAACCGTGAAGGTATCTGTGCAGACTCCCATTAAAGAAGACCGTTTAACTAAACAAGGTCTACGCTTTTTCACTACACCCGCGCGTCAAACATTCTTCCGGGGGAGTGTGCGGATACGTTACCGAAACGATCAAGGACAGCAGCAAACTCGGCTTGTCCATTTAGTTCAAAAGCGGGGTCAACCAGGGGAAGCATTAGCTACATTGAACATGAAAAAAGGCGATCGCCGTTTGGTAGAGGTAGACTTTCTCTATCCCCCCGATGCTTCACCACCACAAGTATTAACAGTTGGAACTGTAGCTAATCCGTAGGGGTGTAGGGGTGTAAGGGTGTAAGGGTGTAGGGGTGTAAGGGTGTAAGGGTGTAGGGAAGACAACTAATAATTCAATCAAGATACCTTATAAATACTGTTCTGCTTCTAACCCCTATACCCCTATACCCCCACACCCCCATACCCCTATGGTCTTTTTTCATCTCGCCACAAAGCGATACCACCTAACAAACCAGTAATATTCGGAATGAGTTTGACATTTAAAGGTAGCTGAAAATTTACTCTTACGGCTTCACCACCACCGATATAAAGGTAATCATAGTTGAATAGTCGTTGTAGTGAGGCGATCGCTTTTTCTAAACGGCGATTCCATTTCTTTTGACCAATCTTATCTAAAGTTGCTCTTCCTAGTTGTTCTTCGTAAGTTTCCCCCTTGCGAAAGGGATGATGTCCCATTTCCATATTCGGCACTAATTTACCATCAACAAATAACGCGGAACCAAACCCTGTCCCCAAGGTAATCACCAATTCCACGCCCCTACCTTTAATTGCACCAAAACCCTGCATATCTGCATCATTAATCACCCGTACAGGTTTATGTAACCGTTGTGATAGTGCCGCTTCTAAATCAAATCCAATCCAATCCGAGTCTAAGTTAACTGCTGTTTCGGTGACACCAGTACGCACCACACCAGGAAAACCCACAGAAACCCGGTGAAATTCACCTTGAGCAGCAGCTAAAACCATAATCGCATTGATCACGACCTCTGGTGTTGCAGGTTGGGGTGTATCAACTCGCGCCCTTTCTGTAACGGGATTTCCCGTAATATCCAAAACCAAGGCTTTGACACCACTACCACCAATATCAACCGATAAAGTGCGAATTGAGCCGTTATCTTCAACCATTGAGAATTTACCTTTTTGTTAGGGATTGGGGATAGAAATAAATAATTACAGATTAATAAATAATATATGAAGCTGTATAGATAAGGGCTTCTAAAATAAAGTTCTCAGAGGAAATACATATACACTTTACATCTTTGTATTATATATGTAATATATTTGAATTACTAAAAAGCCATATCAGCCAGAAGTGCAAAGATAACACCAATGAGACGAATTGCGATCGCCGAAAATACCTTAAACATTCTTAACATGGGTAACTACCTTTGTGCTGATGGCAATCAAGTTGATATCAGTCATGAATTAGAACAGTGTTTGTATTTAACAAAGTGCTACAGCCCCGAAAATTTGGCAAAGATTGAAACTAAGGTGCTGAATAGCCTTCCTCGTTTTTCAGCAACTGAATTTTTAGTCAGGAATGAGACAACATTAATGGGAGCCGAACGCATAGTCAAAAGTGAAAAATTTCAACAAGTTGGTGTTTTAAATTTTGCTTCTGCGAAAAACCCAGGAGGTGGATTTATCAGAGGGGCGCAGGCTCAGGAAGAAAGTTTAGCCAGAAGTTCAGCGCTTTACAAAAGCCTGTTGAAATGTCCTGAATATTATAATTTTCATCGCCATGAGCGATCGCTTTTGTACTCAGATTGGATGATTTATTCTCCCATCTGTCCAGTCTTCAAAAATGATGATGGTGAACTATTAGCACAGCCCTATATTGTAGATTTCATCACCAGTCCAGCACCAAATGCAGGCATGATTCAAAAAAATCAACCGCACCTCAGCGTTAAAATACCCCAAGTGCTTATGAATCGAACATCAAAACTGTTGAGTTTGGCAACCAACCAAGGCTGCGATACCTTAGTTTTAGGTGCTTGGGGGTGTGGAGTCTTTAGAAATGACCCATCAATAGTTGCCCAAATATTTGCAGATTTATTATTACCAGGTGGTCAATTTTGGGGCAGATTTAAAAGTGTAATTTTTTCCGTCCTTGACAATAGTAAACAACAAGCTATTTTTACGGAGTTTGACAGGAGATTTTCTTGATCAACTGCTGGAAATTTGCAGAAGACTCTTCCATTTTCTCCAGAGGTAATAAACTTGTTCAGCAATCAAACAGGAATCCTATAGTATAGATTGTAATAATCCCAGTCCCCAATCCCCAAATGCACAGTTTCATTCCCCCAGAACGGTTTTTCGCCTACCTTACCTGGACAGAAATTCAGGAAATGCCAAATAAGGAGAATGTCGTTATCATCCAGCCAGTAGGGGCAATTGAACAGCATGGACCCCATTTACCATTGATTGTTGATGCTGCCATTGGTGTGGGGGTGTTGGGGAAAGCTTTATCTAAACTTGATGCTAGCATTCCAGCTTACGCCTTACCCACTCTCTATTATGGTAAATCTAATGAACACTGGCATTTCCCAGGGACAATTACCCTGAGTACGGAAACGCTGACAGCGACAATTATGGAAGTGGGAGAAAGCATTTACCGTGCAGGGTTTAGAAAGTTGGTGTTAATGAACTCCCACGGAGGCCAACCCCAAGTTATGCAAATGGCGGCGCGAGATTTGCACGTAAAGTATGGTGATTTTGCAGTTTTCCCTCTATTTACCTGGCGTGTACCCCACATCACTAAAGAATTGTTAACACCGAAGGAAGCAACACAAGGAATGCACGCGGGAGATGCGGAAACTAGTATTATGCTGGCGATTTTGCCAGATCAGGTACAACTAGATAAAGCCGTAGCAGAATATCCCCCAGAACAACCTGAAGGTAGCTTATTAAGCTGGGAAGGTAAATTACCTGTGGCTTGGGTGACACGAGATATTAGTAAAAGTGGTGTGATTGGGGATGGGACAACTGCAACTAGAGAAAAAGGCGATCGCATTTTAGAATCCGTCTCTGATGGTTGGGTGCAAGTCATCAAAGAAATTTACGCCTTTCGCTAAATACAAGTACAGACGCGATTAATCCCGCCTCTAACAATTGTACAGACGCGATTAATCGCGTCTCTGACAACTGACAACTGACAACTGACAACTGACTAAATTTGTTAGTGTAGGGTAAGTGCAGTAGTTATCGAAACTGTTCCACAGTTGACCGGCGATAAATTGCTAAACCACATTAATAATTAGAGATAGCAGTTATGGCGGCATTTGAACCTAATAGTCTCCGTTCTTATAGCCAAGAAGACGTACAGCGAATTTTACAGCTGGCGATCGCCCGGCAAGCTGATGACCAAGATAAAGAGTTTAGTTATGAGCAATTGTTAGAAATTGCTACTGAGTTAGAAATATCACCAGAAACTCTTAAGTTAGCGGAAATAGATTGGCGATCGCAACACAACGAATTGCAGCAACGGCAAGCGTTTAATACTTACCGCATGACAAAGTTTAAAAAGCGTTTTGGTAATTACGCCATTGTCAATGGCTTTTT
This sequence comes from Anabaena sp. CCY 9910, assembly GCF_963920875.1. Lineage (NCBI taxonomy): Bacteria > Bacillati > Cyanobacteriota > Cyanophyceae > Nostocales > Nostocaceae > Anabaena > Anabaena sp. CCY 9910. The sequence continues at coordinate 292 of NZ_CAWUDJ010000068.1, read as the reverse complement.
ACTATTAGTTGATTTTATTGGTGGTGGAACGGTTACTTGGTCGTTATACCTGCTACTGTTCTGTGGTTTGGCGGTAGGGTTGGATGTGTGGAATACATTTCAAACTAAAGGTGAAGAGTATGAAATGGCTTTCCAGCGCTGGAATCGCAAACATCAAATTAAACAAACCATCAACAGCTTTGTGAATAAGTGGTTTAAGGCGTTACAAGCTTAAAAGCAATTAAACAATTAAAAATTCCGGCGTTGCTGAATAAGGGGATGAATTGATTTAGCTAGGTACAATTTGATACTT
>NZ_CAWUDJ010000067.1:0-22247 GCF_963920875.1 Anabaena sp. CCY 9910 | reverse complement strand
GTATTCATACCGTTTCTACAGGCGTTGAACCCTCGTAATTTGGCTAAGGTATTGACAAATGCAACTAGTTTAAATCCCTTGGTTAGTAGTTATGTAACCGTTTCTTTGCCAAATCTCAATGTCTACATTAGAACTATTGAATGGTTGAACATAGTAATCAGGGACTAAGGGTTTGTCTTGACGGTCATAGCTTAATTCATGATCCAAAAACTTAATATGGCTAATGTGAGATGCCCAAACATCACATACTCTATCTCTTAATCCCATTGTGTCTAAATATTTAGGTAGTTCCATTCCTCCATTCCAGCAAATAGAGATGCCTTCACTATCAAAATGTTCGGTTAGCTCTTGGCGTATAAACGATGCTGTCCCACCACAAACTAAGATTTCATCCATTTGGGCTATATTCCTCAACCAGCGCCATAAAGCACGGCAATACTCTTTCTTCACTATTGGTAAAATCCGACAAAACAACTCCACGTCAGCATTGATTTCTTCAGTTTTGGTTTTGCGTGATAGAAACCTTAGTGCATCAAAATTGTTAACACTGGTTTCGGCTAAAGCTCCTATTAGGCGTAAGTCATCCTTTGATAAACCAACCGCAGTTCGTTCTACAAACTGTTGCACCACCCAATTCATCCCTAAATCTGTGGATTCAGCTTTGATCGGATTCCCCTTGTGCGACAAAATAAAACTGGCATTGCGATAGCCTAACATCAGCATTCCTATACTCTTTTGGAAATAGTTAATGTTGACGTTGCGACTACGATACGCCATAATCCCCGCCCCTTCTGGACTGACATCAAAGCTACGTAATTTCGCTTTTAACCTTCCTGTTGGTGTGATTATTCCTGTTTTTAAGTTCTGTCCTAGTTTGGCTCTGAGCGTTTGCCCATCCGACGCTTCTCCCACTGGCAACAACAAATGTACATATAGTTCTATATCTGGGTTTTTCACTCTCAACCGCCGAATCGCCAACCATAACATAGCTGCTACTTTGGGTAAGGCATATTGATACTTCAAGTCTCTAATCGCTGATGTCCCCGCAAACATACTTCTGGCTAATGCCCCCAGGACATAATATTCTTCCCCTATCCCTATCCACACCGTCGTATCTTGTACCAGTTGATTTGACAAATATTCTATTGACTCTACCCCTAAATCCGCTATTTCTGGTTCCATTGCTAAAACTATGGGAACCCCATCTGGATAAATTTGTGCTATCCCCTTCTGGGAACTTGTCCCTAAGTCAATAGTTACTACAACTTTTGTGTAGTCTTTGGAATTACTACTCCTTTTATTCATTTAACACCCCGTTTTGGTCGTTCCAGCCAAACATCCGCTTAATCTGGGTCATCTCTTGATTTTTTTGCGGGGAAATAAATTCATCATCATCGTCTTCATCGTCTTCATCGTCTTCCTCTTCAGTAGAACTTATTTGTTCATTTCCCGAAATAATTCCTAAGACAGATAGACTATCCGATGCCACCATGTTTGATGCTTGCGTTGATATATTTGGTGTCACCACTAGCGGGTCTGGTACTATTCCACAAATTCTCCGAATTACACTAATTTGTGCTTCTAACTGTCCTATTGCCCAAATGCCAATCTGCCTTAATTCTTCTCCCCTCAGTCCCGAAGAAAACAAGGCAAGAGGTAGCCAATGGTTTTTTAGCGTTGCTGTTATAACTTGCGAATAATCTGCTTCTAAACCAAATGGATTTGACCTTATGTAGCCAACCACTTTTCCATCTAAACTATCTTTCGGGCGCTTAATCGAAACTCTTATTTGTTCTATCTCTGCCATATTTATGCTTCTCACAGAGGTAATGCAGATATTGAAAATTATGACACTTTATTTTTAATACTGCTGAACTTTATTTTTCTTAAAATTTAGTTTCAACACTTTTCATTTTGAGGAACTTCAATTTCATTTTTTTTATCTATGAAGCAATCACTCAGTGCTTAAATCTTATTTCTAATTGTTCATTTAATCATTTTTTTTAGACTTCACAATGCAAGTCCTTCAAAATATTGAATCTACACTATTTAAGTCGGGTTTATTTTCTTTTCCAGTACATTTTTTGTCAAAATAAGCACTATTAATTTGGACGGCCAAAAGGACAAGAAATGCCGTTTTCTGTCCTCTTGGCCGTCCTCACACAAGCCTGAATCGTAAATATCTAGGTTTCATGACTTTCCTTTGGACGGCCAAAAGGACAAGAAATGCCGTTTTCTGTCCTTTTGGCCGTCCACTATTTTGGCATTTTTCCCCTTGAAAGTATTATCCTTAATCAGTTACAGCCACTTTTTTGCCCTTTTTTTATTCTCAATAAGCTTGGGTCTTATTGAGAATGCGTACTACAAGTCAGTTGATTTTGTACTACAAAAAATGCTAAAAATTTTGAATTAGCTTTGAACACCCTTGAGTAATTCTGGAAAAATTATGTAAGCAGTCCATAAATTCTCATTAATTTAGAGTTATTGACAATAAAATAGCCCCAAAGCCTTGATATTACGTGTTTTTTGGGTCTAAAACCTAGAAAATTAGGTATTATGTACTTAGCCTATAATTGTACCTATAATGACTGTGATACTAGCGAAATCTTGTAGATGGCGGGAGAATTGCCCCAGAAGTGCCCCAGAAGTGCTGTAGGATAGCTTAAAATAGTCGTACTTACTACGTTTATTTATCCATTTTCGCATTTGAGCGATTAGGCTTCAAAAGTGGCGTAAAATCGGGGAAAAACAGCAATAATTTGCGTGATATTTGTTTCTCCCTCAGCCAGCCCAAAAACTCGTATTTCCAAATTTTAGCGTAAAGAAAAAATGGCATACGCGATCGCCCGATTACAAAAATTAAAGCGGGGAAATATATCAGGGAGTGCGTCTCACACTGCACGAGAACGTGAGACTCCTAATGCAGATCCCACTCAAAAAAATATTAGGTTCATCGGTAGCCTTGACCCGGATGAACGATTAGAGGATTTAGTCTTAGCCAAGATAGGGGACTCGGAGCAGAGGCGAAAAATTCGCACTGATGCGGTGTACTGCGTGGAGTTTTTGCTAAGTGCCTCCCCCAGTTATTTCCGTCCTGATTGCCCAACCAATGCTGGTTACTATGAACCCCAAAAATTGGATGATTGGGTAGAAGCGACTCACCAGTGGTTAGCTGATGAATATGGCGATCGCATAGTGAGAGCCGAATTACACCTGGATGAAGCCACCCCCCATATTCACGCTTACTTTGTGCCGATTGATGATCAAGGGCAATTGCGCTGTAATCATTTCTTCGATGGGCGGCAGAAAATTCATGCGTTTCAGGATTCTTACTACAACACGATGCGCCTGATTGGACTGGAGCGTGGCATCAAGGGCAGTAAAGCCCAGCACCAGGACATCAAGGATTTTTACCGCATTGTTGAGGAGGGGCGCGACTTAGAAGTTGATCAACTGAGTGTAGAGCATCTTAAGGCTAAAGCGGCTGACAGGGAAAGAGCCAATCAACGTAAACAGGAAATGGAAGCTACCGCCAAAGCTCTAGCACTTGAAAATGAACAGTTACGGCGACGAATTGAGCAATTAGAGCAAGACAATCAGCAATTACGACTCCTTACCGAATGGTCAACTGATTTGGCTTTAGATGATGTTGCTTGGGAGTTGGGATTGTGGCGTAAAGGCAATGAGTGGGTGGGAAGAAACCACATCATTAATATACATGGGTCTAAATTTACTGATTTTGGCAATGGTTCAGCATTAGTTGGTCATGGGGCGCTCGACTTGGTGAGGCAAGTTAATAAAAGTGACCAAGTTCAAGCGATCGCATGGTTGGGGGAACGATTTGGGAAAGCTGGCGCTCACAGGGCAGCGATCTCTCAGGCTCGAAAAGTTACATCTGACATTATGCAGACTCAAAGCGCACCCCAATTCACCCCACCTGTTGAGGATAAAACTAACTGGTTATGGGTTGAGCGTTACCTTACCCAAAAACGGGGAATCCCCTCTGATTGCGTACAAATGCTATATAACCAGGGGCTAGTTTATGCCGATTCAAAAGCAAATGCCGTGTTTGTGATGCGGGATCTCGACGGGAATACCAAAGGCGCATTTTTACAAGGGACAGCAAATACATTCTCTGGTTATGAGCCGGGAACCCATCGTCGCTCTTGTTCGTTTTACTTTTCTTTAGGTGGTAAAGCAACTGATAAAAGCTCTAAAGCAGTGCTGTGTGAATCTCCCATTGATGCTATTTCACTGTTTGTACTGGAATATCACGTTAAAGGAATACCAGACAACAGAACAATTTACATGGCAGCAGACGACACCTCAAGTTTACCTTTTGAACGATTACGTCATGTTCCAAATGTACAAGTAGCTTTTATTCAACCAAATATGGCAAGGACTGTTAAAGAACTACTGCCAAAATCGAAGTTACTCAAGTGTGAAACTCTTGATTGGAATACGCAGTTAGTCAATTCCTCTCGTCAATTACAACAACGGCGTTTACAACAAAACAATCAAGAATTAGAGCTATAGTTGCGTAAAAGTCAAGCAACTCTAGTACTGTTTTTTTCAGTACCAAAGTAGCTAGTAAAGAATTTTGGGTGTCTCTATTATCAGGATGAAATTCATACAAAAGCCTGATGAATAATGAGTTAATCAAGCAAATCTTCTCTCTAATCAAACTTAACAATAAGCTGATAGCTGTCGAGTCTCCATTACAAGAAAGACTCAAACTTTTGACAAATCTTGCCAGTCAATGCCAGCAACATAACATTAACTGTTACCTATGGACGCTGGAAGATGACGCGCTACACCAGTTAGAGACTAATGAGGTCGGATTAACTTTACATCCAATTAACCAGTATCAGGCGATCGCCAAAAACCGACGCGAAAATTACTTTGAAATTCTCCAATTCTGGAAAACTACCAATTTACAAGGCATTCTCATACTTGAGGGTATATTTCCCTGGCTGGGAGAATCTACCACTGACCCTGATTTTTTCTTAACTGCCGAGTGGATCAAGTCAGCCCTAATTAACCTGAAGTTGTACAATTGCAATGCCCAAAAGACAGCAATACTTTTAGGCCCTAACGCTAGTCTGTCATCTGATATTGCACCCTATATTCCGACACTCATTCAACAACTGCCAATTATCGAGGAAATTAAAACTCACTTACCCCAAGTATTACCTGATTACAGCGCAGACGATATTCATGCGACTGCGATCGCCTCAGTAGGAATGTACTTAGCAGATATCGACTATGGCATTCGACAGGCGATTGCGCCTGAAGTTACACCCGATGAGTTAAGACAAAAGCTTTCGGCTTACAAAATAGAACTGTTCAAGCGGATTTATAATATTCAATTTCTCCAACCCCCTAGCACTCCTATCGGTGGACTGGAACTGATGCAGCAGGCATTTAAAACTTACAAGCGCCTGTTAACGACACTGGCGAAAGCTTACAATCTGCGCTTACCCAAGGGGATTTTACTTATCGGCCCACCGGGAACTGGAAAATCATACTCGGCTAAAGCAAGTTCGGCACAGTTAGGACTGCCTCTGATTATCTTGGAGTGGGGGAATTTCCGCAGCTACGGCAATCTTGCTGAATATAAGCTCAAGAATTTACTCGCACTGGTAGACCGAATTAACCGTGTAATCCTCTATCTCGATGACTTTGATAAGGGATTTGCTGGGGATGATGATTTATCCAAACGCCTAGCTGGTATGCTTTTGACCTGGATGCAAGAGCGAACTAGTGAGGTTTTAATTATTGCTTCGGCTAACAATATTGAATGGCTACCACCAGAGTTAACCAGAAGTGGTCGCTTTGACGAAATTTTCAAAGTCGATTTACCCAATTATGGAGAACGGCACGAAATATTCAAAATTCACTTAGCCCGATTTGATGCTCGGTTCCGCAATGGAGGTGATGGGTACACCGAACCTGAATGGAAAAGGTTGCTCAAAGCCACACAACGCTGTGTCGGTGCAGAAATTGGGGCAATTGTCGAACGTGCCGCCGTCTTTACTTTCTGTCAAATGTTCAGTGAAGATGTTTTCTCAGTTGGTGAACTGTCACCGAATGAACTGCCACCGTTAGAAATTACACTGTCAGCATTGGTAACTGCAAGGCAGAACATGAATCCTCTGGCCATCCGTGAGGCTGACCGGGTTGAAAGTATGCGGAACAAAGCGGCTTTGCAAGGTCAAGCATCTAGTCCGGTCGATTCATCTATATATAGTCTCGGCAATATCGACATCTTTGGATAATTATGCAAATTAAGATCATCAATTCCGAGAAGGATTTATACGTTGCTGCCTACAAGTTGATAAAAAGACTAGGGCCAATTGCTGGGGGATTAATTATTTTGGGAAATTTGACAATGATTTACATCGAAATTCGTCCCCAAAATCTACCCGTAACTCACATCCTCACCCACAACAACCAGACATTTAGGCTAGAAGTCGCCTCTACGTCAGAGCAATTAAAGAAAGGGCTGAAATTTCGAGCATCCTTATCCAGAGATCGCGGGATGTTATTCAACTTGGGCGGAGAAATTCACAATGCACCTTTCTGGATGTACAAAGTAAATTTTCCATTGGACATTTTTTACCTGAAGGACAATGTGGTAACAACTGCTGTTTATAATGCCGAGCCTTGTCATAAAAGCCCTTGCCCTATTTATAAAGGTCGGTTGGCCAATCAGGTGTTAGAGCTTGCCCCTGGCATTGCGAATATCAAGGTAGGGGATAGGCTAAACATTCAACCGTTATCAAATGATGTCGGTTTTGATAGCAGAAAGTCTTTATTGGTTAAGTAGTTTGTCAGATTAATGTTATCGATTTGATAGCAATACTGATATCAAAATTTAGTTAAAGGATAAACAAATGCAGTGGTACATTGACGACAAAGGAAAAGAATATATGTCTCTTCTTTGTGATAAATGTGGTAAGCCAGTAGCAGGACATAATTCGGCAATCAATCTAGAAGAACAGATGGGAAAATTCGTGGGTTTATCAAAGGATCGGCATCTGTATCCCATTGATAATTGCCCAGGCTCTCCTTCTAGAGTAAAGTTGATAGAATTTGACCCCGAATGGCAGCAAGCTTACTCAACAATTCAGTCGTTTAGGGTGGACATGAATTTGCATAAAACACCAGAATTGGTAAAGCAGGCTTTGATTGAGATGGGAGATTACCCTTGTGACGAAACACAGTCAAGAAACGGTAGTTTTCCTCGTTCAAATAGTGGTCACTCGCTTGAAGACGCGGTGGAGTGGTTATCATCGCGTGAGAAAGATCATGCTGATGCTTTTGTTATCTATGGCAGAATGGGCGTTCATAGATACATAGTTACTAAAAATGGTGAAGTTTTCTTCAGTGGCTTACATGGTTGTGATTCGGTTGAGAAAGCGGTTTTATTGGGTTTTGGAATTGATAATTAGCCAAACGTTATAAAGATTCTATTAAAGCCGAACATTTAGAGGATTTTGCTCAAGTTATTGTTCGTCACAAGGCGAGTGGTGGGTTTTTTATTCACACTGGCACAACTCTGGCTAAGTCTAAATCTGTTTTGCAGCAGCATCCAGAAATCAAGTTGCTGAGTGGACAAAGGTTGGTGGATTTTCTTAGATGTTTATAGATGGCACTGGCTGACTATATTAAAAACTAGCAGTAAAATGTATGTCAATTCAGATACATAAATAAACAACTTGCTGCGTATAATCCTAACTTTAGTAGAAATTTTACCAAAATAGGTAAAAAAATTGATATTTTACCAAACCCAAAGTTCTATAAGGTTTTAGGAAAATATCTGAAAAAATAGTTTATGAAAATGACGATTTACCAAAACTATTTTTCGCTTGTATATGATTTACGTGGAGCGTGTGTCAATTAGTAGATTCATGACACGCACATGAGGTATGGGAAGTCAGGATGTTCCTGGTTCCTGTTCACCCGTGGCGATGGGATTACGCCCACTTAGCGGCGTGAATCGCTCACGATGTTAATCCAATTGGTGAGAGAATGGGGGTCTGGGCTATCTGTTTTTGTCAGGTAGTGCGTAACAGATCATGGGAGAGGACAAAACAAGGCAAATTGATTTAGTGCTGTCCACACCACTGCCGTTAACACTTCATCCGGCGGCAGTGTATTTGTCGAGTTTGAGTCCTACTTCACGGCGGACAATGGAAAAGGCATTGAATGTAATTGCACGATTGCTAACTAGCAACCGATGCGATGCAATGTCCTTAGATTGGTCAAAATTACGCTACCAGCACACAGCAGCAATCAGAGCTATATTCATTGAGCAGTATTCTCCAGCAACAACTAATCGAATGCTTTGTGCCATGCGGCGAGTGCTAGAGGAAAGTTTACGCTTAGGGTTCATAAGCGCACAAGATTACCAGTATGCAATAAACCTCAAAAGTGTGCGTGGTGATTCAGGATTGCCAGGAAGATTGATCAAGCCAGAAGAAATTACTTCCCTGTTACGCAATTGTCACCAAGATAATGTGATTGGCATAAGAGATGCAGCACTTATAGGAATTTTAAGTAGTTGTGGATTGCGAAGGTCTGAGGTAGTAGCCTTAGAAATGAATGATTTTAACTGTGAAGATAATTCATTAACGGTGCGGCAGGGTAAAGGAGGAAAATCGCGCAGAGTATACTTGCCTCCTGGAGTTGTTGCTATTTTGAATGATTGGTTGAAAATCAGGGGAAAATCGTCAGGAGCTTTAATTTGTCCAGTCAAGCGTGGTGGACACATTCATATTCAACATTTAACAGATCAAGCAGTAATGGCGATTTGTCAAAAACGTGCTGCCAGCGCCGGAATTAAACCTTTTAGTCCTCACGATTTTCGTCGGACATTTATCACTAGGCTGTTGGAATCAGGCATTGATGTTCTGACAGTCAGCCAATTAGCAGGTCATGTGAATTTAGCTACCACTCAAAAGTATGACTTGCGTGGTGAAGCTGCAAAACGCAAAGCTGTTGAGTGTCTCAACTTCCTCTATGAAAATTTCTTTTAATTTTTAAGTTGCTACTACCTTTCTTAAACTACAGTCCTATATCATAAAATTACAAAAAATCAATACCCCCTTTTTACATATACTGAGAGCATTTACAAAATATTTATACTATCAAAATGATTTAAATGCAGTTTTTGCAAATATAACCCCTGCGGTTACAGTATTTACTTTCTATATACGTAAAAAGCATTAGTGATAAATATTATAGCAGTACCACAGTTCTGTTTTTTTCAGTACCAGAGTATCTCGATTTTGGGGTTGACTTATTAAAGAATGTGCGTATTCCTCATTAAATCGTTCAGGAGAACGAAACCAGATGCGTACTTCTTACGGATATTCAGATTTTACTCAAGCAGCAACCCTTTCATATTCGCCTAAAAATGACATAGGTAAAAAAGGCACACTTTCACTCATGGGTGTAACGGGTGTGCTGATGATTGCAGAGATGTCCGTCCACAACATATTAATGGGTGGATTTATGATTGGTGCGGCTATGATCATTACCTTGCCAAAACAGTCACAGGCATTGTTCACTAATTTTGACAAAATACAGCGTAAGTATGGAGTTAATCTCTATGCTGTTTTGTTTGCATTGTTAGCAGTGGTTTGTGTGCTAGATTTTGCATCTGCTCCAGCTAATGCTCAGTTTTTTAATGGCGCTCAAACTTGGATGAAAACCGCTTTTACTCCGGCTAGTGGAGGTGCTGGTACAACAATAGGAACAGTCATCGACCTATTCTTCAACGTATTAAGAGGTTTATTTCTTTTGTATGTTGGTATTAGTTTAGTCAAAATTATTCAAGCAGCCCGCGCCGACGAAGATTGGCAGTCTCTTTCAAGAACTCCATTAATTATTGTGCTAGCTGTGTTTTGTGGGGATCTAATTACTACATTAATTATTGGAACAAGTGGTGGCAGCGCGGCGGGAGGTTAAGCTGTCAGATATAAAAGCAGCAGATGCTAATGTGATTAGAAAAATTTGTATCTGCTGCTTTTGTAAAGATTGAGTAAGAATTCAGCACTCAGGAGTCATAAGTCAGTTTGGGAATAAGTTTTTATAGGAATAGTAAATTTATTCATCAGATATTTATCCTGATTCTTTAACCATTCTAGCTCCTGGATTCTGACTCCTGAATTCTTACAAGATTGAGATAAAAGAATTGAATATTTAAGTTAACTAGATATGGGAGAAAAACCTTCTTTTAGGACAGTAAATCGGATTTTAGGAGAAAGACCAAGACTAGGGCCATTTCCCGCCGATCAAATATTTCCTTGGACATTAATAGCAGTAGGAAATGTATTTCTGTTCAATTATTTACTCAAAGCAAGTTGGTTAGCTACGGGATTAGCGATCGCCTGGGGATGGGCTTCTTGGTGGACGATATCTGCAAAGGGCGATTTCTTCGGTAAATTTGTTGCTACTCCTCGAATTAGTCGCGGATATATGAAACATCAACCAATTCGCAATTCGCAATTCGCAATTCGCAATTCGCAATTTGAAGATAATTAAGTTTCAGCTATGAATAAAGTTATGCCAAAGTCTTCTAAAAAAGTTAAAGATAAATTAGGGAAAGGTAAGTTAGAAAACGAGCAGATTAGTGTTGTCAGAATGCTCACTCCTTTTGAAGATATTATCCATTTGGCAGGGATATGTGAAATGAGCTTAGGAGGGAGACAAGGGATAGGTGCATTAATTCTGAAAAAGGATGAGAGTATTCAAATTAAATTCTGCTTCGATTGCTTGGGGGTGCATCCGAACTTACCAACAGAGCAAATGTTAGCTATTTTTGAGGGGATAGAAGCGGGACTTAAGGAGATACCTGAACAAGAGACTTTAACTATACACTTAGGTTCATTTACATCAGATTATTATAGACAACAGGAACTATCACGCTTAGAATCTAATTGCTCTATTGATCAATTAAAGCTATTAATTCGTAGTGAGAGATTAAGAACTAAAGAACTGACACAGAGCGGGATTAGAAAGAATAAGTTTCTGCGACTCTGGTGTACTTACACTGTAGTATCTGATGATGAACGGTCAAAGGATTTTATTGAATCTATTATTAGAAAATTAGAGAAGGGCTGGTTTAGCTTTACAGGCGAAATTCACGCGATAAATAATCTAAGGATAGAAAACATTTTGCAAAATTCATTTAATGATGGATTTTTGCAGTGGTCAGCTATTCTTGGCAATAAGATGAAGTTAGGAGTTAGAGCTTTAAGCCCTAATGAAATGTGGTCAGTTCTTTGGCAGCAGTTTAATTTATCATCCCCACCACCCATTCCTAATCCTTTAAAAATCGACTCTATAGATGGATTAGTAGAAACTCAAACCAGTGATTTCCACATCAGGCATCAGATGTTGGAGAACGAAGAGTCTGTACCATTTTTCGATAGGAAATGGGTCAAGATACAAAATAAATATATTGGGGCGCTCAACTTCAGCCAGAAACCAGGGGGTTGGTATGACGAACAAGCACAACTACGATATTTGTGGGAACTAATTTCTAGAGATACTATTTCTGATACTGAGGTGATTTGTCAGTTAACAAAGGCAAACCAAACTATCTCTAAAACCAACCTGCAACGCATTACTAAACAGTCAATCACTAGCACTTCTTTATCCACAGAGAAAGGAAATATTGATGTTAAGTCAGGCATGAATATAGAGGAAGCGGTAGAGGCGCAGAAGACAATATATAAAGGTAGTGTTGTCATACATACCGCAGTAGCTTTTCTCGTTCACCGCCACTCCACCAGAGAATTAGATGAGGCTTGCAGATATCTTGCCAGTTATTTCTTGCGTCCGGCGGTTGTAGACCGGGAAGTTGAGTGTGCGTGGAAGATATGGTTGCAGTGCTGTCCCTTCGTGTGGGAGCCACTGTTAACTAAACCGTTTAACCGCCGATTACCTTACTTTAGTTCGGAAGTACCAGGACTGATGCCATTGATTAGGACTGCCACAGGGGATCTCACTGGATTTGAATTAATCGCCTCTGAAGGTGGCACACCCATACACCTGGATTTGTACCAAAGCCATAAAAATCTGGCTGTGTTTGGTGCAACTCGCTCAGGTAAATCTGTGTTAGTTGCCGGGTTATTAACCCCAGCCCTAGCACAAGATATTCCCGTGGTGGCTTTAGACTATCCCAAACCAGACGGTACATCCACGTTCACTGACTACACCAATCTGCTAAATGAAGATGGAGCATACTTTGACATCTCCAAGGAATCAAACAATCTTTTTGAACTTCCTGATTTGCGCTCTCTGGATGCAGAACTAAGAAATGAGCGATTGAACGATTTTCAGGAATTTCTTAAATCAGTGCTGCTGACAATGGTGATCGGGACAAGCATGATTGGTGTCAGCTCCTCAATGATCACCAACATTGAGTCAATTATTGCTCTTACGTTAAAAACGTTTTTTAATGATGATGAGATTAAATTACGTTATAAACTGGCAATACAAAATGGCTTTGGTAGTAAAGAATGGAACGAAACTCCGACACTACTAGATTTTTATAATTTTTGTTCTCCTGCTTTCATACAATTAGATTCTATTGCTAGTCATAGTCAAGAAATTTCCGAAGCCTTGCAGCAAATTAGGCTGAGAATAAATTATTGGTTAAATACCAGGGTTGGACAATCAATCTCTCGCCCATCCAGCTTTAGAACTAATGCCAAATTATTGGTTTTTGCACTGAGGAATTTATCAAGTGAGGCTGATGCAGCGATACTTGCGCTTAGTGCTTATGCGGCGGCTTTACGTCGCGCACTCTCATCAAAAGCTTCGATATTCTTCCTTGATGAAGCGCCAATTTTATTTCAATTTGACGCGATCGCTGACCTAATTGGGCGATTGTGTGCCAACGGTGCTAAATCTGGTATTCGCGTTATACTTTCGGCTCAAGAAGCTGAGACTATATACCAGACTAAAGCGGCACAGAAGATATTTAGCAATATCACTACACGCTTAGTAGGCAGGATTCAATCATCGGCTGTTGATCCGTTTATTGTTCGCTTTAAATATCCCACCGAAATTATTAGGGTCAACAGCACGGAAGCTTTTTATCCGAAAAAGGAGGGAATTTATTCTAATTGGCTCTTAGATGATAATGGCAAACTCACATTCTGTAGATACTATCCGGCTTACTGTTTATTAGCTACCGTTGCTAATAATCCCAATGAGCAGGAATTACGCAGTTTGTTTCTCAAAGAATATCAAGATAATCCTCTACTTGGTTTAGTCAAGTTTAGTGAGGATTACATCAGGATGATTCGAGGAGAAAATTTATCAGACTTGGCTAAGATGTTGCTCTTAAAATCACATTCAAAGCAGGTGGCGTAAGTCATGAAACCAATCTTGAAGAAACTAACTATTAGTGCAATAGCTTCTGCTACTTTTGGCAGTTTATTTATCGCTGCACCTAGTTATGGCATCAGCATTCATGATTTTTTTAGTTCCATTGTCTCAGATTTCCAAACTGAGATTTCCAAAATCCAAAATGATGCTAAGGAGAAAATTAATATCAGTTGGGTAGGGATTAAAACAGATGCTATCGCCGCAATTGATAGTTCTATCGGACAATTGGGTGCGCCTGATCCGATTGCTTCGGCTGATAAGTTAAAGGATTCGCTTAAGGATGATTATTCTTATCCTGTCGCTCAAGAGAATGCACAAGAACTAGAGCGTCAACTAACTCTGGCTTCTGTCAGTAGTGTTGTTAGCAAAGACGGACAACAACAAACTCAAGAAAAAATTGATACTACTGCACAGATTGCCCAGCAAGCGAAAAGTATTGCTGACGAAGCTCAGAATATGGATGCTTCTCAAAATGTCCTCAAAGCGATCGCTGCTCAGAATGCTTTAGTTGTCTCAATGCTGGCACAGCAACGTACTGATTCTTTATCTGCCCGACAGGACAGTGCTTACTCTAACCTGATGCTGACACAAGTAGCAGAACACCTTGATTCTCAACGGAAAAAGGAGAACTCCGAAGAAGATGGCAGGTTATCTTTAGTGCATGAAGTCATACTTAATGCACGTTTAGATCCTACTTTTAAGTAAGAGGTATGGGTGCGCGAATGTAGTTGTTATTATCATTCGCGCACTATATCTACTGCAATTTTGTATTTTCAACAACAGGCATTTAGGAAAGTTTTGAGTATGTACTATTTATTAGCAAAAACAACTGGCGGACAACTAGCAACTGAAGCAAACAATAATGCGATTGCTGTTGCCCAAGGATTTAACGAATTGTGGGAGCGAACTATGAGCGGTGAAGTTTACAGAAATATGTGTACTATTGGTGCTTTATTCGCTGTGGCTACGTTAACTTTTTTCATAATTGAATGGACAAAGAAAATGATGGCGGGGGAGGAGCAACGGGCATATACAGACTTTATTTGGCCTTTAATAGTTGTTCTTCTCCTCAGTAATAACGGGAGTGCTTTGGGAAATTCAACTTTAGGTATTAGGAACTATATTAATAATGTAAATACATTACTTCTTGGAACTACTGCTGCTGGGCTTGACTTGAGAGAAGCATACGAAAAAGCAATTGGTACTGAAGCAGCGCGTAGTGCAATTGGTGTAACTATTAACAGGTGTAAAAATTCTTCATTGAGTCAACAAGAGCAGATAGAATGTCTGAATAAAGCAAAGCAAGACTTAAAAGAGAAATATCCAGATAAATTCGGTGCTGACGGGCTATTCTCTTGGTTTACTGATGCAATTGATGCTACCGTTGACGCTTTCAAAGATTTCAATGAAGATGTTAAAAACAAGAAAGCCAATGGACTAGATTTAATATTCTCTCCCATCAATGGGTTTATCGGCTCTGCCATAACAGACATTATTACTATAATTTTAGTCGGAATGAATGGAGCCTATCAATGGGGAATTGAATTAACAATGTTAGTAACAGCACTTCTTGGGCCAGTGGCGGTTGGTGGTTCTTTATTACCTTACGGAGCTAAATCTATCTACACTTGGCTAATTGGCTATTTCACTGTAGGCTTCGGAAAACTTTGTTTTAATATTATTGTAGGATTTGCTGGACAATTAGTCGCTGATTCAAAAACTTATCAGCCGATGTTCTTCCTTTTTACTATCGGTATAATTGCCCCATTCTTGAGTGCAGGTTTAGCGGCTGGTGGTGGAATTGCTGTTATTATTCAAATTAATAAAGCTGCTGAAACTTACAGTAGTATTGCTATTGAAGTTAGTAAAGGGCTTGTGACTAAAGGCGGTAGTTTAGTCGGAAAAATAGCTAAGTGAGCCTTTGAAATTAGCTGCTTTACAAATACGAACTGCATAGCTTGCTTCATTAAAGGGGTACTGAGAATTGTGAATTAATGTTACCCTACTCCCTACAACCTGTTTCTTATATGCTGAATCTTAAAAAAGCTTCTCCTGGCAAGAAAGAGCCATTGCAACTGCTTAGTTATAACAAATACGTCACAACTAGAGTAGGCATAATTTCTTTAGCTGGTTTCTCAATGGCGGCGTTATCTCTTTTGTTGCAGTTCCTCAATTACGGCGCGATTTCTGTATTAAATAGAAAGCAATTGGCATTGGTACAATTATCATCAGGTGATACGATTGCTGCTAGGGCGGTAGACCCTAAAGAAAGGTCTGATGAAGTCATCAAAAAGTTTGTCTCCGACACATTCATCAAGATGTTTAATTGGGATGGTTTAATACAAACCTTCAACGAGAAGGGCGAACCCATTACAAAGCAAGATACTGGCATAGAAGTAGGCAGAATTGATAATAAATCTAATAGCCGAGTGGCTGCAAAAGCTTATGATGCTGCCTTTGCTTTGAGCGAAAATGGAGGATTTAGAGCGGCTTTTCTCAAAAAACTAGCATCAATAACTCCTAATGGTGTATTTAATGGTGATACTCAAGTATCTTTAATTCCTAGATTTATCTCTGAACCACGCAAAATTAGAGAAGGCAAGTGGGAAATAGATTTTATTGGGACGTTAGTAACTTTTGACCGTGATGATAATTCAGGTCGAGGAATTGCTTTTAATAAAACCATCACAGTTTCATCAATTTCTAATCCAGAATATATCCCAGCTAATACTAGTGAACTGTCTAAGAAAATTTATTTGGCAAGGAAAGCCGGATTAGAAATTACAGAAATTGTCGATTTAGATTTAGGGAAAAGAAAATAATGAGTCTCGAAAATAATAAAAATGGTTCGGGAGCGACCCTAGAGGATTTGCTTCATATCGATGATGCTCATAAAAGTAATGGTAATAAACAACCAGAACCAGAAAATTTATTAGTACCGACTAAGCACACATTCGTTACTTCTCCTTGGTCAAGATTGGCAATAATTACTATCCCTTTTGGGGTGGGATTTTTAGCTATATTTTTGATGCTCAATGGTGTTTTTAATCCCGCACCAGCGCCAAAAATTGCCGAAAAAGGGTCAGAAACAACAACTACTACTGAACAAGCCCAACAAACTGAAGAAAGCGATGGTGATGCCCGTGCAAAACTCGCTCTGTCTGAACAAGCCAACGAGTTAGGCAGGGTCAACGACAAAAATAAACAACCAGTACAAGTGTCCAAAACCGAAACCGAAAAGGTTGTACCAGGAACGCCGCCGTCGCCACGTCCTGCACCTCGCCCTGTTCAAACCTCACAACCACGCCCTGTACCTCGAACTGCACCACAACCGATTAGAACCTACACACCACCAACACGGACTAGTTTTTCTCCTATACCTTCTATCTCTGCATCTGCTCGGACAGTAACGCCCATAGATCCCATTGAACAACTTAACAAACTTCGCACCATCGGGTCTTACGGCAAAATAGCTTATGGCGAAACTAGCACTAATGACCATTCTTCATTAGACCCAGCACAAAATTTACCTAATCAACCAGATGAGCCAACTGATTTCAATAATGTCAGCAACGATCCTGTCCTTGAAACCACACCGTCCCCTTCACCGGACTCTATTGAAAAGATCCGCCCCCGGTGGCAAGCCCAACCTCAAGCTAAGTCGGATAAATATTTAGACCAGGAAAGCCAAATCATTCAGGGAAAACAAACTCGCTACCTCACCGTTGGTACTTTTGCTAGTGGTGTTCTTGTTACACCTTTAGTTCAAGCCACAGTTAATAACTCAGAGCAGACACAAACACCAACCCCTGATACTAGGTCGGTCGTTAGACTGCAAGAGGATTTACGCGATAACTATGGGCAGGTGGCAATACAGGCGGGAACTTTATTGGCGGTAGAACTAGTTTCGGTTGACGGCGGTAGTGTAGCGATCGCTCATGTTCGGGCGATCATTAAAGATAATACTGAGTACCCTATCTCGACTGGTGCAATATCTGTGAGTGGGGAAGGTAGTAGACCTTTAATAGCCAAGAAACTTCAAGACAGGGGTGGCGAGATTGCCCGTAATGACTTGTTCGGTGGTGCTGTATCTGCATTGGGAAAAGTCGGAGAGGTGATTAATCAACCGGATAATGAAGAAGAAATCGAGGATGAATTTACCGGACGGATTCGACGGCGTAGTAGTGGCAATCGTCGCAATATTACGGGTGCATTACTCGAAGGATTTTTTGGTCAAGTGAGTCAAAACGTCAGTCAACGTAATCAACGAGCTAGTCAAGAAATTAATTCTCGCCCAAATGCTTGGTATATCGGGGCGGGTACTAAAGTGACCATTACAGTTAATCGCTCCTTGCAGTTGCCATGAAAAATTTGTTGATTGCTATACCGACCGCCATCGCCGTTGCAGTTGTGCCACTATCCACAATTGCCGCCCCTGTAGTCCACACTATCAGGCAATCGCAAGCTAGTGGTACTACTGCCACGCTACAAACTATCAACATCTGGAATGGTCATGGTGTAGCGATTTCGTTTTACGCAATTGGCGAAACAATCAAGAAGGTATGGCTTGATGACCCGTCGCAAATCCTCATTGACACAGATGGTTGCTTAGAGGGACTTGACCAAAATTGTACCAATCCCGGTGCTGGACTAATTCATCTGCGGCGGATTAAAAGAGTCAATATTCCAGGGCTACCGCAAACATCTTCTACATTACTCACAGTCATCACACAATCATCATCTGGTGAACGTAAAGCTTACAGTTTTCGGTTAGCAATAAGTAATGGCACTCCTAAATATAGTCAGGTCGTCATAAAAAATGATGTGGCACAAGTAAAAACAAGCCCTACTCCTCAACTGTCACCGTTAGTTAGAACACAACAAACGATTAATCAAATTAGAGGTGGTATTGCGATCGCTATTAAAAATGGGCAGATGAATTACCAAGATGAATTACATAAACGCTTGCAAAAGTTCATTGGCTATTTACAAGAAGGTGACGATATTTCTACTGCTGCTAATAAGGCTTCTGTTTCTCAAGAATTAGTCAATAAATTAATGTCTTTGAGTAATATTTCTCTTAATTTGACACAAGGTAATAGTTCATGAAAACAAAATTTAACAATAACCTGGACTCACGTTATTTAATCCTTTTTGGTTTACTTGGTACTTTATTTATTCATAGCTTTATCAAATACGGGCTACTCAATCAAACCATTGGATTAATCATGCCGAGAGCATCTGCACAAGTCCCGGTTGTTAACTCACCCAGTGGATTTGTACCTGATTGGTCGCGCCTGAAATTTAGCGACATGATTATTTCTGAAGATGGTAGTGTGACTTACCCAGGTTCAAGAGGTACAGAAACTAGAACCTGGACGGCTGGTCAAAGTATTGCTGAATTTATGGAATTGGGAGATTTTGAAACCCCTCAATTAGCCATAGAAAATTTGAACCTCTCAACTATTGCTTCAGTACAAGGAATTAATTTAAGTAGGTTAAGATTAGATGATTTCCAGTTAACAAGATGGCAAACCTTGCCAAACTTAGCCACAGCCGTTCCTGGGTTGGGTAATAGAAGTGTTGCTAGTGTGCCACCCATCCGCGATTTTGCCCGGAGATTTGGCATTAATAGCGGCACAATTGCTAATGCTAGTCGCAATTCCAGATTGCGTAATATTCCATTAAACAGAGGAATTAACTTAAGAAATTATCCGCTTACATCAATACCCAACATCCAGAACGCATCAATTAATCGCTTTGCTAATTGGCAAGACTCCAAAATTATTGGTGTGCCTGGATTATCCACATTGACATGGGATAATTTACCCGGATTGAGATCGCTCGACCTTTCATTTGTCGCCAAAGTGGATTTACCATTGCGAGATATTGAAGCTAACCGTACTCGCTCTATCTCTGGTAGTTATCAAGAAGGTTTTAATGTTCCCTGTTTACAGAATAATTGCGCTCACATGGAGATGTCGGGGCTAGGTAAGACTACTGGTACACAGTGGATATCTGGGAAGGTGCAAAAAGTCCGAGGTGGTTTTGGATTGTTGTCTGCACTCTTCGGTGGAAGAGAACCTACTGGGAGAAATCCCTTTGGTTCGCCATTTAAACAAGTAGTTTGGAATATTGATGAAGCAACTGGCTCCGTAGAAACTGCTATGTTCTTCCGTATTTGTAAAACCATTCCGTTTATTGGGCGCACTTGTAGCCCTTATGGAATTGGGCCTGTGCCTTTTATCGAGTACCGGGAGCTTGACCCAATCGTTCTTGGTCAGCCCAATTCTTTGCCATAGTTAGGGGCTTTTGCAGTTCGCAATTACTCTCTTATTTCTTTACTCCCCTGCTTATACCAATTCGCAATTCGCTTCGGGGCTAACGCCCCGCTCCGCTAACGCAATTGTCTGCGACACGCTGCGCGAACGCAATTGAAAAATTTAGATGTAGCAAGCTTTTCAAGGTTTATATCTGTATCATATTTTTCGTGAAATGGTATTACATGAAAAACCAAAAAATAAATATCAGCCAAAATCAAGGATTTCGTTTTGAGCAATTGCAAAATCCTCATGATGGCATTGGAAAGTATACCCATCAGATGTTCACTCCCAATGGTCTAACAGTTCTATCCTTGCTCGGTGCTTATATTCTTATGAGGGTATTTTTTGGGGATGGTAACAAAAAGAAAATTGCTACTTCTTATTGGGGTGGGGGTAGAGAAACTGCGACTGCCAAGAAAAAAGCTATTTTGCAAATAAAAACCCCGCAATGTGATAGTGCGGCACTTTACATTGGTAAGCATCAGGATAAAGGTGGTGGCAATACTTTCTATATTCCTGATGTGCAACGAGGTACAGCCGTCATTGGCGCTCCTGGCTCTGGTAAAACATTCTCTGCCATCAACCCGATGATTTACTCAGCAATTGATCAGGGGTTTCCATGTATAGTTTATGATTTTAAGTACGCATCGCAAGCGAGAGTTGCTGCCTATGCCAAGTACAAGGGCTATGATGTGCATATATTCGCCCCAGGATTCCCTGAATCTGAAGTCTGCAATCCATTAGACTTTCTGCGTGACAGTAGTGATGCTGAAACTGCCCGACAAATTTCCACTGTCATCAATAAGAATTTTCGGCTTTTGGGCAATTCAACTGAGGATGGCTTCTTTGGCCCTTCAGGGGATCAGTTGACTCAAGCAATTTTGATGTTAGCTAAGGAGTTCGGTCAATTTGCAGATGTCATGACCTGTGCAGCGATACTCTCTAGTGAACACATGGTCAAGCGCCTGATGGCTGCTTCTCTCAACCCTTGGGTGAAAATTGCCTTTGGTCAGTTGTTCAGTTCTGCTGCATCTGAAAAAACTGTTGCCGGGATTGTTTCCACAGCAAGCATCATGTTTACCCGCTTCATGGCAAAAAATACTCTTGGCTGTTTCATCGGTAAAACGACTCTGCCCTTAGAAATCAAGGGTAAGCAGATGATTATCTTTGGTCTGGACAGAGAACGCCGGGATGCTGTGGGGCCTCTGATGACTTCAATCTTACACATGACTATCGCCCGTAACATTGCTTCTAAACGCTCTGACCCACTCATTGTTGCCCTGGACGAATTACCCTCGATTTACTTGCCTGATCTATATAGGTGGCTCAACGAATCCCGTTCTGAGGGCTTCTGTGGTATTATCGGTTTCCAAAATATGGGGCAGCTTGAGAAGAATTACGGTAAAGAAATAGCTAAGGCTATCCTTGGCGCTTGCAGTTCCAAATTCATTTTTAATCCTGGTGAAAATGAATCAGCACAATTATTCTCTAGCTTTTTGGGTGATGAAGAAATTAAGTATAAACAGAAAAGCCGTTCTAGTGGTAGTAAAAATAATAGCACCTCTATTAGTGACCAAGAAAAAACTAGAAGGCTTTTTGAATCGGCTCAATTTCTCAAACTTATTGCTGGTAAATGTGTTTTCATTAATCCGGCATACGCTAATAAAAATGAAGGTTCTGTTCCACTACTAAAGACTGTTAAAATTTCTCAGCCTCTCAAAAATATTGATAAATATAATCAACTTAAATGGGCGAGAATCGTTAGTTTAGCAGCTAGGAAAAGTACGCAGAAATTTCCTTCTCAGCAAGATTTAGCTTTACGTGTGAATCTTGTTGAATCTCGCTTCCCCATTCCCGAAAACCCTGGGGCTATTTCTCCTAATCCTGCTCTGACAGCAAAAGATGTTCATGGCATGGTCAACACAGTTCATCCTGATAGTGGGTTGTAATAATTATGAAAATGACTATTGAAGAATTGAAAATTGATAATTTTAATTTGATTGATACATTATCCCAAAACCATGTTTTAGCAAATGGGAGCTTTATTGATATCAACCTGCCTCCCTTGGAAATTATTCAGGAGTTTCATACTTTATCTGAAGCGAGACCAAAAATTAAAAATTTGGGCATCTATACTCTCATCCGTCTAAAAAATGTTTATATTCACCTGAATCAAGAATCTTGCTGGAAAATTGTTAGTCAATATATTTATGGTATTGGTTGGCATGATTTACAATATATTTGCTTTTTAGATATTCAAAACAGCAATATCAATATACATATTATTTTTAATCGTGTTACACCAGAAGGCAAACTCATCGACATTAAATGCGTCGGGGCTAACTGGCAGCAATATGAGATCCTGCGCCAATCTTGTTCTCTCATCATCGATAACCCTGTTCATAACAAATATTTGCAAAGACCATTTTGTAACTGTTGTCCTTAAATCAGTTATCAGTTACCAGTTACCAGTTACCAGTTATCAGTTACCAGTTACCAGTTATCAGTTACCAGTTA
>NZ_CAWUDJ010000066.1:0-22291 GCF_963920875.1 Anabaena sp. CCY 9910 | reverse complement strand
TTACCCCTGCCATCACATACCCTAAATGCTACTTCTGTCTATATTTACCATCTGTTGCATTCTTTTTTCAAATTGGTATTAGTTTAGCGGGAGGGGAATTTCTGCCAACATAAGAATTGTCCTGATGGAGATCATTGTTTGTATTCATAACCGTCAGCTTTGTGTATGGTTTTCAGGTATTTAGGATGAACATCAAACTTTTTATCCAAAGTGTGTAGAACAAAGCTAGGACGAAACCTAATAGCAATTCTGCCTGTATATTTTCCAGCGAATTTACCAGTAGGGATACGAGCTTTAACAATATCACCAGTGGTAAAAGCTTGAAAGGATTTAGCTCTATGTGCATGAGCTTTAGGAAAGCCAAACTTATCTGGGCGACAGCGTTGACGAGTACCGTGACCTTTGGCATTAATCAACAAAGGTCTAATATTTTTGATAATCAGTTTTTCTGGTGTACTCGCTCCTACACACAAAGAATCAGCCCAGTGAGACTTATCAATTTCTCTGTTGACTCGATTCCACTTGGTTCGTCCACCACTACCAACTTCTACAGGTAAATTAGTTTGTTGTAATCTACGGTACAATTCACAACGAGTTGCATTGACCGCAGTAGCATCAACTAATGGTTTTTTAGCTTGAGCCAGGATACGATTTAACAAATCGGGCTTTTTTTTGAGAAACTTAGCAATTGGTTGATTGCTTTTGGCTTGATTACATTTTTGACAAGCTAATGTCAGATTGCTAACGCGATTAGTTCCACCACAGGATTTAGCAACAATATGTTCAATTTGTAGTGGTACATCTTTAACACCACAGTATGCACATTGATGTTGCCACTTGACTAAAAGGTACTGTTTAACTTCAAACCCAAATAACTCACCACGTTGATAATCTACACCTTGAATTTCTGGTTGTTCTAACTTCTGTAAGTCAAATTTAACTAACTCCTGAGAAATAGCAGTTATCGTACAAACACGGCGTAATCTATTCACCCAAGTCAAAATATTATCAATCCGAGATTGCAATGATGGTGGTAGCCAACCACTGGGGCGAGTTCTATTGAGAAATCGCACTTTGCGATAACGTGTTTTACGCGATCGCCTGGAACTTCTTAATTGCCTTCTTGATAGAAGTGCTTCTCTGATTTGAAACCCACGATGACTTATCTCACAAGCAAATACGCATCTGGCAGTATTTTCTTGCAATACGGTCACTCCTGTGGTGCGACTACCAGGGTCAATTTTGACTCGATGTGGATGTGTAACTGAATTTTCTAATTCTCTATCCTTGATAATAATCGTAAATGGATAGTGTTTGTATACCGCAGCGCGACTCTGTTTCAATAACTCCCTTGCCCTTGCTGGATGGCAGGGGTCAAGGGGTTGCTTGTTTTTATCCAATACGAAAACGTACATTACTGTTACCTCTTACCTTGCGGTAGTAAAGTTTGCCTCGCCCAGATATCATGGCTTGTTCGACTCAAAACACTGTTTGGTTCCCGTCCTTACTGTTTAATTTTGAGCGACAGTTGCCCAGAACTGGCGCGCATCCTGGGGTGTCATGACCGCGATATCGTTTACCCGAAGGTGGGCTGGTCAATGTAGGCTTGTTTCCAAGCCCCCGCTAGAATCTACAAAGATTTAGCGGCGGGTCATTGACTCTCGTTGGCTACCGTCACATACTGCTGGGAATATGGAACCAAAATTGTGGTTACTCATATTTTTCCTCAGACGAGCTTCGTTTAGCTTTGGCGTAGCCGTTAGAAGTTAATCCTACAGGGTGATTATGTTTACTCAGACTATTGAAATCCCGTTAGCAAAAGCTAAGATCCAAAAAGTCAATAAATTGAAATAAGTAATGCCCAGTAAAGAAATTCAAGTCAGAGAATACACAGTTAGAGCGCACCAACGCACAATTCACACCCGCACATTCAATTTCGTGTGTAAGCAATGCGAACAAATGACAAGCCGGGAAACATTTGGCCCACGACCTCTGTATTGTGAAACCTGCCGTCCTCCACAGGCTCCGAAGAAGTCTGCCGCCGCACCTCCACGGAAGGGCAAGCCGAGGGCTAAGGTTTATAAGAGCGATGTGGATTTTCAAAAATAGTTGGAGAGCGATCGCTCCAGTGCTAGGTAATGTGTCGCGGACGAGTGGCTTGTATACAACACTCTATTTGACATTCTCACCGCCCTAAAAGTGCGGTGATTCCTAAGACTCACGACTTAGGTTTCTGTTTCCTTCCCTTTCGGCTACGCTCAAGGCAAGCCTTACGGGTTTTTCGCAACTGCCCTTTAACACTATGGTTATTAGGTCTGACGTTCGCTCCACAGACTGCCACGGTGTGTCCCACCGCCAAAATGTTTTTAGCCGCGTTGATATCTCGGTCGTGGTGCGTTCCGCAGTTGGGACAGTTCCAGTCTCTGACATTCAACTAAATCCGCAAGGAGTTCCACACCGTAATCTTGATTGGGTGTCGGGAGGAATTGCGGGGTTGTTTTGTTGCGTGCTGCAACCATCTTTATTGCGTAGTAAGAACAGGGACGAGGACAGCGACAAAGCAACTAATCTTTTATGCCGTTACACATAGCTTTGTACTCCGTTTTATGAGTTGAACTTTTGTTAGACTAAATTGCCCAATTCTGCGCCAGTTGTGGTCATAAATAGATACATTTTTAGTTTTTGGAGTCTGGGTATAACCACCAATCCAACCAATATAAGATTTACCTGACTTGTCAGCTTTCACCAAGTCACCGGAACGAAATCCGAATGGGGTAATTGTTCCACCTTTACGCTTTCTATTGCCAGGGATATCTTTAACTGGGTTCTCAAAATAAAGTTGGCGACGAAATAAGTTTGGTCGAGAAATTATGCGAAAAGGTGCAGGCGTAACAGCAACTTCTCCCACCCAGCGATGACCCCGACTGCTAGTAGCGTGGAATTTTTCAAACCTCATGAAGTTGCTAGATGCTAACGCAATTCCGTCATGAGCGTGAGTTTCTGGTGTCTGTTTTGATTTATCTTTTTTGTCTTTGGATAACCCTAACTGCTGCCTAAGTATTGAAGTCTGCCACCCTTCTTGTGTATTGGTTGGTGCAATTTCAGACAACCATTGCAGCATCACTTTTTGACCGACCATTACCGGACTAAACCCCTTGTCTCCTTTGGCTTTGATGTATTCGTAGGTAATTTGAGTAACAGGAAATAGTTTTATTATTTCCTTAGTAACTCTTAGTTCCAACTCTTTGTTGGCTCGAATACTTGGAGGTAGCTTATTCTGTTTGCGGTTCTCGAATCGTTTTTGACGGTGCGCTCTTTTGCAGAACGCAACTTTACGATTTATCCGCCTACCTCGTCTAGCACGTCGTAGAATTAGTCTTCCCGACATCTTTTTTGTAACATCCGAAAATGGCAAAATTAAATGTGCCATGAACAAAGTAAACTTGGCAGATTGTACGCCAACACCCGTAAACTTCTTTCCTGGGTCTAATCCTAAAGCGATAGGTTGCTTATTATAGCCAGATGGTTCCATTAATAGCTGAATGCAAAAAATATTGAGGTCGTTGTGTACAATCTTGGCTTTACCCTCTTTTAGCCAACGTCTAGCACGACTGGCTTTTGTTGGCATGAGTGGTTTTCTGTCTTTATCTAATACTGGTACTCGCATGGAGATAATCCTTGAGTAAAGTAATAAGTCCCTTAGCCCAACTTATTTAGTATGTCCTTTCTACAAGCACTTACAACCAGTAAGTTTAGAGATAATCCGAGCTAGGGAAACACTCGGAAGTCTGTAACAAAATAAGTCTCTTGGGCTAGTCATCTCTTGCGTTGCAATCTGGTTCTTGCAAGCCTACACTGTACCTGTACTCAGGTCAGTGTAGGTAGTTGACTTGGGATGTGGATGACTTACGCGATGCTTTTAAATTAGCAGGGCTACAGGCAGATGTAATTGTTGAGCAAAATTCGACGGAAATGCACATCAGCAAACATTTTCTAGAGCGTTTATTTATAGCTAGTAATAATCGACCAAGTTATGCACAGCGTCTTGGACAAAATTTAACACTAGAGGAACTAGCAAAAGTTAAGGCAATATTTGCACAGTATCTGCTGAATCAGACAATTCTTTGGGAAAATACTGTGACTTTTATTAAAGCAAAAAAAAGTGAACACTACTATTAACTTGAGTTTGGACTAATTTGTGCATTTAGCAGCAATGAATAGAAGGCAAGAGAAAGTTACCCAACTTCTTTTAGAGGCGGAGTTAATTGAAATAGTTAAAAAAGAAGCAAAAACTAAGCAGCAGTTAGGTTAGCGTTCTTAAGTGATTCTTCGGTTTTAGGTTTTTTAGATGCGTGTTTTTTGACAGTGGGATAACGAGGACGTAGAGGTGGTTGATAGCCTTGGGCGCGACCTGGTGATTTACCACGAGTTTTAGGAGGTTGAGCCGGAGTGCCAATAGCGGCTAAAATTAATGGAAATGCTTGTGCCACACGCCCTGGAGACAGGGTAGCTTGATTTGACTGCCAAGGCAATGGAGAGTCGATACAGGCACCTCTAGCCAACCATAGTTGCCAAGTTAACAGGGGCATCAGGTCACTCCATCGCTCTGCTGCCTGAGTAGAACTAAGTTGAGGTTGTGTCCAATACAACCTCTGCTTCGCAAATCGATACCAATGCTCAAGGGCAAAACGGCGTAAGTATTTGTGCCAGAGATCCTCTAATGCAGGCATTGTCTGACCCAACCAAGCGAGCCATAAGGGTTGAAACTTACGATTACGTCCTATTGGTTGGATCACCTCGACGCGAATGATTTCCATTACCCGGTTTGGGGATTGAAGGAAATGAAACCCACTCCAACGCATTACTTTCACTCGACCAACTTTGGGGTCTTCAACTGTCAAAGTCTCATCGGCCTCTTGCCATGTTTGGGTGTCATTGAGCTTAAACTTGTGACCATGTTTACACGGTGCGCCTCGTCCTTTGTAAGTACCGGGTTTACCCCATACACATCGGTTAGAAGCTAAACGTAACAACAGGTCTGCCTCTATCTTCTGTGTGGCTTGGACAAATTTGGCATTGCCGTAGCCTCGGTCATAAACAGCAAGTGGTCTAGTGCCTAACTCACGGGTTACTTGTTGAAGTTGGAATGCGGCTTTACTCGTTGGCGTTTCAAAGCTGGTTATGCGTTCATGTTTCAACGGCAATGCCCAACTTCCATCTGCCTCTGGTATCCAGGCTAATGTACTGTAACTTTGTCCGATGCCTATGCTCCCACCTCTGTCCCCATGAAAAGTTCTTTCTTTTAGTGTCTTTGCTTCTGGTCTTGCCCAGAAGCTATGATCTCCTGCTAGAAATGGCTGTTCATCTGTCGCTACCTCCTGTACCAGTAGCTTCATCAGCTTCCTTTTTGGTGGACGACTATCATGTAGTGCTGCATAAATGCTCGACCATTGCCGTCGAAATATTGGGCTTTGTGACAAGCTTACAAATGATGGGATACTCGGACTTGTCAATACTGCATCCATCAATTCAAATACTGCATCTTTGGCCTTCCCCAAACTATCGTAGATAGCTTGGCGGAATTTTTCTAGTTGTGTCAGGATCATCACGTCAATGATTTATCGATTACTTTCATTGACTTTACGGCAGTCAGTGTTACTGCTGACTGCTTTTCTCCAGCCTTTTAATCCAAAGTCCAGTATTAAATTTTCGACATATTAGTATGTTAATCAATACCTTAGCCAATTTACGAGGGTAAGATGATGATGCTTTAACCATTAACTCCCATTTCTCGCTCGGCTGGGCAAAAACAATCAGCCATAAAAATTCCTTTAAGGTTTCCCACAAGGGTTTTTTAACGTATTGACAGCAGGATAAGGGTTTCAGATTCCAAACTACCTTTTTATCGAAACGCTTATGTATGCTTATTTTGTCCAGTTTTGACAGAAATTATCAAGGCTCTTATTTTGGCAAAGGTATTGTTAATACTATATATTTTTCTGCTGGCTACTCAATTCCTCTATCTCAACCAGTTTTTGTTGTAAAAGTATTTTAAGCTCCTCAAGCTGCTTACTACTTACATTTACTAATGACTCTTTAGAAATACTGCTGATTTTTTGAATAATAGATTTCACCTCTTTTGATTCAGATTCAGTTTTTGTTATATATTCAGCCTTAACTTTTTTAATAAGTTCGCGTGTTTCAGGTACTGTAAGATTTTCTGCTAAAACTTTTTGAGTAATTATAGTTCGCTCTTTTAAAGCCTTTTCTTCAGATGTATCTAAAGCTTTTGCTGATAATGTTGATAGTGCCAACGCGTGCGCCCCTTTCAGCCCTTTCTGACGAATCGCATTTTTTAAATCATCAGGTAAGGACAGCATAGGTATTAAATTAGATTTGACTGAAGCCGGATTTAAACCCAACTCCAACAATGATAAAAACAAATTTTGTTCTTCACCTATAATCCTCAGTGATTCTAATCCTTGTTTTTGCTCATCTACATCTAAACTTGTCAATTTTGCCAATTCTTTGATGTTACTGTCGCGTTCAATACGTTTGAGTACAGTTGCCAGTGCTGTAGTAATTTCCTCAGAACTTAATGCAGTTGCTTTAGTCACCTCTTGAATTACAGCTTCCGCCTTATCTAATGGGTTTAAGTCTTCAAATCCTAAAAACGTAATTAATGATGATTGTGTCAAATCCTTGGGCATAGGTACTACAACAGCCCGAATGGACTTCCATCCTAGTAGCTTTGCTCCCTCAGTACGCAGTTGACCGTCTAACAGGATATAACGACCATCTTCTTGAGCTACAAGAATTATTGGGGTAATCTGCCCATGTTTTTTCAGTAGTCTAGCTTTACCTTTGATAGACTCTAAAGTTATTGTTTGCCTGGGTTGATGAGGATTAGGGTCTATTAATTCAAGCTCAATCTCTACTTCTCCTGAACTACTTTTTAGTTTTTCCATTAGTAGTTGCAACTCAGTTTCCAGTTCTGGGGACTGCTTAACTCTGAGTTCATCTATTTCTGCTTGTAGTTGAGCGATTTTCTTTTCTTGGTCAGTTTTCTGAACTGCACCTTTAAATTTTGTACCTATTTGGGGCAAACCTCTCGCCATAAATACTCCTTACTTGTTTTTGATCAATTGAATCACATCATCAGCAATTTGTTTAAAGTCTTTACAGGCTGGATGTTTATTTCTGTATTTATGCAAAGGTAGCCCATGAGCGCTGGCATTCTTAAATTCATTAGAACTGCGAATTTTCGGATAAAGTTTTATATCTAGTTGTAGGGCAATTTCTGGCAGTTGTGAATGATACTGTCTGTGCATCGCTACTGTCTCATCATACATACTAGGTACAAAACCTAAAATCTGAGGTTTGGGAGCTAATTGTAATTCCTCAGACGAATTCATGCACCACTCTACCAATTCGGCCGAACCTGAAATTGCTTTCATCTCAAGTTGGATCGGTACTAAAATGTGAGTTGCAGCAGCTAAAGCATTGACGTTGAGCATTCCTAATGTAGCTGGGCAGTCTAAAATAACTAGATCATGCGGCAAACGATATTTTTGTAGCCTGTCTGCTAAAGTATATTCTCCTCGCTTACGAATTACTAACTCATTAGCAATTTCTGCCAAGAATGGATGTCCTTGACAAACCTCTATTCTAGGCTCATTCCAGGCTGAGGCTAAAATCCAATCACCTGTAAAATCCTTTGATAATACTTTAACCATCGTATTTTCAGCTTCTGCGGATTCTAATCCACAAAAAACATCAAGCGATCGCTGCGGATCTAAATCTAACAGCGCCACTTTGAATTTACGACGGCTTACTTCATAAGCTAAGTGTACTGATAAGGTACTTTTCCCCACGCCGCCTGCGTTTGCCAATACTGCTATTACTGTTTGTGACATTGAAACACCTCAGTATATAACTACTATTTCATTAACTTAAAATAAGTCTTTTAAGCTGTATCTCTTTATTTAAGGCAATTACTTACATTTGGTTTTATGTCGAATTTTAAAATTCGACAACATTTTTATAGCAGAGTAAGTTACTAACAGTAAAATCCAAGCTTTTTATAATTCCTTATCTTGCCAACAGATCCAGTATGCCTTGAGTAATTTAGTGAAGCTACAGGTAGAGAATTAGTAACACGTTTACCATGCTTTTAAAATTTTGAAAAGCAAATATTTTTGTTAGTATACACATGGGTACTAAATGTAGCCTAATACTATTTATAAATTTTTTAGTTCAATTTAGTACCTATATGGGGTATATTTAGGTGGCTTTTAGGCTATTAATACTGTTATTAAAGTTTGTATCGTATTTAACCTTCATGACAAGCATTCACGGTCTACAAAAGATTTTTCCAGCAGGTTTCGATAATGGTTACGGCAATCTCAAACTTTTAGTGGAAGGATTTGATGTCGTCCGCATCCCCAGCTACATTTCAACAGCCGACATGGAAGATGTACCAGGAAGAGTAGAGTTTGAAGGCAAGGCTTACACCGTTGGCGAATCAGCTTTCCGTGCTGGAACCCATTTTGAACGCAACACCGACAGCAATGAGAATAAGGTCAAAAATGCGCTGACCACTTTGCTGGGAGCATTAGCACATCTGCCACACCGCAAAGCATGGCACTTGAAGATGGTGGTCAGCTTACATGATGTTGGTTTAGCAGAAGACTTGAAACAAATACTCAATGGAGAATATCAACCCATCCTGGCGGGTAAAGCATCCGAGGTCAAAGTAGAAGTCCTAAAGGTGGTACCTGAAGGAATGGGAGCATTATTCGGACAGCCATTACCCAAAAAGTTAACTGTACTGGACTTTGGCAATGGTACAACTTTGTTTTCGCGTTACAACCAGGGCAAGCGAGAAGTACATACCCCATACCCAACAGGTGTTGAAGTTCTCATCGATGATATTGCCCAAAAGATGAAGCACCTTAACGGTGGCAAAGTCGGAGATCCGGCCAAGATCCGCTATTGCCTGGAAATGGGGCATACCCGCTACAGTCGTGATATCGACATTAAAGAGATTTACATCGCTTGCTTAAAAGATTGGTACGAGAAGTATTTAAAGAAAGCAGTGAACCTAGCACTTGATGCCAAGCACTCTGGAGACGAACTCTGGGCGATTGGTGGTGGTTGTCTGTTACCGGGATTTACAAAGTTGTTAGAAAAAAATGGATTCAAAGTTTTGGACAATCCGGTAGAAGCAAATGCCGTAGGGCTTCTAGAAATGGCAAAAACCATTGCCAGCAAGAACTAGTAAGTCCATGTGAGGTGAAAAATGAGAAAAGAACAAGACAATACACCAGAGAGAGTCCGCATTAGAGATAGCTATCGCAAACGTATATTTCTGGAATCGCAAAACCTGGATAAAAGTTACCTAGAGACGCTGTACTTTATTATTGATTGCTATTTTGCTTTCAAGAAAGGCGCATTTCCTATGCAATTAGGAGGGGTGCAAACACAAGTTTCCTCCCCTCTAACGCTCAACCAACATCAACCACAAGTGCAGCAGCCAGAACCACAGCCAGTTAACGTGACAGATCAAACACCAGAAAAAACTGATGAAGATACATTTACTCTGGATTTTGATTTGTGAGCGATGGTCAGGGTAGTGGGAGCCTACTCCCCAATCATTACTGGGGTTTAAGTTGCTGGATGATAAAAACCTGTTTCCTCATTGAATTCCCACCCCATGCTTGAACTATCCTTACCCTTGCACCAAGATACAAAAAGCGGTGGTGGCAATTTTGCTGTCTGTTCGCGCAGAGTTTCTACGTTAACACCAAGGCGCGAAGCCAAACCAACTTCTGTTAACGGCTTCATTCGGGGAGTAGAAGCTTGAGCATATGAGCTTCTACCATATGATTTACCGCGCTGCTTCGGTTGATTATTCAGATAGATTTGGATTTTTCTAATCGCATCAGCCAACTGTTCTATACGCAAAGTCATCGATTCAAATTTCTGCCCCAACTCATCCGGTTGGGGATGAGACTGTGTTTCGATGCTTCTCGACTTATTATTAATTTGAGCTTCAAGCTCGTCAAGTCGAGAGTAAATAGCTGATATTGTTTGGGCATCACCACTACTGAGATTGTCTGTTAAATTTTGGTGTAAGTATTCTGCAACAATCTCTTTTATCCTGGAGTCCAGCCCATTGTTATTCAAATCATGATCAGCAACTGCATCAAGGTTATCCAGGGAGCCGTCAAGGTACATTTCAATAAAACGAGTTAGTGTCGCTGTGGCTGTTGTTCCCTTAGACTGACAGCGAAGGATAAACCGCTCCCACATCCTCTGGTCGCAGTTAAAAGATGCTAGTTTCTTTCCTTTGCCGGTATTACTCATGTCTAGGTACGTAAGGACAAGCCCATTAAACTTCTTATGTCACTTACCTTGATGTTCACCTTGAGAATATCATTTCTGCGGGTCAAACTCCAGAACCATCCCCCCTCACCCAAATTTTTTCATTTTCATAAAACTCCCCACGCTGCTCTAGTGGAAACCCACCAAGCAGCAGCCCCAGCCACACCTCGGCCATCGGCATTTTCAATTTGCGTTGCAGTTTGGTCAGCGCAATCTCATCTTTGACTTGCACTAGATATTGAGCGATCGCCCTTTGCCACTTATCCACATCCTCATCACCTGCTAGTCGGTGGATATCCTCTACCGTCTGAATCTCCAGCATCGCCAATACATTCTCTTTCTCTACAGGTGCGGCGACTGAATCATCTCTAGTAATAGGAGGAGTAAACTGATGCGGCCCGTGTGGTCTAAAGCTCTGCGGTGGAGGTTCTTCGATTAAGTCATCCAAGTCAAGCTGCATGGTTGTTCTCACCAAACCAGCAAAGATATCTGTGCTGATTACCGGGCCATCAGTATCAGTCTGAGCGCGGATATCTTCTAATAACAACTGGGCGCGAGACTTAAGAATATCTGCAATTTGCGAGAAAGCGGTGGCGGCGGTTGCTAGTTGTGCCTCTACTGATAAAGTTTCTAACTCCGTATCTAAACACTCCCACACTGCCGCAAGTGAAGATGTCGGCGGCGCTTCGGATATCTCATCTAAAATATCCCAGATTGTTAGTTGACGATAGCTAGTCATGCTTCAGGGTGGAGGGGGCATGGACGGACTGGGCAGTGCATAGGGCTGACTTCAAACATCTCTTTATATTGGTAAAGCGTAACACCATACTCTTTAGCAAAAGCCTGCAATACCTTATCGGTATATGCCCGGATTTTCCCCGCAGTCAGTCCAAAGCAGTGAATCGGCTCCAGGCGGCAGACAGGCTTTTGCCCCAACCATAATTCCGCACCCAAGGCGTGCAAGGGTTTATCTCCTGGTTCTTTGTACAAGTACAACACAGCGAAATATATTTCTGGTGGTGCAACTGCGATCGCCTCAATTTGTGCGGAATCATCTTTAGTTCTGTTGCGGTAGAAGGAACGGCGATTGTGGCAGACTTTGGGATTCCAGCAGCCATCTCCTTCTATCCCATGCACCACTTTTGCTTTCGAGGTTGGTAATTTAGCACACAGTTGACACTTAGGATCAAGTGGCTTAGGCATAGGCTACTCTGTTTCTTCCCCTATCGCCCGATAGTAAGCAGCGATCGCCGCTTCTTGTTCACTACGCAAAGTATAGCGCCGGAACGCTTTCTCGCTTTGATGCCCAGTCAGTTTCCTCGCATGGCTGGGGTCAACACCCAATAGCAATAACTCCGTGGCGTAGGTATGGCGGAACTGGTGGGGATGCAAATCCTCAATGCCAGCTAACTCACCTATTTTTTCCACTGCGAAGTATATTCCGTGGTAACTCAAGCGATCACCTTTATATGACGCATGGTACGAAACCATCAACGGGGTGAGGCTATTTAATTCTTCTCCCTGTTCGCTGCGCGATCGCAAATATTCTTCTAAGACTTCGCGGCTTTCTTTTCGCAGTGGCACTAGCCGGGGTTCATTGGTTTTGGTATCGGGTAAGAACAACAGCTTGCCATCAAAGGAACCAACATTTAACTGTACAATTTCCCCAGCGCGGAGTCCGTGACTGAGAATGTGGACGAGTGTAGTATCCCGTTGCTTTGTTTCTCCCAGCAATTCTAAAGCTGACCAAACGCGCTCTATTTGTTCATCAGTTAGGGATTGGGCAGGTGGCAGTGGGACTTTTTCTAGCTTTATCCCTAGTGTGGGGTTCGTTGCAATTATGTCTGGATATGTATAACACATCCATTTAAAGAAGCTTTTGAGCGCAGCAACCCCCGCATTGATACTGCTTTTTGACAGGGATTTTCCTGCATCAGTTTTTACCTCGTCTCTAAGATATTCCTTGTATAACCCCAGGTGACGTGGGCGTAGTTCATGATAGTGTAGCTGTGTCCATTCTAAGAATCGCTTAAGTTCACGTTCGTACATTTTGCGGCTGTTTGGCGCAAGATTGGTGCTGCGTAAAAACTCCAGTACCTTTAGCCATCGTATGTCTGTGGGTACAGCTATTTTTGCTGATTTACTTCTAGATTTTTGAGCAACTAACGGTAATACTTTATCTTCCAGGGAAACAAGCTTTATGGGTGGTAAAGAATCTGCATTATAATTCATTTTCAAATCACTTTAACAAAGATTTTTAATAGTATTTATTACTATTTAATATTTATATTTCTTTTTTTCGTTATTATATTTTTTATCCAAAACTTAATTTTTTCATAATAAAATTACTTTTCTTTAAACAGCTAACCAAGGGTATGATTAGGGATATTTTTGCTGATTCATTAATACTTGCCGTTGTAGTAATCTATTAGCGAGATTAAACTGAAGTAACCTTGTTGTTGCTTGACCTACTTGGGATTTTCCCTCTATTTTTGCACCCTCAAAATAAAAATGTTCATCCCAAATTTGACGACGAGGATTATATAACGGCACTATTTCTCCTGTCATTGAGTCAATTGTCGCAAAATCAGAACCTTTATGACGATTGCACGTTAAACATGAAAGAGCTAAATTATCTTTTACAGTTTCGCCCCCATGTTTCACCGCAATAATATGATCCACTTCATGAGTATAAATTGAAAAATCTTGATGAATTAAACAATATTCACACCGCCCTGATGATCTACTGATTACCAGTTTGCGAAGTTCTGTGGAAATTGAAGCACTGCCCATGTTATTTATTTTTTATTTTTCCATAGCGCGGGCCTTGAGCAAAATCATTAGATGTTCTAATTGTTCATAGACATCTAATTGAGCTAGTTCCATTTGACTCAATGACCCAGCGCGGTTTTTCTCTAATAACTCCTGTAAATGTATTTGCGCTCTTGCTGAGACTTTAAAAGTAATAATTTCTTCTGGCGTTGGACGTTTAATCAAAAAATCCAATACTTCTTGATAAACTTCGGGAATCTCTACAGTCTGTGTATTTAGTTTAAGCTGCTTCTTGTTTTGCTCTCCATCTATATCCAACAATAACCAAAGTAATTCGGGTAAGCGACTTTGCAAAGGTTCTAAACGTTGTGCTAGTTCATCCGGTATTTGAATCGTTAATTGTGCCACGTCTCTAACCATGAAATTAGCTGTTTGCTCACATTATGCGCTAGATTACGTTGTAACACAAGCTTACAACACAAAATAAGATACCCTTATCTTTTATACGATAAAAACTACGATTAAAACATACGTTTTTTGACAACAGCGATTTTCGGACATTTATGTGACTGTAAGCATAAGTTTGCCGGAACGGCACGTTTATGGTTTCAAATGGACTTGCGACAGGAGAAAATTTTGGGGCTTTCAAAAGATAATCTTGTTATTTCCAGCTTTTTGGGGCGCGTCAGCTTTGAACTTTCGGCACGTTTATGCTTGATTTTTGAACTTTCGGCAATTTTATGGTTTCAAAGCGAAATATTAGGGCAGCGATCGCCTACGGCGGGCGCTTGCGCCATCGCTTAACGGTAAATTAAGCTTTTGAGCTTGCTTCCGGCAAGGTTATGGTTTCAAAAACGGCAAACTTTTGGTTACAGTGACAATTTAATGTCCGTTGCGACTTATGGATGGAATGTAGCTAAAGTCTTTACGGGAAATGTAGCGGATATGGCTTGGGCTTTTGACTATACTTTTATACCATTTCACAAAATATTTGATACAGATATAAACCCTGAAGCCTTTGCTGCATCTTAGTTTCCTAATTGCGAATTAGTATTAGCCCATACCTTATATTAATTGTTCACTATCATTAATATCTGTATTTTGGCTAATCCTTTACATAACGTATCAATCTGCACGTTCTACTTTGCTTGAGTTCGCATCTAGGTAATATTCATTGATCGTCTAGGTAAGTTACGACTGTAAATATGATGGCACTTTTTGGCTACGTTCTGGTGAGCGCGACAGAATTAGCATTTTATCGCTTGAAGGTTTGCTTTACTCAGCTTGATGTATAAATTAAGTTATTAAAATGCTTATTTATGGTAATATATAGGTATTGTCTAGGTAAACAAACTTATTTTTAAATAAGGGTTTAACTCTATTTTACCTAGATATACTTTTAGTTTAAAGTATTGTATATTCTCATACTAAATTAGTTAACTAAATTTTGTGTCTAGGTAATATATAGGTAACATCTAGGTAAAATAAAACTATAGGCATTTAAGCCGAATTTAAAGATTTATTTGTCAGTTTTAAAGAATTACTGTCAAGAGTGGGAAATTAAAAGTCTTGCATCTATGTACGGGTGGCAAGAAGTTGAGGAAGCTTCAGTAGTTAGTAGTTAGTAGCTAGTAATATAAAAATAGTTGCTTCTCCTAACCAGTTAATGCAAGTTCAGACAGTTGAAAACTGTGATGATGCTGCTATTTATTTTCCTCTGATGAATGGCAGATATGAAGTTAAGCCAGGTATGCTACCTTTTGGTTCGGATTTGGGCAATAGTCGGGCTGATAAACAGGTATTTCAGATTGATAATAATTATCATAATTACAGGGAAACCAAACTTTTAGCCCGTAGGGAAAGGTTGGGCAAGTATTACCAGACTTGTAAGTATTCCAAGGCTGTAGCAGGAGCGATCGCTCGTTTAATAATTCAGCGTCTTGTACAAGAACACCCACAACATTTTGAGTGGCAACAAACAGCTAATACTAGGAAATTGCACAGTTATCTAACTCAAGAAACTTTATACCTCAATTCAGATTGGGAGTTACTACAGGTTTCAACTCCAAATAGTTCTGTATTCCCTAATTACGCGTCAACCTTTGACGCTTTAGCTACACAAATACAAGAAGACCTAACAGTAATTTGTCGTCGTGCTGATGGTAGCAATTGGCTGAGTGCAGTGCATTTGTGTTATCCGAACCATTGGTCAGCCGAGGAGAAGATAGGCAGAGATTTTGCGGCAATTCATGCACCTGTGGCTGGGATGGAAAAAATTAATCGTCGAAGTGATGCGATCATCAATACAATGATTACCAGAAAACCTACAGTGCGCTTTGCTTGGGGTCTGAGTACGGATACTTGCCTTAACCATCATCCCGAACCCCCACCTCATATATCACCTAATCAGTGGCAAGGTAGAGCATTTGATTTACAATCACCTAAACTTTATCTACGAATTGAGCGTCAAGTTATTTGGGGTTTACCAGAATGGGAAACTGCACTATTTACCATTCGCACTTACTTTCGTGATTGTAGTTTAATTAAGCAAGACTCAGTGTTATGCTCTAAGCTGTATAATGCACTCGAATCTATGACAGTAGAGTCTCTTGTATACAAAGGTTTGATAGAGAGTAGGGATAGTATTTTGCAGTGGCTAATCAGTAATTCGTAATTTGTAATTCGTAATTACAGAATATTAGTTAAACTAAGCGATTCCCTCACGAGAACCGCTCGTCTTCAGAACCGGACATGAAACTTTCGCTTCATCCGGTGTCCATTAAAGATTTATTTGTCAATTTTCAGCAATTAATGTCTGGCAGTGTCAGAGGCTAAAAGACTTATATATCAAAGGGACTACGCTTTTTGCTCCTCTTATATTCTTTGAAGGCTTTTAAATAATTAAATGCCTTTTCTCTAAAAACTGACTCCTCAAAATTTAAACAATTAAATGCCTTTTCATACTCCCGTTCCAATGGACTACTCCGGGCGTGAGCGTTACTTCATGGAGTGATCGCCTGGGCGCGGGGCGTAATCCATCGCTGACCGAAGAGGCGGAGGGGCAGGGAGCGTGGAGCAGGGGGAGTAATCCCTGCCCAGTAGCCGTGAAGCGGAGCGGAACAGGGGTACAAGCCCCGTCCTTCTAGGACGCTTATACGGGGAGGAGTCCAAGCTCCGTCCCGGTCTTCCCCCTTGCCCCCTGCCCCTTTTCCTCTTCTTGACTATCAGCCTACCCCAATGTTATTACGGCCTTTCATGATTTAGCACCACTCGTGAGGGTCGATAATAAGAAGTGTATCTATCAGTAAAAGTGGCACTAATTCTTTAAAACTGAAATATACGAGGCTAAAGTATTAGTCTAATTGCATAGAGCTTGAAAAATCGAGTGTCTGGGCATTAATTATTTAAAACTGACAAATAATTCCTTAATGGACAGTATGACTTGCGTGAAACGCCACCAATCACCAAACCATAGACAAAGCTAATTAAGGGTTGAAGAAACCCAATAATACTTAACCTGATGGCAATAAATTCGCCGATTATGGCAGACTTTCAAGCTGGTTGAATCGATAAAACCGATACCCGTACATTGTCCAAAGCAATGCTTCAGATAGACGCATAACGGTATCAAGGTCGATGGTATCCATTCTATAATTGTGGGCAATATTTTCTAGAGTGCGAAACGACAGGTCGGCGCTTCTCTGTGAGACGCTCCGCGAACGTGATCGCCTAGCAGTAATTGCAAAGCAATTCTTTACTGAGCGCATTGAGAAGGAGTTTTCTCCCAAGCACATACATGGCTGAAAAGGTTTGATCAAACTTTTCAGCTATCAGTTACGACAAGATGGAAGTTGTTGCAACTCCTGGGGATGGTTCTGGAAATAGTCGCCCAGCCAATTGCAACCTTGGGTGAGGAGGTCGTCAAGATTCAGGTTCCAAGAATAGAGCATTGACCCACTACTAGAAATCAAGCGGTTGCCATCTGGGGTAAAATTGAGGAATGAATTAAATGCACCACCCATAGGGATGCGAGTAATAGGTGTGCCGTCGGCTTGCCAAATATGGATTGTGCTATCAATAGTCTTGGCAATCAACGATTGCCCGTCTGGGCTAAATTGAAAGCGACCAATTTGATTGGTTTCAAGTGTGCGAATGAGTGTACCATCAGAACGCCAAAGTTTGATAGTTTGATCAATTCCCACCGTCGCCAACTGTTGTCCGTCGTTACGGTGAGCGATATCAATAATCGCTGCGCCATGATTGAGGGTTTGGATGAGATTACCCTCAGCCGACCAGACTACCAGTTTACCAAAGCGATCGCCAACCATAAACTGTCCACTGGGAGAAAATCCCATTGCAGTGATTTCATTTGGTTGTCCTGATAGGGTTTTGAGCAATTTTCCGTCTCTTCTCCATAGGTGCAGGGTGGGTATGGGGTTATTGGCGGAAGTTACTGTGATATAGGTTTGATTGTTGGGGCTAAAGTAAAGCGAATCGGCATCTTTGATAGTCTTTAAAAATTTACCTTCCCTACTCCAAATTTGGATTTTATCAGGTTGATTACCAGAAATTGCCAACTCTTTGCCATCAGGACTAAATTCGATTCCTGGTTTATAATGAGCCGCATTCATTTCTTGAATTAGATCCCCATTTGCCAACCTGAATTGTATTTTTTGCTGACGAATTGATAACAAAACTAAACGCGAACCATCGGGACTAAATTTAATCACACTTTCCGGGAGATTAGTTTGTATTGTTCTGAGTTCGCTGCCATCTGCCTTATATAATGTCATTTCTCCATTGAATTTTGTGGCAGCAATTGTCTGTCCATCAGGACTCAGAGTGGCATCCATAATTCTATTTTGAGCATCAGATTTTGCCCCAGCAATTTTTAGTTTTTCACCCGGTAGTTGTATGCGGTTGATGCGTTGTTGATTTCCCACAACCACACGAGGAGTTTGTATTGGTGGTGTTAATGTAGTGGAGATTTTTTGAGGATGGATTTTCCAGAGTTTCAGCATTCCATCTGGGTGACTCGTGGCGATGACAGAACCATCAAAGCTAGAACTAAAACCAGAAACCAGCAATTTATGAGTTTTGATTTCTGCTTGTAAAGTTCCGTCTGGATGCCACAATTTGAGGGTGTTGAGATTGGCAGAAAAGTAAGCACCATCTTTTGTGTGGAAACTGTGCCAAAGGCGATCGCCTAAATTATGGGTGATGTTAGGATAGATTTTGATCAACGTACCAGTTTTAATGTCTCTAACTTCCGGTTTTCCTTGGGCATTGATAAACACAATTGCATCACCTTCTAAACTAATAGTAAGGTCAATACCCTGTTGAGGTGGAGCAATCTGCCTGGTGTGGAGTAATTTCCATTGCAAATTCAAGACTGCAACTTTGCCAAAGGCGTTGACTACCACAATATTGTTGTCATTTGTGAATTGGACATCACTAAGAGTTTCTTGATCGAGTTTTAGCTTATTGACAAGAGTACCTGTTTTCAGATGCCAAACATGAATTTCATAGTCGGAGTCAGCAGAGACAATATACTGACCATCGGGACTAAAACTCAGAGAAGAAATGGAAATTGGGAAGCCCTGGAGAGTTTTAGTTTTGTGAGTTTTAATGGTCTGAATTTTCTTTCCCTGTAGTGTCCAAAGAGTTATCGCCCCGTCTTCTCCTCCAGTTGCTAGTTTTTGTCCATCACGGCTAAAGGCGATCGCTACCGCCGGGCTTTCTAAATGCCAACGATTTTGCTCATTAATCGTGGACAGAACAGCTTGTAGGGCAAATAAAGGCGTGTGGGTGGGTAAATGTTTAAAAAAATGCTGTTTGGTCAATTGCTTGAGCTTTTGCGCTGATTTCATCGCCCCTAGCAAATCCTTCAGTTGGTTACCATCTGCACGCACTTGCAAAATTCGACTTCCTTCTCGTTCTAAATTTAAGATATCTGCATTGGTTCTGAGTTGCTGTTCTGATTGCTGGAAGTAAAAAAACGTGCCGATGGTGCTAATTACAGCCGCAGAAAGCGCGATCGCCCCAATTTGCAATCGTTTTTTGGTTTGATGTTGCACGGTTTTTAATCGCCCAATTGCTTGAGTTTCTTGTTGTATTGCTGTTTGGGTTTTGGATTGGGCGATCGCTAATTCTTGGGCTTGGCTAGCAGATAAAAATTGATAATCACTATGACTTAAACTCAATCCTTTTGCCCAAACCAACGCCCACTGCAAGGCTTCATTTTGCAGCAAATATTGAGCATCTTGAGCAATTTCCCAAGCGGCGAGTTCTGCACCATAGGGACGGATAGCACGCAAAGCTTGTTCTGTCCAGGTATAATCAAACACGGTGGCGTAGATGCGGTTATAGATACTCAATTTACCTTGACGTTTGACAACCAAACCAGAAAGACACAACTGCATCAACTCCCAGCTATCTTCAGCCGAAAGTTCCCCTTGATTGAGCAATTGCTGATAGAGTCCTAATGACCAACAAGCCAAAGATTTATTGTGGAGAATGCGATCGCGGATTGTTTGAAAATGCTGCTGTCTATCATTTGCTAACCAATGTTCAATCATTTGCGATCGCACAATCGCTTCTACTGCTGAATTTTCCCATCCCGATGCAATAAAAGTATTTGATGTATTAATTAGTTGACATAACCATTGAGTTAAAAATGGTTGTCCACCAGTCCAACTCAAAATTTCTGCCATCACTTTGGTAGGATTTGCTACCACTTCGTTTAAGCCTTGTTCCAGGGGTTTAGCTTCAGACAATTGAAAACCTGTAAGTTCGATGGCGCGACTATCTACATTTAGTGGTGTAAATTTATTATCTGCGATTAAATCAGTGGGTGTAGCCACACCAAATAGGGCAAAGGTTAACCTTTGAAATTGGGGTTTATCAGCGCGTTTGTTGTAGCAGGATCTCACAAAAGCAAAAAAATCATCCTTAAATTCTAGATTGAGAATACTGTCAATTTCATCTACAAAAACGATAATTTGCTGAGAGATATTTGCTAGTAAAACTTCTTCCACAAATTTACTCAGCCGTAAAAATGGATGTAGCAAAGTATTTTGAGACCACCAAGATTCTAAATCAATTTCAATATTGAGTTCATTAGCAAAATGGCTGACAAATCCCCCATAAAATTCATCTGCACTCACTTGATAAACGCAGAGTTCGCGCATTTCAAAAGCCACACAAACAAATCCTTCTGACTGTAAGCGCGACATTGTACGCACTCGTAAAC
The DNA here is from genome assembly GCF_963920875.1 of Anabaena sp. CCY 9910. Classification (NCBI taxonomy): domain Bacteria; kingdom Bacillati; phylum Cyanobacteriota; class Cyanophyceae; order Nostocales; family Nostocaceae; genus Anabaena; species Anabaena sp. CCY 9910. The sequence continues at coordinate 1,881 of NZ_CAWUDJ010000066.1, read as the reverse complement.
TCGATTTACCCATCTGTCTAGAGTTGAGAACATAGCAAAATATTCCTGCTTTTAATCCTGTATATAAATCACTATCGGCTGGACGATGAACGTAAATTTCAGTACCTTCTCGTAAACTACCACCGACTTGATAATGGTTGTAATTGTTCATGTTTGAATTCCCAAACGTTCACGAAAATATTGACGGTAAAGTTCGTAGCGTATAGATACTTGGTGTTGCTGTAGCTGGATTAATCCCAAGTCATAGAGTTTCACCACATCATCGAGATGGAAGTGTGGTTGAATGGAAATAGCAGCATCAGCTGAGGCGATCGCTTTTAATGGTGCAAGTAAATGAGAATGAGTTTGTAGCTTATGCCATTGCCTTTCTAGATGGCTGCGGTAGATACTATTGGGAGTTGCTGCGGTATTGAGCAATTGTTCAAGGGCAGTTGGGTTTTGAGCCAGAAATTGTAAAGTCAAGGTGATAAGGTAAGGATGTCCGCCAACAATTGCAGTTAATTTTTTTATCTCTTGCTGACTCCAGTGTAATTGATACTGATTTAGTAAAGTGAGGATTTCTGTGTAATTTAGTTCTGTCAACTGAATTTCTGTACCTGCGTTAAATGGTGATTGGTTGATGTCAATTTGGGTGTAAACTTCAGTGTGTAGAACTATCAGACGTAACTGAGTCCAAAGCAATTTTGTTTTAGCATCTTCATGCCAAGTTCTCAGCATTCCCAGAAATTCACCGGCAATTAATTGATGCGTAAATAGGCGATCCACTTCATCTAAGGCAATGACTAAAGGGATATCATCAGTTAAGAGATATTTTTGCAAATAAGTTCTACATTTGATTTTGCTATTGCCTAAACTTTTGCACCAATGAGTTTCTATATCCACCGTTAAATTGAGCGTATATGTGACACTAGCAATAAACCACTGTAAGAAACTATCTAAACTGCCAAAATCATCAACAACCGCATCCCGCAAATTGATAGCGATCGCCCGATATCCTTGTTGTTGAGCATACTTGAGAACTTGCGCCATGAGTGTGGTTTTACCAAACTGAATTGGTGCTTTAATACGGAGTAATGCCCCTGGTTTATCAATCTCTGCACAACAAAATTCCCAGTGAGATGGTTGCTTAATTCCCTGGTAAGATTGTGGCTGATGGGTTTGCCATCGTCGCTGAAGGGCTTGGCGAAAATTGGTTTTTTTTACCTCTTCTTGGAGTGCTTCTGAAAGCAATTGCCACAACCGCCCGCCAATTTCGCTAACATACTTCACGGTAAGATAAGACTCAGCCGCGATCGCTTCATAGGTTTTACCTTCCCATGCACCCTGCAAAACTTGGATTTCAACATCGCTCAGATGCTTTTGCGTAGTCTGTAGCATCAACTGATCGACGAGTTGTTGAGCAGCATTCCATTGAAATCCAGCGTCTAAGCTCATAACCCTAAATTAGAAAGCGATGTTTATCTTCTAACATAGGATTTCTCAATAATTCCCCCTAATACCCAAAGAACCAGAACAAACCGTTATTACTTAATGATGGGGAATAGTTAGCAGGATTTTTCCGGAAAAAACCGGAATTTATCGCCTGAAATAACCGGATTTATTCCGGCTGACAATGAGAGTAAGTGTCAAGCATCATACAAATATGACCGAACAAGGCAAAAGTAAAAAGTTACAGCGATTTTCAGGTAAATGAACCAATTTTTTTATCTCACGCATAGACGCGGTAGCGGCTTCCCGCAGGGTAGGCGCAAAGGCGCAAAGGTACAAAGAAATACACAGAAAAATGGTCACAAGGAAAATTGTAGCGACTGTCTTAAAAGTCAAGCGATCGGGAGCAAAAAAAAGAAGCAGAGGAAGTAAAGAAAAAAGAAACAAGAGAAA
>NZ_CAWUDJ010000065.1:0-23186 GCF_963920875.1 Anabaena sp. CCY 9910 | reverse complement strand
TAAGGGTGTAAGGGTGTAAGGGTGTAAGGGTGTAAGGGTGTAAGGGTGTAAGGGTGTAAGGGTTTCAAATATTTATACCCCTAAACCCCTATACCCCTATACCCTTCTCCAAACCCTTGATCTTTCGTTTTCATGGGTAAGTCATAAAGATGACTAACGAAATACTGGTGTTAGCCATTCAGTTTCTTTTCTACCAATTCGTTTGTCAGTTTGGGGTCAGCACGTTTGTTGGTCTTTTTCAGCACTTGACCGACAAAGAAACCCTTAAGATTGATGTTACCGTTGCGGTACTTTTCCAATTCTTTGGGGTTAGCGGCTATGACTTCATCAACGATGGGTTCTAAAACGCTGGGGTCGCTGATGAGTTCTTGACCTGCAAAGGCTTTTTCAGGGGATAATCCTGTGAGTAACTCTGGTAATTTTTGTTTAGCTTGGGCGTTGCTAATTTTACCAGTTTCAATCCGGGTAATCACATCGGCTAAGTTAGCGGGAGTTAAGCCGATTTCTGCGATGCTGAGTTTTTGTTTGTTGAGATAGGCGGCGATATCTTGGGTAATCCAGTTAGCGGCTGCTTTGGGATTTGCGCCAGATGCGATCGCTGCTTCAAAATATTGAGATACAATGACATCTTCTGTCAGCACACGGGTATCGTAAGCCGACAGTCCCAACTCACTTTCGTAACGATGGCGTTTTTGGGCTGGTAGTTCTGGTAATTCGCCACGCCATTGACTCAGTTGTGCTTCCGACACCTCAATAGGTGCTAAATCCGGTTCGGGGAAGTAGCGGTAATCGCTAGAACCTTCTTTAGTCCGCATACTAATTGTGCGTTGTGAACCTTCTTCCCACAGCCGCGTTTCTTGAATAATTTTTTCCCCTGACTCTATGGCTTCTATTTGCCGTTCAATTTCGTGTTCAATGGCTTTTTGAATGGCGCTGAAGGAGTTCATGTTTTTAATTTCTACCTTTGTGCCGAATTTTTCCTGTCCTACAGGACGCACAGATATATTCACATCACAGCGCAGAGAACCTTCCTGCATATTGCCATCACTAACACCGAGATAACGCATCACCCGGCGTAATTCTTGGGCATATTCGGCAGCTTCTTGCCCAGTACGGATATCTGGTTCTGAGACAATTTCTACCAAAGGCACACCCGCACGATTGTAGTCTACCAGAGAATAGGTAGAACCAGAGATGCGATCGCTCCCTGCGTGTACCAGTTTCCCTGCGTCTTCTTCCATATGCAGGCGGGTAATTCCAATTCGTTTACGTTTCGGGTTACCCTCAGCATCTAATAACTCAATTTCTAACCAGCCATGTTCAGCTATAGGTAAGTCATATTGAGAAATTTGATAATTTTTCGGTAAATCAGGATAAAAGTACTGTTTACGGTCAAATTTACTATATTTAGCAATTTGGCAATTCAAAGCCAAACCCGCCTTAACAGCGTATTCTAAGACTTTTTCATTAAGTACAGGCAAAACACCAGGCAGACCCATACACACTGGGTCAATGTTAGTATTAGGGTCAGCCCCAAACGCTGTTGAGCTACTAGAGAAAATTTTGGTATTAGTACTCAGCTGACAATGGGTTTCTAGACCAATAATCGCTTCATACTCAGTTTTTACAGTCGTAGCAGAAGTCATAGAATCAATAGTTCAAGGAATTTACACGTAGATTACTATTTTAGCCCTGCCTTGACGAAGAAAAGCAGAGGGCAGAAGGCAGTCCCAATGAAACAAATTTCACAGTCATAGATGAAAGATATCTTCCCCCTAAACCCCCATACCCTTACACCCCTATACCCTTGTTGGCAAATGCAGAAAATTATGATCATCGGTTCTGGAGGTGCTGGTAAATCTACCCTAGCCCGTGAACTGGGAAAAATTTTAGATTTAGACGTAATTCACTTGGATGCTTTTTACTGGAATCCTGGATGGGTGGAAACTGCCAAAGATGAATGGCAAATAATCATTCAAGACCTAATTAAGCGTGATTCTTGGATTATGGATGGCAACTATGGTAATACCTTGGATTTACGTTTACCTGTAGCAGACACGGTCATTTTTTTAGATTTTTCTCGCCTGTTATGCTTGTTACGAGTGATGCAGCGACGTTGGCAATATGCGGGTAAATCTAGACCAGATATATCATCAGGTTGTCCAGAAAGACTGAACTGGGAATTTTGTAAATATATATGGTCATATCCCATTACCCGTCGTCCTAATATTTTACAAAGACTCAGCAATCTGGCATCAAATCAGCAAGTATTTATCCTCCATAACCCCAGAGAAGTCAGAGAATTTTTACAACAAATTTCTCAGGCAAAGGGGTAACTTTGAACCCCAGATTTTAGCACTTGCAATATTTATCTGAAACTCGTAGCGTAACGCACTAAAACTAGTAGAAACAGTAAGTTAGGCTTGCCTTAATGCACTTCAACAAAACTGAAATTTATAGGTAAGCTTGTGTCTGATTTAGAACTACACAAATATCTCCCCAAACTTCCCGAAACAGCACTACAAGAATTTACAGAATGGTGTGTTGTAGAGCAGTCAAGAGCGGCAGGTATAGAATTTATACCCGACAAAACTAAGTTAGAAAAATTAATACCAAATGAGTATATCTGGCAAATTATTGACCAGTTTATGAAATCAAAACCAGACCCAATTAAAGCAGGTTTAGTATCGGCGATCGCTGGACAAGAAGCCGATAGTCATGGTTTAGTAGGTTCAGCAATTATGGCCGACTTCATATCCCTTTATGTTAAGTATTTAATTCCAGAGAATGGCAATACACCAGAAGAAGCGAAACAATTAATTTTGGAAGCTGCTATTCAGCAGTATGAAAAGCTTTCTGAGCTTGCCGATAAATATAATGTCCAGTTCTGATATCCAAAATAAGGGAGAGAAGGAAGTATTTTTCCTATCTTCCTATCTCCTCATTTCTCCTACTATTTTGCAGGTATAATCTCTTGATTTATTTCAAAGAGATTGGGATTTCTAGGATTAACTGTGACTCGTAACCAATGCACATTGGGAGAACCAAAGGTTTCAACCCGTGTGAAATTTGTAATCACTGTACCGGGTGCTTCATCTATATTTAAAGGTTTGTCAATGCGGAAGTAATGGCTATCTCCATGAACCAGCATTACTGGCTTACTATAATTTTTCAATTCACTTTTCAGTGCATTCACAAAATCACGAAAGCCATTTTGTTGTGCGTTGGCTGGAATATTGAAATCATCTGGATTGCCGTGAATAACAATTACCACACCAAGGCTTCTGTTAGCTTTAGCACGAGCAAAGGCTTCTTTTAGCCAGACAATATTAGCAGCATTACGTTCAGCATATTCAGCATCATTTACTGCATTTCTGCCAAGGTTATTGTTACTACCAACAACGTGAATACCAGTAAATAAAACATCCCCTTCCGTCCAGTAAACATTCTCACGGAACTTACTGTATTGAGACTTATCACTTTGACGATTTAGCTCAATTGTTCTTTGTCCTAAACTTCTATCTCCTTGAGTAAAAATTTCACGTAATTTTGCTAAACGCTCAAGGGAATCATATCCACCAGCTGCGGGACGATGACAATCTGTCCATTCGTTATCACCAAATATATAGACGAGGGGATGTCTAAATTGCTGTAATAACTGGAATCTTTGCAAGAATAGCTCATTAGAACATGGACTAGAACCACTCTTAAAATCGCCATCATGAATAACAAAGCGAACCCAGGAATTATTGATATCTTGAATTAACTTTTGAGTCTCTGTTTCTTGTCTGGCATCATAGGGAATATCACCAATGAGCGCAAAGTCGAAATTTTTGGGGCCACGACCATTAAATGATGGCTGTGCATTACTGGAAGAGATAAAGGTTGCAGAAATACCAAGTAAGCAAAATGGAGCTAAAATTCCTAGCAGTTTTGTGAATTTCATATTGTGCAGTTTGTTGTAATTCGCTAGGAGCTTAAGATTTTAATATTAAGAGTAAATTAAGAGAAAGTATGATAACTGGTAAATTAAATCATGTAGTAATATCAAGCGATCGCACATAATACTACTGATACCAATTCTCTATGAAGTTGCACCAAATAAATGATGTGGAGATGTTGTATGCAAAGTCTCTACAGTCCAGAATAAAGCACACCTTCATTCAGAAACGATATAACAAAATTCGGGTATCTAAACTTTCGTGTATGCTAGTATAGGCAACTCCATCAACATAGAGTCATCACTAACCTAATATTAACCATGACTCAACTCAAGAACAAACTCACCCTAGAAGAATTTCTTGCACTCCCCGAAGAAGACATTATCTATGAATTAATTGACGGAGAAGCTGTCCCCAAATTCAAAAATGGTGAAATGTCGCCAAAATTTTTTCATAGTTCCATAACAGGTGCATTATTTATACTCTTATCTACATGGGCGCAAGGAAAGGGGCGAGTTGTCATTGAATGGGCTATTAAACTAACACGAAATCAACAGGACTGGGTTCCCGTAGCAGATTTGGTCTATGTTTCTTATAACAGTCTTGCTGCTGATTGGTTGCAAGATGAAGCTTGTCCTGTTGCACCGGAATTAGTGATTGAAATTATTTCTCCTGGTCAAACCTTCGGGGAAATGATCGAAAAAGCAACGGATTATCTGAATGCCAAAGTGAAGCGAGTTTGGATTATTGACCCTAGAGCAAAAACTGTAACTATTTTCTATGCTGATGCTGCTCCTCAAACTAAACGGGGTAATGATAGTTTAGAAGATTCCCTATTTGTTGGGCTACGAATTACACCTCAGCACATCTTTCAACAAGCAAGAATTATTTAGGTTTTTAACTTTTGTTAATATACTTCATCATGACTACCAATATCAATAAATACAGCATTTCCTTCATCTATGAAATAAAATAACACCCTTGCATCATAATCTACGCTAAAACTCCATAGTTCATCGAGCTTACCTGATAGTTTATGAGTTTTCAAACTTTGATCAAATGGATCTGCTGTAAATCGCTCCACTTTCTGCCAGAATTTAGCTTCTAAATCCACATTTCCCTTGATTCGCTTTTTAAAGTAACGTTTAAATGATGCACTGAAACTGACTTCTATCATCACTCTTCCATCATCTGTTTCAGTTGGTCAATATTAGCACTGAACTTTAATTCACCATTCTTTTCTTCTAGCTTTGCTTTTTTGTAATTATCATATATTTCCTGCCTACGTTCCTCTCTTAAATACTGCTGTAATAACAATTGAATTTCTTGTTTTTCTTCAAACGAAAGTGCTTTGATTGCCTCTATTACATCACTAAAATCCATAGTAAATTATACCTTTTACTACTTACCTTATCAATTTAACACGATGAGAGTTTATATCCCAAACCAAGTACATATTTAACAGGTTAGGTAATAATTAATTAAACGATGCTCACTATTATTGGTTGCGGAAATCTCAATCGCTGTGACGATGCTGTAGGCGTAATCATCGCCCAACGCTTACAAAAATATCTAGCTGCAAATCCCCATCCCCATGTGCAGGTATATGACTGTGGAACCGCAGGGATGGAAGTTATGTTTCAAGCTAGAGGTAGCAAACAATTAGTAATTATTGATGCAAGTTCCACTGGTTCGGAACCCGGCGCAGTATTCAAAGTCCCTGGTGAAGAATTAGCAGCCTTACCCGAACCTAGTTATAACTTACACGATTTTCGCTGGGATCATGCTTTAGCCGCCGGGAAGAAAATCTTTCCAGATGATTTTCCTCAAGACGTAACAGTTTATTTAATTGAGGCGGAAAATCTTGATTTTGGACTAGAGTTAAGTCCTGTTGTTGAAAAATCTGCTGATGTGGTTTTTGAGAAAGTCGTGGAAATAATTCGTAATTAGGATGGGGACAAAAAAGTAAAAAGTAAAAAGCTAAAAGATTTGTTCTTTTGACTTTTGTCTTGATTGGGGAACTAGGTAATTTTCTTTCCCTGTTCCCCCTGCTTGTCTACTCCTCTCTTCGTCCCTACTGTCCATCACGCCATGTCTCGATAGACAGAGAGTTCGTCTACTCTCATTTCAAAAGGTACGCCTTCGCCTTCTGGGGGACAGACGCGAATTTTGGCACTACTGACCATTTGATTGATTAATTTACCCATTGGGACGAGTTTTTGCAAAACCCGCCAGTTGGTAACCTGATCTGGACATTCAATTACCAACGTCATTGCATTGGCTTGAGTTGTGACGTACCATCTGCAATTAGAGAGGAGATTCTGTAAGGTGCGATCGCATCCTTCATAAAAGTATTTACTTAGGGAATACTCTAATTGCTGTCTCAAGATAATGTCAGCCGAAGTTGGCTGCATGGGATGGGAATCATCTCCGCTAAAATCAAATCTGTGCCGATTCATCTTTGTTACAATCCTATTCAGGTTCCAATTGCCGTTGCATAAAGCACATCTTTATGTGTTTCTAAGAATTCCTGGGTTTCATCATCATAAAAAGCACCAATACCACTACATTGAATGCCTACATAATTACTACCCAAATAAATTCTCTGTCCTAAAAAACCAGCTATTTGCATTGCAGTTTGATAACTGGTGTATTCGGACACAAAAAACAAAACCACAGCACAATCTTTGGCAAGAGCTTGATTCACACACAAGTAACCAGTGTGTTCACTAAAGTCACCTGCTTTAACCAAATTCGCGCCTCTATATAACCCTGATTTCATCCCCTCGACTCGATGTATTACCGAGTAGGTTTCTATCTCCTCACCGCTTTCTGTCGGGATTGGCTGCTGTAGTAGTTGCAAGACATATAAGTAATGTTCTTGCGAAATGAACTCTTTCCGGAAACGTCTAATCGAACGTCTATTCCAGACAGTTTGGTAGAATTTATCCTGCTCAAAATCAAAGCAAGGCTGTTGTAATTGTTGCTGGTGACTTGGTTGCACAGATGTTGCTTGGTAGCTATCCTCAATAAATTGATTAGCTTCAAAGTAATCTGTGCCGCAAACAAAGGGAACTTTCAGCCTTAATTTTCTAATCTGTTTCTCGTGTATTTCGCCAGATATCGCACAACCAGTAATAAACTCCTTATTCTCAAACCCTAAATCTGTATTGAGAGCGAGTTTATCAAAATCAAAAATTAGCTGAATATCACGATTATGGAGATACGCTGAAGCAGCAACAGCACCTAAATGGTGTCCGCTATCTAATAAGCAATATCTCAAGCTCCTTTGTTTATATTTCCAGCTAGACCTATAATAAACAGAACTAATTAAAAAAATGAATCCAGTAATACATTTATTCGGTATAACATAACTCTCTAAGCCATCATCAATTAATTCATAGATGAGTGTTAGACAATTATTCTCAACTTCTAAATGATATATCCCATCTACTATTTTCGGCATTCCCCGAATCTGTACATACACCTCAGTGGGATACAGTGCGCCTGCTGAAGGATTTACCCGAAGTTTGTAACTTACATTGTTATATACCTTCTCAAAGGTGATAGCACTAGTTAACCAGATAAAAGAGTGAATTGGATTATCGAGATTTAATTTCACTCGACGATAAAACTTGGGATAAAATTTAAATGCCGATGGTTGAGTTGAGGCATCTAAATAATTTGGATCAAGCTGTACCGACAAGTAAGAATGCTTAGTTGCTTCATGGTAAGCTTTACCGAAAACATCACTTTGTGGCATTTTTCAGTAACCTTAGAACTTCTACATTGCTAGCAAAATCTATTGCCTGAAAATCATCCAAATTTTTTAAATATAAGTTAGGATGATATTGTAGGAGCAACTTCAATACTTCTGTCTTACCTGCTGATGCGGCATACATTAAAACAGTAGCACCGTTATCATTTTGGTTATCAATGTTAATTCTAGCTGCCAGTAGCAGATGAATTAAATCATAATGATTGCCAAAACAAGCAAACCACAAAGCATTATTATTGTCGTTGTTTCTAGCGTTGATATCCACACCTAAATCAATTAGTTCTTTGACGACAGCGCCAACCCCTTCTCGTGTAGCTTTCATCAAAGCAGTATCGCCATTTTCCCCAGGTTGTTCTAAATCTTCAGGATTGTAGCCTTTTCCTATCAACCATTCTTTAGTGGCTGCACTCAAATTGAAATGACTTTTACGGTTCATCATTTGTTGTAACTCGGAAGAATTTGCATGGAAAAGATAATGGTGGACATTGCCCACCATTACTCAACACAATGCTATAGAATCCTAGTTATTAGAGTTGTAAAACCATACTCTAAACTGTAACTAGCTCTGGTTTATCAGCAAATAGTTCTCTAGCAGATTTGTCTGGTTTTGGTAAGCCATAAAAGCAGGCTTCTACTTCCAGTTCATCCACTAAATCCCAAGCCTCAATAGCTCGTTTAGAATCTGAGCCATAGTTAGCAGAAATTCCTCGCGCATCGGAGATAGCTTTGTGTAATTCTTTGCGTAAGAAAGTTAATTTTGGTTTAGGAATACAGTCGCCTTTGCTGACAATATCTGTAATGGAAATTACGCCAAGTAATTCACCTTTAATTACAGGCGCACACCACAGATTTGTAGTTGACAATAAACGAGCTACATACTCTACATCAAGATCAGGATCGACAGTGATGCAGGGTTTGCTCATAATTTCATAGATACGGACATTTTCGGAGTCTTTTCCATAAGCAATCACCTTACCTGCAATATCAGCCACAGTAACAATACCGTAAGCATCAGCACTATGACGAGGTTCGACAATCAAAGCACGCAGTCCTTTGAGCCTCATGAGTCTCACTGCTTCTGCTACACTCGCAGAACCGCGAATAGTAGCTACATCTTGAGTCATAATTTGTTTAGCTCTCATAATTACTGCTCCTTATGTTTGCAAGGAAGGAAATTATTTCTAAACTGCCGTAATTTCGCCCAAACTGCTTTGGCAAAGCCTGCATAATTAGAGTAATTAAATATGCCGGCTGAAAAGCGTTTAAGGTAATTAGACACACCTCATGATAAGTATGAGACTTATGACAAACCCTAATAAATCTGGTTGTTTTTGTTTAAAGATTTCCGCAGCGTTCCGAGAGTATCATCTTGAAGATATATGACCATCTACCCAATTTCTAAGATTGACCAGTATTAAGGTAGGAATGTCTGAGATAACCCTGTAATCGCTTTTTGCTGAGGTCTAGGTTCACTAGCAACAATTTAGCTTACTTATATATTATCACTCTGATAAGCTTAGATTATGAATGTTTCTAACAATTGCCGTGTACATTGATTAAATCCGCTTAAAAAATACTACAACAGCAGCTATTTTGACAGTTATCTTGTATGATGTCAGCTATTTTTTTATTGATAAATCAAGGATTTAAGTAAATAACATTGCCTGGGCGGAGAATCAATAAAATTATTATAATATAACGTCTAAATAGATTCTATATTTATTTAATAAAAGACAGATAATCACCTTTCAATGTTTAAATTTATATCTATTGGAATAATTAAAAAAGTCTAAAGGGGTGATTTGTTTTACTGAAAATGTTGGTATTCTGTTTGCTGTAAACAGGTAAGATTAGAAAATATGGAAGTTAGCGCACGTAATTTCTTGAAAACAACTGTTAAAAAAGTTGTGCCTGGTACTGTCAACACCGAGGTGACATTAGAACTAGCGCCTGGGGTAGAGATAGTTTCGATTATCACCAAATCATCAGCAGACAAACTCCAACTAACTGAGGGTAAGCAAGCATACGCTTTAATTAAATCCTCAGATGTGATAGTTGCTGTTGACTAAACCAAAACTAATTAGGTGGCTTACCTTTATTCCCTAAATAGAGACGTTATATATTAAAGTCTCTATTTATTTTATTTCCCTAATATTTTAATAATTTCAAGTACTCTCATACTGTAATACCAATTCTCTATGAAATTGCACCCAATAAATGATGTAGAGACGTTGCGTGCAACGTCTCTATAGTCCAGAATAAAGTACATCTTCATTAAGAAACTAAGAAACGGTATAAGATAAGTTACTTACCAGTAAAAATTTTTCTCAATTCAATCAATTATTAATTACACGAACGTAGATATTACGGGCAAGTTCTTTATCTATCTCTAAGAGAATGCTTCCTACTTGAATCATTAAAGAAGGGAATTCTTGCTCTATGGTGATAGTGACCCCAGTATTTAAGCCCAGAGACTTGAGTTTTTTGAGAATATTTTTATCCTGAATATTGCAGAACTTGACTATTCCGCGATCGCCAACTTTTAGCAATTGCAAAGAACTGCCATTTACAGTAAATGGTGAAAACATTGGTGTTAATCAATTCAGAATAGATTTATATAAGAAATCAGGATGAACTATATCCTTCATCCTGATTTAAGCTACACTTGCACAAGCTGTAAATAGTAGCGATTACAGCAATAAATTAAGCAAGGTATGGTTCTTGGTGGGTCTTAATTGTGCAGTTGGAGCGGGGGTAAGTAACACAAAGTAAAGCAAAGCCTTTACCAACTTGTTCGTCATCCAAAAAGATTTGATCAGATTGGTCAACTTCACCTTCAACAACTTTGCCTACACAGCTAGAACAAGAACCAGAATGACAAGAGAAAGGTAACTCAATACCATTTTCTTCTGCACCATCTAAAATTGTAGTTTCTTCATCAATTTCGATGGTGGTATCGATATTTTCTTTCTTGCTAATCAATCTAACTTGATAGGTAGCCATTTTCTGATTCTCCTCAAATTTATAGGATCGATAGATTTCTCGAAGTTAAATCTCCCTGAATTCTTCGAGAATTAAGCCGGAGTTGGACACTGCATTTGATGGGAAGCAATTATCCATTTTGTTTACAGGAAGACTTGATGCGATTAACAGTTAACTGTTAACTGATGTACTAGGTAATAATTACGAATTATTTAGCTGCAAGGTACACCTTCGGGGGAGCAGTCACCTGCTTTGAAAGACTTTCCACAACCGCAAGTACTAGTAGCGTTGGGGTTGGTGAACTTAAAGCCACTTTCGACAAGACCTTCAACAAAGTCGATGACAATTCCTTCTAACAAAGGTGCGCTTTTAGCATCGACGTAAACCAACACACTACCTTGTTGACTTACTAAATCATCTGGTTGCGGCTGACTGGTGACATCCATCAGATACTCATAGCCACTGCAACCACCATCTTTGACAGAGATGCGAATACCTTTTGTGGTTTCGTTAGCGTCTTTCGCAGAACCTCGCAGGAATGCTCGTAGACGAAATTCGGCCTTTTCTGTTAAAGTAACGGTCATCAAATCTCCTGATTCGTAGCGAATAGTTGTTGTGCTTTCAGGTGTGGTATTCGTAGTGATGTGTGAGATTGCGTTTGTGTCAACTATGTGTGCAATTACTACTGGTTTCCATTGAGTTGGATTGTGCATATCTCCAAGGCGCATCATTACCGCAAACAGCACAAGAGCGATCGCGGTACAAACGACGCTTGGCAAATTCCATCCGATTCAAGTCTATGGTGAGTAATTGCGACAATAGCGGCTGACTAAAACCAGTGATCAACTTAATTGCTTCCAACGCTGTTAGACAAGCTAGTGTCCCAGAGACAGCGCCTAAAACAGAAAAGCCGCGCCGATCCCACTCTGGTTTTTCGGGGAAGATGCAGGACAAACAAGGAGTCACACCAGGAATAATTGTTGTCAGATAAGCTTCCATCCCGTCCATCGCTGCTTCTACCATTGGCTTACGCCAACGCACACAAGCTGAGTTCAACAAATCACGCTCAGTAAAATTGTGCGCGCAGTCCAGCGCCATATCAGCAGACTGTACCAATGAATCTACGTTTTCCGAGGTTATATAGTCGTGAATTGTTTCTATCTGGATATCAGGATTAATTGCTTGTAGGGTTTCTTTGGCTTTGAATACCCTTGGTTTACCAACCCAATCATCCGTCATCAGAACCTGACGATTCATATCATCCAGTCGCAAATCACCGCCCCGGACGAGGATTAGTCGCCCAACGCCCGCTACTGCTAGGTAAAGCGCCGCCGTACCGCCTAATCCCCCCACACCTGTGACTAAAACTGTCGCTGACTTCAGGCGTTTTTGAGCCGCTTCGCCAAAATTAGGGAGCATCATTTGGCGGCTATAACGTTCTAACTCGGTAGGCGTTAGGTTGATCACTTTATACCTCCTAATCAGACGATAGTTCTGTCAGCGTGATTACATTTTTTGGCTTATCCTTAAACACCTTGAACAACTTTTGTTCTTGTGGGGATGAGCCGAGGAATACTTGATAAGCTGATTGCAAAGCTAATGAATATTGATTTAACTTTTCTTCTGCACTTATGTCGGGATAATTAGTATCAATTTCGCTGATGAGTTGCGAGAATTTTTTCAAAATATGCAAACGATTAACATTGACAATCTTTGCATCGTAATCTAGCTCAAAGAATTTAAAATATTCTTCTGCATCTACGAGCTTCTTAAATTCTTCTAGGCTCTTAGTCATTTAGTGTTCTCCAATTTCTTCAACTCTTGCTTGAGTTCATCTAGCTGACGATAAATTTCATAAGTTGCAGCCGCAACGTCCATCAGTTGGGTGTAATCTGTGGGCAAACCTTCTGCTAAATCGTGCAGATCCATTTTCATTTGCCCGGCTTTACTATTGAGGCGTTTGATTTTGGTTTGTATTTCCTCAATCGTTGTTTCTTCTATTTGCATAGTCTTGAATAGTTTTTGAATGTCTCACGCAGAGGCGCAGAGAGTAACACTTTGCGTTCCTCCGCGTAAACCTCTGTGTCCCTCTGTCTTGAAAAGTTTCCTACGCCGGGAAACCCGGCTTCGAGGAACTTTTCGCTGCGTTTAAAACTCCTCTTACAACTTACTTACTTCTTTATAGCGATTAGCTAAATCAACTCCTTTTGCAACATATCTATCACCTTCTTCCGCTAGTTTCTCTAAAGAGTCAAAACCAAAACGATGAGCATCTCTTAAGGTTTTAACTGTGAGTATTAGACGACCAGAAAAAACTAACGCCCAGCCAAAACCTTCATGACTTAAGTCAAGTACAACTTGGGAGATTAAGCCTGTTTCTTGTTCAATTCTGGCGGCGATCGCCTTAAAGAAGGACATAATCCGTGATATGGTTACGGGGTCAACTTCTCCTTGCACGGAAATTTCCCGTTTTTTTTGTTTGGTGACAACAAAACCTTTGAGGAGTAAATCATCAGACCAGCTACGATATACTCCATAAGCATCTTGTCCGCGAATTTGGAGGACTAAGGCTTTCAAAAATGGGGAGGTAGAAACGACACTAGTAGTAGTGCCGTTAACGTTATTTTCTGGGGTCATACTGTTGCTTCGTCTTCAATTTCATCAGCAAAATTTCTGGTTTTTGGTTGCAATGCTTTCCGCAACCAAGGTGGAGGATTACCTTTGAGGGTTTCGACTAATTTATTCAGGAGTTCGCTGATTTTTTCTTCTTCCGATCGCGCCTTTACAGGAGTGACACCTTTTTTGATTAATTTGGCAGCCGCAGTCCCACCAATAGCGACGACATACACAATGGCACAGTCAGCTAATGCGGCTAATTTTGGTGCAACTTTATCCTCGTTGCCATCTTCTTTGAGTTCGCCTTCAAAGTTCAATGTTTCTAAAAATTGATATCCTTCCGCATTAATTTCGTAGACATCAATTTCTTTAGCAGAACCGAAGTGCGAATTAATATGAATTCGGTCACTAGTGGTAAAGGCAATTTTCATTCTGATTGCTCCTGAATTGGGGATTGGGGACTGGGGATTGGGGATTGGGGATTGGGGACAAATTAAATTCTCTTTTGTTACCTATTACCCATTACCTATTACCCATTACAAAATTCTCATCAAAGTTCTTAACTCTTGCTTCTTCTGCATCTATAAATAGGTTACCGATGCCAAATAAGACTTCCATTGAGCCGCGATAGCCGACTTTCGTGAAATGACCATTACCTAAGCGGTCATAGATGGGGATACCAAGACGATAATGAGGGATGGAAAGACGTTTGGCGATCGCTGCTAAGTTAGAATTACCAATTAACAGGTCAGATTCTACTGCCAGTTGTTCAAAGTCTTCTAAATCACCGATGGTTACGCTCTTGATGGGGAGTTGTTCTAATAAGGGTGAGCGTGTGGTAGTAACGGCGGCGTGAATTTGTGTCCCCATTGATTGTAGGAACTTGACCATTGACCACAACAGGTCTGGTTCCAACGCCAAGGAGATGCGTTTTGCACCGAAGTAAAAGTGTGTGTCTAACATTGCATCTTGCAGTTGGCGACGTTGACGACAATACTTTTCTGGTACTGGGTTGCTGCTGAGAATTGCTAAGGCTTGGATAAATTCGTCTACGGGTTCTAAGCCAGTGAGTTCGCTAAAGACTTCGTAGGGAATGTTAAATCTGTCTTCCAGAATCCTCGCCGCACCCCGCATACTTTCACCCAAGGCGATGGTGAAGGCGGAACGACCGACTTCTTTTAGTTGTGCAACGGTTGTTCCACTCGTTGTTACCGAACTATATTCCTCATCCAGGTGTCCATCCAAGGAAGCACCAATATCAGGAACGAAGATAGGTACTAAACCAAAAGCGGTGACAATCTCTTTGATTTCTTGTAAATCTCCGGGAGTGAAGGCAGAACCAGCCAAAATTGTGACTTGTTCGCTTCTGGTTGTACCGGGTTGGGGAATTTCTTGGACGATGCTTTCTACAGCCGCCGCAAATCCATCTTGCAACGCCCCTTTAAAATCTGGTGTAGGCGCGAATACAATTGGTAGGTGAGATATTTCCGGATGGCGATCGCGGATATCCTTAAGAAAGCGTTCAATATCATCGCCTCTGGTTTCTGTTAATCCAGTGCTACACAGACCAATAATTTCTGGGCTGGACTTCTCCACCAAAGTGAGAATTGCTTGCTCAATATTATCCTCACCACCCAAAATGGTAGTTACTTCCGTCATCGCCGTTGTCGCCAGAGGTATGGCTTCCCGAAAATGCCGGACTAACACCACTTTGGCAAAAGCTGTACAACCTTGGGAACCATGAAACAGAGGAATCATCCCTTTCAATCCCAAGAAGGCCAGAGAAGCACCCAGGGCTTGACTTTGCTTGAGAGGATTGACTGCAACTGATTTATTGGGGAGCGTAACGATCGCCATCAGATTAACTCCTCTAGAGAGGGGACTGGGGATTGGGGACTGGGGACTGGGGATTGGGTATAAGGTACAGTGACAGCCACCATTAAATTAACTCCTCTATAGATGCCAAGATATGATCGTGATTACTTGTATATTCGTGAGCCAGTATTCCCAAATCTTCATCCCAAGGCGCAGGCTTACGAATTTGTTCCCAAATCGGGCTGTAGAGGGCTTCGTACAATTCCCGCGCCATTTCAACCATGCCCACATAACCAGCATAAGGATGATGGCGTTCTTGGTTGATATCCAGGAAGGGAATCCGGGCTTTGAGGGCGGTGTATTGGTTACGACCACCAGCAATTAACATATCAGCTTGCGTATCTTTTACCAGTTGCAGGAGTTCTTTGGCATTGCCTTTTTCGAGCATGATGCCATCAGCACCCAACAACCGTTTGATTTTAGCTTTATCTTCTTCTGTACTTTTTCTGGTACTGGTAGCCACAACTTCAATACCCAAGTCCTTCGCCGCCGAGATAATCGACCAACTCTTGACACCACCGGTATAGAGTACGACTCGCTTACCCTTGAGACGAGCGCGATAGGGAGCCAGTGCCAAATCCAGCGCCGCCGTTTCCTCTGCAATCAGCTTTTCTGTCCGCGCTTGCAAATCAGGGTCGCCCAATTTGGCGGCAATATTCCGCAAACACCGATTCATATCATCGATGCCATAGAAAGATTCTTCAATGTAGGGGATGCCGTATTGTTCCTCCATTTTTCTCGCCATATTGAGCAGCGCCCGTGAACAAATCATCACATTCAGCTTGGCGCGGTGTGCATAGCGGATTTCTTCAAACCGAGCATCGCCTGTGATTTTCGATAGGACGCGAATACCCAATTTTTCTAGTAACGGCAGGACTCCCCACATTTCTCCGGCGATGTTATATTCGCCGATTAAGTTTATATCATAGGGTGTGGTGTACTCCGGTTCTGCTGTACCGACAACATATTCTAATAAAGATTCACCACCAAAACGGTTGCCCAAGTTCTTACTCCCAATAAACCCAGGAGCAATTACAGGGATAACAGGAGTGCCAATTTTCTCCGCCGCAGTTTTGCAAACAGCATCAATATCATCACCAATCAACGCCGTCACACAAGTAGCGTAGACAAATACCGCCGATGGATTGTAGCGTTTGTGAATTTCTAGAATTGCCTTATAGAGTTTCTTCTCACCACCGAAAATTACATCATTTTCTGACATATCGGTAGTAAAGCCCATTTTGTAAAGCTGGGGGCCGGAAGAGAGACTACCACGACTACCCCAAGAATTACCAGCACAGGCGATCGGGCCATGCACCAAATGAGCCGCATCCACAATCGGAACCAGGGAAATCATCGCCCCATCAAATGCACAGCCCCCTTGAGCCGCCCCAGGTTGCGCTTGTTGTGAACAAGACTTATTCTTCTTCTCACCATGCTTATGCTGATTATGTTCACATCCCGACTCATTCAGTAACTCGTTGATTTTGCCTTGGGTGTTCTTCATCTCTCTTCTCGCACGCGATCGACGTTGTTAATTGTCAGTTATCAGTAAATAGTGAAATGATCCCCAATTCACCGATAACTGTTCTTAATAAACTTCTTGCAAAAATCTTCTTTCATCACGCGAAATACACAAAAATCCTCCGCGTACCCTCCGAAGTTATGATCGGCGGGAGCCGCCGCTCATACTTCTCTCTGCGTTAACCTCCGCGATACTTTGCGTTTTAAAAAACTGACAAAATCATCAACGGTAGCATTTTCATAAACAGACCTTTGCAAGAAATACGGCTAATTAGATAACGCAAAAAGCAAGAGAAAATCCTTTCCCTAGCCCCTAGTCTCTAACCTCTAACCTCTAGCAAATGTACTTCGTTACATCCTCTCCACATTCATCAGCTAGATAAGATAAAGCGCGAAAACGCAACCCGACAAATTCGTCATACAAAGGATTGAGTTTACACAATGCTGGAATATGGATAGTCCGCCCAAATAAATTAATGTCTCGCTCAAAAGGACAACAGCAAGGAATTACCTGGCAAACAAGATGAGCGAAACGAGCATTTTTAACCGGAAAATTATCAACCAAACCACGCAAAGGACGAAGCACATCAAAAGCGCCTGGTTTCTTATAGTTTGGTGGATGGAAATTAGGATGATGCTGATGAGTGTGAGTTGATGACATACTAAGGAACTTAAAGTGAATAGAGTATTTAGACGGGTGTAGGGGTATAGGGGTATAGGGGTATAGGGGAGAAACAAACAATTGATTTGTAGCTATTTCATTGTCTTGTTTAATTTATTCTCTTACACCCCTACCCCCTTACACCCTCACACCCAAACTGATGATTAGATATTGGGTACTGGGGACTGGAAGGGACTGGGAAAAAATATTCCTAGTACCCAATACCCAATCCCCAGCCCCTAAGTTCTACCTTTCAATGGCAGGCTGCATTAATTTCTAGCGAATCAAGTCGAAGGAGATATCGGTCTTACCAGTGATGTTGGTGCTGCGATCCATTTCATCCAACAGGGTGTTAACAACCCAGTTAAGAATATTTAGACCACCTTGGTAGCCGAGGGTAGAATAACGGTGTAAGTGGTGGCGATCGAAGAGAGGATAACCAATCCGCACCATTGGGATCTTGGTATCACGCCACAGGTACTTACCGTAGGAGTTACCGATGAAGAAGTCTACAGGCTCGGTGAACAACAAGCTGCGGAAATGCCACAAGTCTTTTTGAATCCAGACTTTAGCTTCTTTACCAAATGGGCTAGCAGCGAGGATAGCTTCCATTTCTTTCTTGAAGGTTTCGTCACCGTTGTTGCAAAGGATGTGTACTGGTTCAGCACCCATCTCTAACAAGAAGCTGGTGATGGAGATGATCAAATCTGGATCGCCGTAGATAGCGAACTTCTTACCATGAATCCAAGCGTAGGAGTCGGTGATAGCATCAACCAAACGACCGCGTTCGATTTCCAACTCTTCAGGAATAGCCTTACCGGTCAATTCAGAGATAGCTGTTAAGAACTCGTCAGTACCCTTAACACCAAAGGGGCGCAATACTTGTGTTTCTTGCTTCCACTGGGTTTTGATATACTCACGGGTCTTGGGTGTGGTGTAAGCTTGGAGAGCAACAGTAGCTTTAGCGTTGATAGAATCAGCCGCATCTTCCAGCTTGGTACCACCTGGGTACATTTCGTACTCACCAGTGTTTGGTGAATCAAAGTAGTCGCTGCTGTCAGACAGGATTGTGTAATCAACACCCATTACACCCAACATCCGCTTAACTTCGCGGTTGTTACCTACATAGGTATCAAAACCAGGAATGATGTTGATTTTACCGTTGCTGGTAGCTTTCTTCTTACCTTCTGTCAAGTTAGACAGAATACCCTTCATCATGTTGTCATAACCAGTTACGTGAGAACCAACGAAACTGGGGGTGTGAGCAAAGGGTACAGGGAAATCTTGAGGAATAGAACCAGCGTTCTTGGAGTTGGTGATGAACGCACCTAAGTCGTCACCGATAACCTCAGCCATACAGGTGGTGCAAACAGCAATCATCTTAGGCTTGTACAGTTGGTAAGCAACCTGCATACCTTCAACCATGTTGTTCAAGCCACCGAATACTGCTGCGTCTTCTGTCATGGAAGAAGATACTGCGGAGCAAGGCTCTTTGTAGTGACGGCTGAGGTGTGTACGGAAGTAAGCAACGCAACCTTGAGAACCTTGTACGAAAGGTAGAGTACCTTCAAAACCCAAAGCAGCGAACATCGCGCCTACAGGTTGGCAACCTTTAGCAGGGTTAACGGTTAAAGCTTCACGAGCAAAGTTCTTTTCCCGGTAGTCCCAAGATTTTGTCCATTCAGACACTCTTTCAACTTCTTCAGGAGGATGAGCGCCTTCAAAGTTCTTTCTCTTGTTTTCAAATAGCTCGGTGTATTCTGGCTGTTTGAATAGATCAACGTGGTCTACAATTCTTTCAGGATTCTGAGGCATTGTTGTATCTCTCTACGCTTGCTGGTTGGTTTGTAAGTGATGAGTGAGGACAGCCTGGGGGGTTCACTCCTCCTCAAGGTAGTAACGAGTGATGAATCATGAATAATGAATAAAAATCTTCATCCAGCATTCAGCATCCACCATTCTTCCCTGGGTTCCTGGGGCAACAACCCCAGGCTATCCCTCTATTTATCTGGAATTAGGCAGCAGCCTTAGCTTTTGTAGCAGCTTTCTTCCAAGGAGCGCCAATCAAGTCCCAAGTGGGGCTGTTGAGCGCTAAATCCATGTCACGGGCGAAGATAGCAAATCCGTCGTAACCGTGATAAGGGCCGGAGTAATCCTTTTTGTGGTTTAATAGCTTTCAACAGCTTAATGTTTGCACTGAGCAGTGTTAGTGATGAACATTGTTTGCTGATAACACATTAATTTTTAGGCTAAATATAGGCTAATACCACAGCGATGCAAAATCAGGGTCAAGACAAATATCAACAAGCCTTTGCAGACTTAGAGCCACTTTCATCTACCGACGGCAGTTTTCTCGGCTCAAGTCTGCAAGCACAGCAGCAAAGAGAACACATGAGAACAAAAGTACTACAAGACCTAGACAAAGTAAATCTGCGTTTGAAGTCTGCAAAGACGAAAGTATCAATTCGGGAATCCAACGGAAGTCTGCAATTACGAGCAACGTTACCAATTAAACCCGGAGACAAGGACACCAACGGTACTGGGAGAAAACAATACAATCTCAGTTTGAATATCCCTGCCAACTTAGATGGACTGAAGACGGCTGAGGAAGAAGCTTACGAACTAGGTAAATTAATCGCGCGGAAAACCTTTGAGTGGAACGATAAATATTTAGGCAAAGAAGCCACTAAAAAAGATTCACAAACCATAGGTGATTTACTAGAAAAATTTGCCGAAGAGTATTTTAAAACCCATAAACGCACCACCAAAAGCAAACATACCTTTTTTTACTATTTTTCCCGCACCCAACGATACACAAATCCCAAAGATTTAGCAACGGCGGAAAATCTCATCAATTCAATTGAGCAAATTGATAAAGAATGGGCGAGATATAATGCAGCCAGAGCCATATCTGCATTTTGCCAAACATTCAAGATAGAAATTGATTTGTCTCAGTATTCCAAAATGCCCGATCGCAATTCGCGCAACATTCCCACAGATGCAGAAATATTATCAGGAATTACCAAATTTGAAGATTATTTAACTACTAGAGGTAATCAAGTTAATCAAGACGTAAAAGATAGCTGGCAACTTTGGCGCTGGACGTATGGAATGTTAGCAGTTTTTGGTTTACGCCCTAGAGAAATTTTTATTAACCCTGATATCAATTGGTGGTTAAGCAAAGAAAATACAGACTTAACATGGAAAGTAGATAAAGAGTGTAAAACTGGGGAAAGACAAGCATTACCGTTACATAAAGAATGGATTGATGAGTTTGATTTAAGAAACCCCAAGTATTTAGAAATGCTGGCGATTGCCATTAGTAAAAAAGATAAAACTAATCATGCAGCAATAACAGCCTTAACCCAGCGTATTAGTTGGTGGTTCCGTAAAGTTGAATTAGATTTTAAGCCCTATGACTTACGTCACGCCTGGGCAATTAGAGCGCACATTTTAGGTATTCCAATCAAAGCGGCGGCGGATAATTTAGGTCATAGTATGCAGGTTCATACCCAAACCTATCAGCGTTGGTTTTCGTTAGATATGCGGAAGCTGGCAATTAATCAGGCGTTGACTAAGAGGAATGAAATCGAGGTGATCAGAGATGAGAATGCTAGATTGAGGCTGGAGAATGATAACTTGAAGCTGGAGATTGAAAAGTTAAGGATGGAGTTAGTTTATAAATATAGCTAAATTTATAAAAAATCTAGCTATTTATGTAAAAAAAAACTATAAATTATGGTTGTACTATTTGTAGTAGGAAGTAAGTTTGCTAATAGGTTGTCTTGTCGTCCGTATACAAATACGCTAAACTAGCCGATTGGATCGCATATACCAGGAATAAGAGGAAGTGAATGGCTGAAAGCATCTCTACAGTTGATCTGTTTTGTGGTGTAGGTGGACTCACTTATGGATTTGAACAAGCAGGTCTTACAGTAAAAGCTGGATATGATATTGACCCAGCCTGTCAATTTCCATATGAATACAATACCAAAGCAGAATTCATACTAAAAGATGTAGAGCATATTAATGGCTCTGATTTGGCAAAGCACTTTTCTGACAGTAACGTAAAGGTTTTAGCTGGTTGCGCCCCCTGTCAACCTTTTTCAAGTTATTCGAGACGTTATATAGATAAACAATCAAAATGGAAGCTTGTGCAAGATTTTGCTCGTCTTGTGCAAGAGTGTGAGCCGGAAATTGTTTCTATGGAGAACGTACTTCAGCTAAAGTACCACTCAGTTTTTTATGATTTTACTCAGCAGCTAGAGTATTTACACTATTCATTTGATACTTACGAAGTGAATTGTTTAGATTATGGAATTCCTCAAACTAGAAAACGGTTAGTTCTTCTCGCTTCAAAATTCGGTAAGATTGACTTGATTCAACCTAACCATGAGATTCAAAAATACAGAACAGTACGTGAAACAATTGGACATCTTGAGCCTCTTTTGGCAGGACAAGCATCTAAAACTGATAGACTTCATCAATGCAGCAAATTATCTCCTCTAAATCTTCAGCGCATACGTGCTTCCAAACCTGGTGGAACTTGGCGTGATTGGTCTAAAGACCTCATAGCTAAATGTCATACGAAAAACAGTGGCAAAACTTATTCGGGAGTGTACGGTAGAATGGAATGGGATCAGCCTAGCCCAACAATCACCACGCAGTGCTTCGGTTTTGGTAATGGACGCTTTGGACACCCTGAACAGGATAGAGCCATATCTCTAAGAGAAGCAGCATTATTACAAACTTTTCCAGCAGATTATGAATTTGTAGCCCCTAACGAACCTGTTATTTTTGCTCGCGTAGGAAGATTCATAGGAAATGCTGTTCCTGTCAAACTAGGTCAAGTTATTGCTCAAAGTCTTCTTCAACATATCAATAAATTTATTTAAGAAAAGCTTATACAGGACGAATCCAAATATTCTTTTGCATTTAAATACTTTTCAATATTTTCCAATATCTGACGCATATATTCTATTACCTCTTCTTTAATTTGTATAAGGTCTCCGATACTTATATCTTTACCAACTTCAGAGAATGATTTGTTTCCATGAGCTAGATCATTTCTGTTACGCATGATACTGTATAAGTTTTCACCATGCCTTGTTTTAGCATAGTCAGTGTTAAAAGAAAAACCATATTTTCTGGCTGTCTTGGTAATTTCATCCCGGTCAAGATTTCCTGAAAATAATTCCTTACTTTTAAATCCAGCAGTTATAATATCAAGAGATATATCTGATATTTTAGTATGGATATCTTCAGGTGAACGATTTTTAAAGTTTTGAAGTACAACTTTCTTGATTTCAATTCTTACAGAATTAAAAGACACCTTTTTACCCTTTAGCTCATCAAAAATAGCTTCAATTGCATTCCTCATACTAGATTCAATGAGATTATATAGTAGTAGAAAAGCATTGGCTTTTAGAGTTTTAGCTAAGTCAGGATCAATAGCTTTAATCTTTTGCTGATCTGTCTCATCTGATACAGCTAACTTAGTTGTTTCGTTAATCAGTCCCTCTAAAAACACAAAATATTCATTAATTTCTTGGACACGAGTGTTGAAATCTAACAGAACTGTTTGCATGGCTAATTTAGAAGTTGGTCACGCACGTATTCAATACGTCGAATTACTTTAGGTTTAGAGTTGCTTGCATCGGATGTGGTATATTCTTTAAACTCTTTTGATTCAAGCCAATCTATCGTTTTTGGCTCCAAATCATTCTTCTGTCGCAGTGCTAGTGCAACACCTACAGGTAGTGGTAAATATGTAGTGAAGCTAGATAATTTCTAACTCAAATTATTCTTT
>NZ_CAWUDJ010000064.1:0-23636 GCF_963920875.1 Anabaena sp. CCY 9910 | reverse complement strand
GGGACGGCACGCTCAAGTACTACAAAAACACAGGCTCTGCCACCAACCCAGTCTACACAGTGCAAATCGGCACAGCCAACCCCTTAAATGGCATTGACGTAGGATCGTTCAGCACTCCCACCTTAGCCGACATCGATGGCGATGGCGATTTGGATACAATCGTTGGGGAAGGGGACGGCACGCTCAAGTACTACAAAAACACAGGCTCTGCCACCAACCCAGTCTACACAGTGCAAACAGGCACAGCCAACCCCTTTAATGGCATTAATGTGGGGGCTTACATCACTCCCACTTTTGCCGACATCGATGGCGATGGCGACAAGGATTTGATCGTTGGGGGAGGGTACGGCACGCTCAACTACTACAAGAACAACACGCCACCAGAGCCGTTTACCTTCATCGCCGCCACCGACACAGCCAACCCCTTCAATGGCATTGATGTAGGGTCTTACAGCACTCCCACCTCAGCCGACATCGATGGCGATGGCGACAAGGATTTGATCGTTGGGGGAGGGGACGGCACGCTCAAGTACTACAAAAACACAGGCTCTGCCACCAACCCAGTCTACACAGAGCAAACAGGCACAGCCAACCCCTTCAATGGCATTGATGTGGGGTTTGGCAGTACTCCCACCTTAGCTGACATCGATGGCGATGGCGACTTGGATGCGATCGTTGGGGAAGGGGAAGGCACGCTCAAGTACTACAAGAACACGGGCAGTGCCACCAACCCAGTCTACACAGTGCAAACAGGCACAGCCAACCCCTTCAATGGCATTGATGTGGGATTCTTTATCACTCCCACCTTAGCCGACATCGATGGCGATGGCGACTTGGATGCGATCGTTGGGGAACGGGACGGCACGCTCAAGTACTACAAAAACACAGGCTCTGCCACCAACCCAGTCTACACAGTGCAAATCGGCACAGCCAACCCCTTAAATGGCATTGACGTAGGATCGTTCAGCACTCCCACCTTAGCCGACATCGATGGCGATGGCGATTTGGATACAATCGTTGGGGAAGGGGAAGGCACGCTCAAGTACTACAAGAACACGGGCAGTGCCACCAACCCAGTCTACACAGTGCAAACAGGCACAGCCAACCCCTTCAATGGCATTGATGTGGGATTCTTTATCACTCCCACCTTAGCCGACATCGATGACGATGGCGACTTGGATGCCATTGTTGGGGAACAGAACGGCACGCTCAAGTACTTCTACAACATCCCCAACTACCCGCCTGTTGCCGTCAACGATGCCGTCAGCACCGATGAAGACACCATCCTCAACGGCAACGTCCTGGCTGCCAACCCCACCACCCGCGACACAGACCCCGATGGCGACCGCCTGACGGTAACTCAAGTCAACGGCAGTGCTGCTAATGTTGGTACTCAAATTAACCTGGGCAATGGTAAACTCAGGGTGAACGCCAACGGCTTTTTTACCTTTGACCCCACCAATGGCACTGCTAGCCTAACTGATGGCTACGATTATTTAGCTCAGGATGCTACTGCCAAAATTTCCTTCAACTACACCATCAGCGATGGTAACAATGGTACAGCCAGTGCCACTGCCACTATCACGATTATTGGGGTGAATGATACTGCTACCATTACAAGTATAATAGCCACAGGTGCAGTCACCGAAGATAGCAGCACAACCAACCTCACAGCTACTGGCTCATTAACTGTTGCTGATGTTGATACTGGAGAGAACAAATTTAACACCACTGTCATCTCAGATCGTCGCAATATTGGTAGCCTGACCATCATCGAGACTGGAAGTTGGACTTACACCGTTGCTAATAGTGCAGTGCAATCTCTGGGTGCAGGCCAAACCAAAACCGAAACCTTCACTGTGCAATCTGTTGACGGTACTGCCAGCCAAAATGTTGTCGTCACAATTACCGGGGTAAATGATACCGCCACCATCACAGGTGCAACCACAGGTGCAGTCACCGAAGATGGCAGCGTAACTAACCTGATAGGCACTAATGGTTTTTTAACTGTTAATGATGTCGATACTGGTGAAAACAAATTTAACACCACTGTCACCTCAGCAAGTGGCAATCTCGGTAGTTTTACTATCTCCGAAAGTGGACGTTGGAATTACATCGTTGCCAACAGTGCGATGCAATTTTTGGGTGCAGGTGTAACCAAAACTGAAACCTTCACAGTCAAATCTTTTGACGGCACAGCCAGCCAAGATATTGTCGTCACAATTACCGGGGTAAATGATGCAGCCACCATCACAGGTACAGCCACAGCATCAGTCACGGAAGATGCCAGCACACCCAATCTCACAACCACAGGCGCATTAATCATTGATGATGTCGATACTGGTGAAAACAAATTTAACACCACTGTCACAGGCACAAATAACTTAGGCAGCCTCACCATCGCTGAGACTGGCACTTGGAATTACACCGTTGCTAACAGTGCAGTGCAATTCCTGGGTGCAGGAGCAACCAAAACCGAAACCTTCACCGTACAATCTATTGACGGCACAGCCAGCCAAGATGTTGTCGTCACCATCAACGGCGTAAACGATGCACCCACTTTAGCAAATGCAATTGCCGACCAAACCGCTACAGCCAATCAATCCTTTAACTTTGTCATACCAGTAGATACTTTTGCTGATGTTGATGCTGGGGATACCCTCACCTATAGTGCTACCCTCGACAATGATGCCGCGTTACCTAGTTGGCTACAATTTAACCCCAACACCCGTACCTTTAGCGGTACACCCACCATTAATGATGTTGGGATTTTCAATATCAAAATCACAGCCAGTGATAGCCAAGGAGCTACAGTCACAGATATTGTGACTTTAACAGTCAAAGGCTCTAACATCATCAACGGCGATGATAACGATAATTTCCTTTCTGGCACTCCCAACGCCGATATTATCAATGGCTTTGGTGGCAATGATTACATAGAAGGTCTAGGGGGAAATGACACTATTGATGCTGGTAATGGCAGATTTGATCGGATATTTGGTGGTGATGGTGATGATGTGATCATTGATCCAGACGGCATTTTAGGGGCGCATGGTGGTACAGGCAACGATACCATTAACATTACCTTTGCTGCCAATTGGGATAATGATACTAATCCCGGCACTGCCCCCCGTTCTGACGGTAAGATTACCGGAGGTTATGGCAGTGATATCATTACTGTCACTATGAATAGCAGTCAGTTCTTTATCAACTTGAAAGGAGATGAGCCAGTCAGTAATACTGCTCAAGATGGTGATGATGTGGTGACACTGTTGGGTAGTTACCAAAATGCAATTGTTGATTTGAATGGCGGTAATGATACCTTTATTGGCGGCATCGGTAGCGATAATGTCTCTGGTGGTGCTGGTAACGATACGATTTCTGGTTTTGGGGGCAATGATAAACTCACTGGCAATGATGGAGATGATATTTTAGTCGGTGGTGCTGGTAACGATAACCTGACTGGTGGAAACGGAAAAGATATCTTTGATTTCTCTTCACCACTTAGCGACGGCATTGACACTATTACAGACTTTAGTGTTACTGATGACAAGATTCGCGTTGATGCGGCGGGTTTTGGTGGAGGATTAGTTGCTGGTGTTCTGCTGCCAACTCAGTTTGTTTTGGGTACCGTGGCTCAAAATGAAAACAGTCGCTTTATTTACAATCAGTCCACTGGCGCACTTTTCTTTGATGTTGATGGTACAGGCTCTAGCCGTCAGGTTCAAATTGCCACTCTCTCTAATCGGGCTGTGATTGATTCTACAAATATTGTATTGGTGTAGCAAAGCTAAAACACTGCAACCATTCTAGTCATTGTGGGATCAGTTTTTAGCCCTTAGTTGTTAGTGGTGCGATCGCTCTTTGGGGTAACTACTAGAGCGATCGCACTCAGTTGTTAGCCTGTCCTTGCAACAACTTCTAACTTCCCTGTAGTAGCTTCCGCCTTGACGTTTCCGTATTCCGCGCCATCTGCAACAGCTTCCGCTTTTTGTGTAATAGTTTCCGCCTTGACATTTCCGTATTTCGCCCCATTTGCAACAGCTTCCGCTTTCTTTGTAGTAGCTTCCGCCTTAACGTTTCCGTGTTACGCGCAGTCTGCAAAAGCTTCCGCCTTTACTTTTGCTCAACTCCTACGCAAAATCTATAGCTGTCAAGATATTGATGTAATAGTATTACGCCTATTTTTACTGAAGTAAACTACGTTTTTGCAAAATAGTAGGGCTTGATTTTGGCAATAAATCATAAATGCTACTGTAAATCACTTAAATTTAAATTTTTTAATAAAAATCAACAATTTTACGTATGACAAATTTTTTAATAATTGTCCACCATAGAGTTATGAGAAATTTGCAGATCAAGTATTAATTATGGCAAGACATAAACGCAATTCACGCACGCTCGATAAAGCAGAAGTCCGTCTAGCAAGTATTAAATCCATCAGTCCCATACTTGATGTTGGAGAAGGATTGACAGTTAAATCTTATACTGAAAAAATTGAAACCCTGCGAAAATCTCTAGAAACATACAATACTACTCTTTCCACTATTGATGTGTTGTTAACCCAAATTATTGAAAATGAAAAGGATTTAGCAGATTTTTCTGAGAAAATTTTGCGTGGTGTTGCTTATAAGTTTGGTAATAATAGCCATGAGTATCAAATGGCTGGAGGTATTCGCAAAAGTGAGCGTAAGCGTACTTTGCGTCAAGGTGTAGCTTTGCCTAGAAGCTAAAACTATAGTACAATAGCGCGAGTGTCAGTGGTCAGTGGCAAAAATATGTAAAAGCCAGTTGCTAGAAGTTGCGGTATTAAACCAGATCATTTTCACAACTGACAACTGGCGACTAACAACTGACATACGCAGTGCAATAAAATTGGTTACTAAAATGTAAAGTATAGTTACTGATTAAATATTTAGTTTTACATGAAACAACGAGGTGCAATTCTTTGGCTCACAGGGCTAAGTGGTGCAGGAAAAACAACCATAGCTCAAAATGTGGCTCAAGAACTGCAAAAGCGAAATTACCCAACAGAATTGCTAGATGGTGATATTGTTCGCACTCATCTTTCTCAAGGGCTAGGCTTTAGTAAGCAAGATAGAGATATAAATATGCGGCGCATTGGCTTTGTGGCTAATTTACTCAGTCGTAATGGCATAATAGTGATCGCTGCTGTGATTAGTCCCTATCGTCAAGTTCGAGAAGAACTAAAACAAACAACTACTAATTTTATTGAAATTTACGTTCGAGCTTCCTTAGCAGTTTGCGAATCCCGTGATGTGAAAGGACTTTACGCTAAAGCCAGAACGGGAGAAATTAAAAATTTTACTGGTATTTCTGATCCTTACGAAGAACCAACTAATCCAGAGATTATCTGTCAAACAGATCAATTCACTGTTGAAGAATGCGTTAGTCAAATTCTGCACTATTTAGAAACTCAAGGTTTTTAGAATTTACGTACCCAGGTTGGGTATAGGGGTGTAGGAGTGTAGGGGTGTTTAAAAAAATCCTGTAAAGACGCGATTCATTGCGTCTTCTTCTTTACCTCATGATGTGTTGCTTACGCAACTGGCATATTATTTTAATTTTATAGTGAAGATTTTAGTCTTCAAAATAAGGATTAAAAGCTTTACCACAAACAAAAAAATCTAAATATACTCAGAATAATTTATACTAAAGAACCCTATCATATCGTTTCTTAATAGAGGTACGTGAGTTTAAAATCTTAGTTATTTTACTGAGGTAATTAATGAATTACGTACGTTAATATACAGTGTTAATGTAAGTGCAAACATTATCATTAACGTCCTAGCCGGGGTGGACATCAATGACATTTCCAAACGATCGCCATCAAGAACTGGAACAACGGGAACGGATACTGCGGGAGAAGGAAGTAGAATTGCGGTTAAGAGAAATAAAACAGCAAATTTCTCCTAATAATGCAACTTTTCATAAAACAGTTAAGCACCAACCAGAACAAAAACCTTGGATGAAAAAAGTAATTCTGGGTGCAAAGTTGTTTGCTTTGGGTGTAGCGGCGTTAGTTGCAGTGAGGATTGCTTCAGCTTTAGCTGGGTTAATTATTATTGCAACTTTAGGATGGGTATCTTATCAGCTATTTTTTGTATCTCAAAAAAAATAATTCTTAACTAAGGTGTAATTATTGTGGTTAATCAAGTAGCAACTGATAAATTTATTCAGGATTTAGAACGTGTTTCTCAAGTGCGTTCTAAAATTGCCATCTCTTTACAAAAATTATCTGACACAATTAATCAAGCTGAATTAGCTGGAGATACATCATCAGGTAAGCTGAGTTTAGAAAGAGATTTAGAAGATATTTCTGTAGCAAGTAATAATCTAAAAAAAGGAGTGTTTCGCCTATTGGTTTTAGGCGATATGAAGCGGGGTAAGAGTACATTTCTTAATGCCTTGATTGGAGAGAATTTATTACCAAGTGATGTTAACCCCTGTACCGCAGTTTTAACAGTACTACGCTACGGAGCAGAAAAAAAAGTTACAATTTATTTTAATGATGGCAAAAGCCCACAAACATTAGATTTTCCCACCTTTAAATATAAATATACTATTGACCCGGCAGAAGCGAAGAAGTTAGAGCAAGAGAAAAAATCAGCTTTTCCTGATGTTGATTATGCAGTTGTGGAATATCCTTTAAGTTTACTAGAAAAGGGTATTGAAATTGTTGATAGTCCTGGGTTAAATGACACAGAAGCGCGTAACGAATTATCTTTGGGATATGTCAATAACTGTCATGCAATTTTATTTGTCATGCGAGCTTCCCAACCTTGTACTTTAGGAGAGCGTCGTTATTTAGAAAATTATATCAAAGGTCGGGGTTTATCAGTTTTCTTCTTAATTAATGCTTGGGATCAAGTAAAGGAATCATTAATTGATCCTGATGATGCGGAGGAATTAAAAGCGTCAGAAGATAGGCTAAGACAAGTATTTAAGGCGAATTTAACAGAATATTGTTATGTAGATGGTCAAAATATTTATGATGAGAGGGTGTTTGAACTGTCATCAATTCAAGCATTGCGGCGACGGTTGAAGGATTCCCAAGCAGATTTAACTGGAACTGGTTTTTCTGAGTTTATGGGTTCCCTAAATACATTTCTTACCAAAGAACGGGCGATCGCAGAACTACGACAAGCTAGAACATTAGCCAGACAAGCCGTCAACCATACCCGCGAAGCAATTGGCAGACGCTTACCGTTACTAGACAAAGATGTTGATGAATTAAAAAAACGAATTGATTCTGTTGAACCAGAGTTTACCAAACTAAACAATATTCGTGACCAATTTCAAAAAGAAATTTTCACTACTAGGGATACTCAAGCGCGCAAAGTTTCAGAATCTTTCCGCAGCTATGTTTTAAATTTGGGTAATACTTTTGAAACTGATTTTTTACGTTATCAACCAGAGTTAAATTTGTTTGATTTTTTAAGTAATGGTAAGCGGGAAGTTTTTAACGCTGCACTACAAAAAGCTTTTGAGCAATACATTACTGATAAGTTTGCGGCGTGGACTTTGACCGCCGAAAAAGATATTAATGTGGCGTTTAAAGAACTTTCTCGCAGTGCATCTCAATATGGTGCATCTTACAGCCAAGTTACAGACCAAATCACCGAAAAACTCACGGGACAAAAAGTTACGGTTAGTCCTACAACTACCACAGAAGATGATAAATCTCCTAGTTGGGCAAAATGGGCGATGGGATTGTTATCTTTGTCTCGCGGAAACTTAGCGGGTGTGGCGTTGGCTGGTGCTGGTTTTGATTGGAAAAATATTTTGTTAAATTACTTTACTGTAGTTGGAATTGGGGGGATTATTACAGCCGTTACAGGGGTACTTCTCGGCCCCATCGGATTTGCTTTACTTGGTTTGGGTGTAGGTTTTTTACAAGCAGACCAAGCGCGGAAGGAGTTAGTAAAAACTGCTAAGAAGGAGTTGGTTAAATATTTACCGCAGGTAGCCCATGAACAATCGCCAACTGTATATGATGCGGTGAAGGAATGTTTTGATGCTTATGAAAGGGAAGTGAGTAAGCGCATTAATGATGATATTACTGCTCGGAAGTCGGAGTTGGATAATTTACTGAAGCAGAAGGAAACACGGGAGATTAATCGGGAGGGTGAGTTGAAAAGGTTTAAGAGTTTGCAGGAGGATGTGATTACTCAATTGCAAAATATTGAGGCTGCTTATGGTAATTTGTTGGCTTACTATGGCTGAAGAGGGGATTTTTAACGCAGAGGGGCGCTGAGGTTGGCGCAGAGATGTAAGAGGAGAGGGGAGTTTTTCTTCTCTCTTTGTTTTTATTGAGGAGGGGGTTGTATGGAGCAGTATGCTGGTTATGGGAGTTTAGTTGAGGTGTTGAAGTCTGCGTCTGGGTTGTTGGAGTTGGAACGGACTTCTCAGTTACATCAGGATGTGGTGTCCATCTGTGGTTATTTGGAGAATCCTAATTTTCGGATTGCGGTTTTTGGCCCTTTTAATCATGGTAAGTCTACTTTGTTAAATGCGGTTTTGGGTAGTCGTGCTTTACCGATTGATTTGATTCCTACTACAGGGGCGGCTATTACGGTTAAGTATGGTTCTAGTGTGCGATCGCGTATTATGTTGGTAGACGGTACAGAAGTCTATCGCAGTGGTACGGAAGTTTTACAGCAGTTTGCTATTCTTGATGGTAATAGACAGATGCGCCGGGATGTGGCATCTGTTGAGGTTTTTTGTCCCCATCCGTTTTTAGAAACTGGTGTTGAGTTTGTTGATTTACCAGGGACTAATGATAGGGAGGAGCAAGATAATTTAGTTAAGAAACAATTATTGAGTGCAGATTTAGTTGTGCAATTACTAGATGCGCGCAAGTTGATGACTTTGGGTGAACGGGAAAATTTGCGGGATTGGTTATTGGATAGGGGGATTAAAACAGTTATTTTT
Organism: Anabaena sp. CCY 9910; assembly: GCF_963920875.1. NCBI lineage: Bacteria > Bacillati > Cyanobacteriota > Cyanophyceae > Nostocales > Nostocaceae > Anabaena > Anabaena sp. CCY 9910. Next base: position 14,681 of record NZ_CAWUDJ010000064.1, on the reverse strand, counting down.
GTGGCTAATTTTCTTAATTTACTGGAACCGGAGGAACAACAACAGGTACAAAATCGGCTCAGGTTTGTTGCAGAAAGTTTCCGGGCTGAGTTACCGCCAGGATTCAGTAATTTATATCGGGTTGATGCTTTACCCGCTTTACGCGCCAGGTTAAAGGGTGATGTAGGGGCGGCTAGTAGTAGCGGTTTAGCGGCGTTTGAAACAGCTTTGCAAAATGTTGTGGGTATCTTACAACAAAATCGGGGTAGTGTGAGGTTGCCGAGAGTGCAGGCGATCGCATCCCAAATTCAATTATTATTAAAAAATAAAATTGATCCTATTGCTCATGAGTTTAAGGTTTTTGATGACAAATACAATGCTAAAATTGCCATCAAACAAAAGGCACAAGACTTAATTGGGCAGGGTTTTTCCGCTAGTATTACTGAGTTAGGTGATTGGCTAGCTTTACCTAAATTACTCGCCAAATATCAAGCTGATGCTGCTGTTGCTTTAGCAGAAAATAACTTTAAATCTTGGCAAACAAACAATCTTAAAAAAGACTTGAATGAGTTACAAATAGCTGTAGTGAAGTGGCTCTATCAAGCATACGAATTTTTCCAAGAAGAACGACCAGAAGATTTATCAATTCCTTTACCTAACGAACCAACTATTACCATACCGCCTAAATCTGATAGTGATGATACCTGGAGTGAACCCGGTTCAATTGCTGTCGGTGGTGGTATAGGTTGGTTATTAGGCGGGCCTGTTGGTGCGGCTGTGGTTGGTAGCGTTTCCTATTTACTCAACAAAAATGTCCAAAAGCAAGATGACCAAATAGCTAAGGAATCCTATCATCAACAGGTTGCTAAACTTTGTATAGCTGCAACGGAAGAATATTTTTCTCATCTCAGCCATCAAGGTTTATCAATCTTAGCTGAATATGAACGCCAAGCGGAAAAGGTAATTTGCTTTAAGGTTACTCAAGAACCACAGGAAATTACTCAAAAACGTGTAGAGTTACAACAATGGCAACAGGGTTTTAATCAATTACTGAGTGAGTTAGAAAAATTCAAAATTTCTTCTAACTATCAACCTTATATAGAAACACCAAAAGTTACTCAAACTCAACAAAAATCTTGGCAACAACAGCAACGTATATATACTCGTCCACCCCAAACTACTTATACTCCACCACGACAGGAAAATACAGCTAAAACTGCTGAAAAAAAAGTTGAACCGCCAAAGCAGCAAGTTTATTCACCACCACCAAAAACTACCCCTTCACCCAATCCCGCAGAGTTAGAAGCCAAGTTTCGCAACTGGGAAATGGATGAGGAAATAGCACGAATGAAAGACCAAATGGGTTCTCCTAGTTCTCAAAATAGTCAGCAGCAGCCAAATCAAAATACCCAAGTACCTAAATCACCCCAAAGCCAAACAGAAAAAGATAAAATTGCTCACGCTTATAAGATTTTAGGATTGCCACAAGATGCTACTTTTGCTGATGTGAAACAAGCTTATAAAACTTTAGTCAAAAAATGGCATCCAGATTTATTTATTAATCAACCCCAAATGCAGAAACAAGCGCAGGAGAAAATGCGTTTGTTTAATGAAGCTTATACGGTGTTGTCTAATAAGAAATAGGGGTATAGGGGTGTGGGGGTGTAGGGGAAGAAAAAACCGGGATGAACCCGGTTAATTTTGTATTATGCTTGCAAGCGTAGTGTTAAAGACACGGTAGCTGTGAGCATTTGAGGGGGTTGCCAAGAGATGAGCGATCGCCTGATAATATCAATTACAGACTGTTCCTTAAAACTAGAAGCCTGCTCATCTAACAACACCTGTCTGACTCGTCCCTTACTTATCTGCAACTCAAACACTAAATCACCACTGTAAGCTGTATGCAATGGGATAGATTCTAAATACTGATTCAGCAGTGCAATCATCTGCTCATTTAATCCCGTTACATTTACAACCTCTAGATGTTGGACAGGTGCAATTTCCCCTAAAAAGGTTTCTTCATCCTCAAGACTTTCATCAGCAAAATGATACCGTTCTTCAGCTTGTGACATTTTTGGCGGTGGTACAGGAGAAGACATCACCGCTTCCGGTGCGCCTGGAGATTCTACTCTCCGCTTACGTTGCAAAAACTCAGGCGCAGGAGACACCATATTTGCCATCATGGGAGGAGGCGCAACAGCAGTAACAACACTCCCAAAAATACCTTGATAACTAATACCTTCAGCCATTTCCACAGGTACTTGCACAGAAACTGAACCCTGACGCGGATTAACTCGCACATCATCACTCACCGCCACAAAAGCTGTATATTGCGACAACAGTTGATAAGTCAAAGCTGTATCTGTCACCGCTTCCACACCCAACTTAGTGTCACCACTCACCATAAGATTCATCAATTCCTTAATCCGGGAACGTCCCCAAAGTTGAGCAATAGCGGGGTTTCCTGTTTCCTCAAAGTCCAAGTTAAAGGTATGCTGATAACGTGTACCACCCGCAACAATTCCCGTAATGTGGAGTTTTCCCCCACGCCCATCAGGCTTTTTACCAAATAAAACTAACGGCTGTTCCGCAAACAAATCTGGTGGCGTAGCAGGATAGATAATTGGCGCATCACCATCGCCTTCCCATTGCAAATTAATGTTAGTCAAAACTGGATTATTAATTTGACGGTAGAATTTATCGACTACCTCATCCGTTGGTTCATCGTGGCGAATAATGTGAGATATACCCCTTCCTAATTCTGCAATGCGGTTGAGTAGAAAACGATTAACAGAACTACCTGCACCAAAACTATAGAGGCGGTTTCCTGGTTGCAGATGTTGTTTCACCTCTGCAAGAATTTGGTTTTCATTGCCAATATAACCATCCGTCAACAATACAATACTCCGCAACCGTCCAGAATCTGTAACTGGGAAATTCAACACAGCACGAATCCCCCGTAACATCTCCGTCCCACCATTAGCTGTCAATTGGTTAATATAATTGATGGCGCGTGTGCGATTTTGAGAATTATTAGCCAGAGGAACAGGCGATAATTGCCGAGTCGTATCAGAGAAATCAATAATACTAAAAGTGTCATCAGGATTAAGTCCATTAATAAAGCGGCGCATCAACTCTTGACACTGCATCAATGGCGCACCCATTTGTGAACCAGAAGTATCAATGAGAAACACCACATCTTTAGGAACCACCTGATTCTGACGATACTGGAGTGCAGGAATTAGATATAGTGCAAAATGTCCACCCCGTTCATCAGCTTGGTTGAGTATCGTAGCTTGGGTAGATTCGCCAGCTACTTGATAGCGTAAAATCAAATCTTTATTCGGAATAGTATCCCCACCCGCCAACTTCACCAACACCCGCTTTTCTGCATAACTTATCTGAATTTGGTGAGAAGGAGACTGGACATTTTGCACCTCAACCCCTGCATCAATTTCTACCGTGACATTAATATCATGGGGCGATCGCATACCCGATGGTAAGATAGGTGCATTCAACCGTGAACTATCGGGAACTATATCTGTATCTTGATTTTGCGTCATCGGTGCAGTAGCCGAACCTACACCGCCTGCATTTCCCTCAATCGGTATCCCTGGAATATAACGGGGAGCAACCACCATCGGGAAAACAAACTCATAATTACCCGTAGTAAATTTCAAACTTTCAGAGTAGCGAATAATCACATCAATTTGCTCACCCGGTTGAATGTTGGCGAGAGATTGAGTAAAAATATTGTCCCGTTCTTGTTCCAACAGTCCGGCGGTGCGTCCTTGCTGCTTGGCTTGCTCGTAGATTTGCTGTGCTTCTTGGCGTTTTTTAATACTACCTTTAATAGTCTTGTCACCAATCCGAATCAGCATATCATCAACAGCCGCCTCATCCGGTAACGGGAAAATATAAACAGCTTCTAAAGTAGTTGTAAAAGGATTTTCAAAACTTTGGGTAACTTCCACCCGTGAAATATTCCCCGCAATTTTGGCTTGTACCTCAGTGTGCTTGAGGGGGAAAGCAATTTGCTGTTGTTCAGGAGTTTGAACATATAAGCCACCAGCTTGGCGTTCTATGGTTTGAGTCATATAAGTTACCTCACGCTTTGATGTCATGTCTCTAGCGTAGGAGCGTTTACTCGGCAGATATGCTCAGTTTTGTGTTCAGTCGATGCTCAGTGTCAAATGATATTTTTCGATAACAGACTGAAATTGTTATTTTAACTCAACTACATGGGTAATATGTATTTAAAAGAATGTAATTTATTTTACTAAAACTCCTCAAAAACCGTGAATAAGTCACAAGCGATTAATCTACTGGAAAACGAGGGATGGACAAAAGCAGATGCTATGCGAGCGTTGGAATTGATTGACTTTAAAACCAATCCTGATGAAATTACTATTCGGCGAGCTACTTCACGTTTTGCGGGTACAGAACTCATTAATCGCCAACGGCTCCAAGCTGCTCAGAAAGGTATGGTAACAAAGAAAAATAAAGAGATTGAAATAACTCATCACGAATATACAGCTAAAATCAACGGATTAAATCAGTCTTACCAAAAGGAACAAGAAAAATATGCAACCCAAATTCAACATCTATCTAACACAAATAAAGTGTTAGAGACTCAACTTCAAAATGCAAACGCTCAAAATAATGAGTTAGTTAAAGCTAATCAACAATTACAAAAAGATAATAAAGATTTGAAAAATATCATAGATGGAATCAAACTCAAGCTGACTATGAATATCAAACAACTTCTCCAGTATGAAGACAGTGAAATTCGGAAAGCTTTAATCCATATGTTTAAATCTACACTTGGCTAGGCAATTTGTCTTATGGCTAAAAATAAAAGAAAATACCAGGGTATGAGTTATCGATTGATTCAAGTCAATAATTCTAACAATAGACTAAAACTGCATAAGAAAGACCAAATATGGTTAAAGGAGAACAACTATAAAAATATTGGATGGAATCATGTAATTGCTCTTTATGAAAAAATTGCAGAACGCTTACAAGAGTGTCATTTAAATGATTTAACACTGGAAGAATTATTCTTAGAAGCTGATCGGATAGGTAATAAATATCAAACTTTTCAAGAAATTAATAATTTTAATCAACAGTTAGCTGTAGAAGTAAATGCAATTGCAGAAGCTATAGATAATCAGTTTCCTGACACAGAAATAGAGTTTATTGATTTTAGTAATAATTACCAAGGTTCAAAGAATAATAGAAATCATCGAAAATACTATAGAACTAAAGGGTATTAATTAAATCTTATGAATCTAGAAAATAAAGGTCTTAGAGAATTATTTTCTTTAGCCAATCAGATTGGTAATAAGCGTTATCACAAACTTACACATCAAGACTTTGAAAAATACAGAGAATTTGATTACTGGCGTTATGTCGATGGTGATTATGAGTGTGGAACTACCCAAGAAAGTAGAGATTGGGTGACGGAGAATTCAGATAGTTACTGTCCCATCTGTGAGCAGCATTACTCAGTAAAGGGTGGTAAAACCATTGATCATAAGTTACCGCGATCGCAATATCCTTGGTTATCAATGAATTTTCACAACCTCTGGGTAATTTGCCGAGATTGTAATCAAGAAAAGAGTGAAATGAATTGGTATGAATATGAACATTATATATTTGTCAATTATCCTGATTGGTATCCTGCGGTGAAAGCGGCACGTCCCAAGTTACTGCTCCATTCATTAAAAGATTAACTTAGCAAATTATTCATGGCTGCAAGATTGTTGATCGGTGAAGTATCACTAACAATAATCATAACCTGCCCATATCCTGCAAGTTTTTGATGTCTTGTTCAAAATCATCTACACCATAGTGAACTGGAATTTGACGACTGGCAAGCAAATGCTGAAATGCAATGCGGTTCATCCCTGCCAAACGACTGGCTTGAGCAAGGGTAAGTTTATCTTTCTGAAACAGCATTACTGCAATTTCTTGTTTCAGTTCAGCATCAGTCATGCGAGTTGCAGCTAAAATTTCATCAGGAATAACGATGCTCATGGCTGGATTTATCTCTACATAACTATTTTATTGATTTATATGACTAGCAAACACTGTTAGCACTTCAGATTTTTGTATTTTTATTAGAATGAATTTATCAACTTTAGTCAAACTCACTATATGACTTTGCAAGAACTCAAAGAACAGATTGATAAATTATCAACAAGCGATCGCCTCACTCTCATCTCTCTAATTATTGAATCACTCCAGCGTGAACACAGCGATAATTTAGAACAAAGGCAGTTACCTGAGTTACCTGTTATTCCTGGTAGTTCTCTTAAAGGAAATTTACGTTCACGTGTAGAACGAACAAATGTAATTAACCAAATGCGTGGATTTCTCAAAACGGATCAGCCTGCACCTACAGATACTGAAGTGAAAGCCATGTTAGAACAACGTCTAGTAGAAAAATATCTACAATGAAAGTATTAGTTGATACGAATATTATTTTAGATTTTCTACTAGAAAGAAATCCATTCTTTTCAGATGTAGAAAGATTGTTTCAAGCAATCAATTCTGGAGAAATTGTTGGTTATGTGACAGCAACAACTTTAACTGATATATTCTACGTTGCTAAAAGACAAACCCAAAGTATTGAGCGTGCAAGACACGCAATCTCAATGATCATGACTACTATGGAGATTTGTCTAGTTGATCGTTCCACTCTTGAAGCTGCTCTAATTTCTGGTATTACAGATTTTGAAGATGCTGTACAAATTGCTTGTGCGATCGCTCAAAATTTAGATGCAATTGTAACCCGTGATACTAAATTTGCGGGTGCTTCGATTCCTGTATTGTCTGTGAGTCAGATATTACAACAGCTCTCTTTAAGCCAAAATAGAGACGATCTGCTCAGTTAACAGATATATGTCAAACTCGCTCAAAGCATCAACAACTGGACTGGGAATTGTAGACAAGGCGCGAAAACGTCTTGGTTGGACGAAAACTAGTACGGCGCGTTGGTGGCAAGATGCTCACACTTCTAGAGCTACTTTACGGCGATTTTGGCAAGGCGATTACCTACGGTACACTACGTGAACGCATTCAGTTTTTATAATAAAGAGGCGATCGCAGGTAAAAATTAAATAAGAATATTCATCTGACTGTTATGAGTACCAAAATCACCATTACATTGCCTGATGAGATTTACCAACGCGCCGAACGCTTTGCACGACTAGCAAATCGTGATATTGCCAGTGTTTTGGCAGATACAATTCAACTGTCAATTCCTCCTGTGAGAGCAGAAGTTAACAGCCTAGAACCTGTTTCAGTTCTCTCCAATGAACAAGTTTTAGCGTTGACGGAACTACAAATGGAAGCTGAACAGGATGCTCGATTGAGTGAACTACTGGATTGTCAACAAGCAGGTACTATTACAGAAGATGAGCGTATAGAATTACAAACTTTGATGCAGATTTATCAAGAAGGACTCTTACGGAAAGCAACTGCGCTCAGTGAAGCTGTCAAACGCGGGTTAATTGAACCTTTAAGCTAATGAGCCAAATTCCAGAGGAAGTCAAAGCGCGAATCCGCACACAGGCTAATAATCAATGTGGTTACTGTCTCAGTCTACAAAAGTATGTTCTGGACTGAAGACTGAATAAAGTTACTATTATTCCAGCGTTTCTGTTAAGCCAAAATAGAGACGATTTGCTCAGTTAACCGATATATGTCAAACTCGCTCAAAGCATCAACAACTGGACTGGTAATTGTGGACAAGGCGCGAAAACGTCTTGGCTGGACGAAAACTAGTACGGCGCGTTGGTGGCAAGATGCTCACACTTCTAGAGCTACTTTACGGCGATTTTGGCAAGGCGATCGCATTCAACAAGAAATTTTCATCGCTATCTGTCAGGCTGTTGGCATTAATGATTGGCAAAGTATCGCAGAAATTTCTAACGCAGACTTTGAGGAAACTTCTACACAATACCTCGACTGGGATGAAGCACCTGATGTTGAAAGCTTTTATGGACGTAATCAAGAATTAACTCAGTTAGAAGAATGGATTGTAGGCGATAGCCAAAGGCGGGGCGTAGCCCATCGCTGTAAACTAATCATCATTACAGGGATTGCTGGCATTGGCAAAACGTCTCTGGCTCTGGCTTTAGCTGACCGCATTCAGTTAAAATTTGATGGTTTAATCTGGAAAACCCTTCACTTTACACCGTCCCTCGTTTCCCTGTTAGATAGACTCCTCCATACCTTTAAGCAAACTCCGGTTGATGATATTCCCCAAGCTACCGCAAAACTCATCCACCATCTGCAACAGCGTCGGTGTTTGTTGATTCTAGATGGGTTAGATGAGTCAGAAAAACACTATCATCAATTTATCCAGCAATTAAGCTGCGCTCATCATCAAAGTTGCATTATCCTCACCAGTCGAGAACAACCAAATATTATTGACTCAAATACTAAAACAGTTCGCAGTCTCACGTTAACAGGATTACCAAAAGATGATGCCATCAAACTATTACAGGCTCAACAATCAGTAGTCAAAACTTCTCTTCCCAGTCCCCAGTCCCCAGTCCCTAGTCCCCAATTCACAGGTAAAGAAATCGGACTATCACCGTTGATTCAACTTTATCGCGGCAATCCTTTGGCACTCAAACTAGTTACGCCATTGATTCAGTCGGTGTTTGGCGGGAATATTGCGGCTTTTCTAAGTCAAAATACGATAGTGATTGGCGATCGCTTGCGTGCTATCCTCAAACAACAGTTTGAGCAACTGCGTGATTTAGAACAAGATATTCTCTATTGGTTAGCAATCTGGCAACAACCAATTTCTTTTAGCCGCTTGCAAACTCATTTACTTATTTCTCTCGATCCAGCTACAATTTTAGATGCTATTGTCAGCTTGGAGCGGCGATCACTTTTAGAAAAATGGATTTGTAGTGATGCACCAGCTTTTACTTTACAGCCACTGGTGATGAAAATTGTCACTGATGAATTAGTAGAACGTGCGACTCAAGAGATAATTCAGGTGATGCAGAGTCAAGATATCGCTGATTTTAAAGTTCTGCGAACCCATTGGTTATTGCGTCCTGGTAGTGATGATATTGTAGGCGATCGCATTTTGCATCAACTACAAGAAAAACTCTGGCAGATTTATGGGGCAAATTTCGTACAAAATTTCCAACAAATTCTATTACTTTTAAATGATAAATCACCTTTAGCAATTGGTTATATTGCTTGTAATATCACAACAATTATTAACCGATTAAGATAATAACCAAATACCAGAAGTATGTAAAACAAATCCTGGTAAAACTGGATCTGCGCTCACTGTCACAGGATTTTCTAAACATTCTTCTAGTTTGTCAGGATAATAAATATATACTTGGCGATGCTGAAGGTCGATTAACCAACCTAATTTTATCTCTGATTCCTGCATATATTCTGTCATTTTTTCTTGAATTAATTGCAGGTTTTGGTTAATAAATCTAATTTCAACTACAAAATCAGGACAAGTAGAAATAAACCATTCTTTTGGTGCTGACGAAAGTGTATTCCACCTTTCTAATTTCATCCAAGCAGCATAAGGTAATCTATTTGCACCTGATGATAACTTAAATCTTGTATTGTCATCAAAGATTACACCTGCATTATGTTGTTGCGACCAATCACGCAATTGCTCCAAGATACTTCCACTAAGATTCCCTATCTTCTCATCAATAGCCGACATAATTGATAGGTGTCCAAATCTATCTTTTTCAATGCGTAAATGAGAATTTACCTGACAGAAATCAAATAATTGTTTATCTGTCATTGGCATCGATGACGGAATTTGTAGAATTAAAGGTGATGGCAGAATCATATTTTAAAAGCTGGCTTAATTTTTCATTTTCATCTAAATACAAAAGAACGCAAAGATAAACTGTTCTTTGCGTCTTGTACACAAACTGAATTAAAAATTTATTTACTTGGTGCTGAGTAATGATTCTCACTCAGCACTCAAAACTCAGCACTCATTATTTGTTAGGTTGAGGAGTTAACCGCAAATAGGGTTTGACTACTTCGTAACCTTTGGGGAATTTTTCTTTCAAGACTTCAGGGTCTTTGAGGGAGGGGACGATAACAACCTTGTCGCCATCTTTCCAGTCTGCTGGGGTGGCTACGCTGTAGTTATCGGTGAGTTGTAAGGAATCAATTACCCGCAACAGCTCATCAAAGTTACGTCCAGTGCTGGGAGGATAGGTGAAGGTGAGACGCAGTTTTTTGCTGGGATCAATTACAAACACAGAACGCACTGTTACTGCTGCGTTAGCGTTGGGGTGAATCATGTCGTAAAGGTCAGAAACTTTACGATCTGCGTCTGCCAAAATGGGGTAATTAAGGGTGGTGCTTTGAGTTTCTTCGATGTCGCCTACCCAGCCTTTGTGAGATTCTACATCATCAACGCTGAGAGCGATCGCTTTCACATTGCGTTTGTCAAATTCTGGTTTCAGTTTGGCAACTGTTCCTAATTCTGTTGTGCAAACTGGAGTATAGTCAGCAGGGTGAGAAAACAGCACAACCCAGCTGTCACCAGCCCATTCATAAAAATCTATATCGCCGTGTGTTGAGGCTTGTGTAAAGTTGGGTACTGTATCACCAAGACGGAGAGCCATAAGACATTCCCTGTAGTTAAGTAAGGCCTATGTATTCTATCTTGCCATAAAGGCAAAACAACATCGGTTTCCCCATCGGCTTTTAGTGGTTTTTAACAAAATTTTAATTTCTTAACCCTAAAGAAGTCTGTCTTGATGGGGAATAATACTGACGAGTTCTGATTATCACACAAATATGATGTATTTTTTCCTGAGCGTTCATTAATTTGTTTTGCAAGTTTTCAGGAATCGTCTGGTAAGGATTTGTGGTTGTGATAGGTATTGGTGTAATCAGACACTAATATTGTGTTAATAAATGTATGGCTAATAGTTGGATAGTGCAGAGATTTTAAATAAACGACTTGCTGGGATAAATACATGATTCTCAAAGGGTCTTGGTTAAATACACGCCTTGTAGCAGTTTTGGGTGTCCTGTTACTAACCGCTTGTAGCAGTAACTCCAACTCAACAGATAATTTTACGGGTTTAAAGATCAAAGTTTTAGTTGGCAGCGCCTTGGGGGATTTTTGTAACCAAGCTGCAAAAAATTTTAATGCAACGCAACCTAAGTTAGATAATGGTAATGCTTTACGGGTGGAATGTGAGGCGCAAGGTAGCGGTGATGTTGTTACTAAGTTGCTAGGATTGACCACTCAACTAAAGAACGGCACTTTACAAGCTGATGGGGCAGATTTTCCCACAATAATTTCCCTGGATGGAGATATATATCACAGCCAGTTAATTTACCGAATCAACCAAGTTTTTCCTGGGCAAAATTACATTCCGGAAATTACTGATGCGCCATTGCTGGCTAATAGTCCAATGGTATTTATGGCACAGGCGGATGTGGCTGGAGGTTTGCAGAAAGTACCTGATGCTTATAAGGCTTTGGTGACAGCGAAAACTCACCGCGATATAGACCCCTCCTCACCATCGTTAACGGTTAATTACGTCCACACTGCACCGACTCGTTCTAATTCGGGATTGCAAACTTTAGTAGCACAGTATACTAGTGTGTCTGGTAAGCGTCCTGAAGAATTAACCATTGCTGATGTCCAGACCTTTCAGCCGCAAATTCAGCAAATCCAAAGTAAGATTACTCGTTACGGCGTTTCTACAAATTCTCTTGCCCAAGCGATGGTGAAAAACGGGCCGTTTTGGGCTTCTGTGGGGTCGGTGTATGAATCGAGTGTGATTGCTGCCAATTCCAGCTTGCAACCAGGACAGGAGCGTTATCAGGCAGTTTACCCCAAAACAACGTTTACTTCTAATATGCGAGCAATTGTGCCGAATGCGCCTTGGGTGAGTGCTGATGAGAAGGCTGGTGCAGAGAAGTTTATCACTTATTGGCGATCGCCTGATACTCAGAAAATTGCCCCAGATTTAGGTCTGCGACCAGGAACCCCAGGAGTAGCTTTAGGTGCAAAGTTCTCTCCTGAGTTTGGTGTGGTAGCCCAAGCTAAGTACGATTCTTTGCGTCCACCAAAACCAGAGGTAGTAGATGCAATGTTGAAATCTTGGCAGGAGGCTTCTAAAAAACCATCTTTGGTGGTGGTTGTGGTGGATTCTTCAGGGTCAATGGAGGGTAATAAGTTACCAGCAGTCCAAAATACTTTGCAAAATTATATTAAGAACTTGGGCAAAAAAGAGCAAATTGCTTTAATAGATTTTGACTCAGAAATTAGAGAGCCTGTCTTAGTAGATGGTACTCCCCAAGGACGCGATCGCGGTGTGCAGTTTATCAGTGGTCTTCGGGCTGATGGCGGGACAAAGTTATATGATGCTGCTATCCAAGCGCGGAATTGGTTACAAAAAAATCGTCGTGAAGGTGCGATTAATGCAGTTTTGATATTAACTGATGGGGAAGATTCTGGTTCAAAAATATCTTTGGATAATCTATCAGCAGAGTTGCAAAAAAGTGGTTTTTCTACTGACCAAAGAATTGGCTTTTTTACCGTTGGTTATGGTGAGGAAGGGGAGTTTAATCCTGATGCTTTAAAGAAGATTGCTGAGTTGAATGGAGGTTATTATTCTAAAGGCGACCCGGAGACGATTTCGCGGTTGATGTCTGATTTACAGGTGGAGTTTTAAACGCGGAGGGGTGCTGAGGTAGGCGCAGAGTTACGCGGAGTGTTTTTGAGGTTGATTTTATGTTGAAGTTAGTAAATCCGCTTGATTATCCGGTGGCTGTTTTGGTTGGGGGGGTGAGTTTATTTGTGGGTGTGCGTTTGGGAAGCTTGCCAAGTCCAGTTATGTTACCTGTGGCGGCGGGTATTACTATGATTGGGGCTAGTTTTTTAAAATCACGTGAGTTGCCATCTTTAACATTAGATAATCCAGAGTTGGAAAGGGAAATCAATTCTGTGAAAGTGTCGGCTTTGGCTTTGGCAAATCAGGCCAATGACTTGCGTTTAGAGGCTAAAAAATTACTCACAGATTCTTTTCAAATAGAACTTTTGGCAGGACTGGAAACGAATTGCGATCGCGCTGTTGCACTTCCAGGTAAAATTGATACTTTAGTATGGAATATCAACGGGAATAATTCTCTACTTTCAGTTGAATCACTCCAGAAGCAATTACAGGAAGTTAAACAAAAACTGCTATCTAGTTCCGGTGTCGCTAAACAACATTGGCAGCAACTTGCAGATAGTCTGCGACGTAATATCAAATTAGCTAAAGAAGGTGAAGATACTCGCCTTGCTAGATTCATTAATATTTCGACTTTAATTCAGGATTCTGCGGGTTTATTGCAGCGATTACAGACAAAATTACGCGCCTCAGATTTACATGAGTCTGAGCAAATTAATGCCATGATATTACTGACTGATGAGCTTAATAGCCTGTCAGAAAATCTAGAACTGTTAGTAAGTAAATAATATTCAAAAACCGGGATAAAAAGTCACTTTATGGCTAAGAAAAAGTCAAAGTCTTCCCAAGTTTATACATCAGCCGGGATTATTGTTGCATCATTAATTTTAACTTATGCCCCTATTCCTGCTTTACAGCAAACTGTCATTATTGTCAGTGGTACAGAATTACAAGAACCATTACAAAAACTAGAAACAAAATTTGAGCAGGAAAATCCGAATATTCAATTAGAACTAAAGTTTCAAGGTTCTCAAGATATGGTTAACAAATTTGTTGACCAGAAAAATGATTTTAAACCTGCGGTGTTAATTCCAGCCAATGGAGAAATTTTAACAGAATTAAGCGATCGCCTGCGCGCCATTGACAATACTGCCCCATTTTACGACTCTCCCCGACCCATCGCCAAAACCATATTAGTGGGTATTGCTTGGCCTGAACGTGGTCAAGTCCTCTTTCCTGATGGACGCTTCCAATGGCAAAAAGTCGAACAAGCCATGCTAGCTAGTAACTGGGAAAAAATCGGTGGGAATAAAGACTGGGGTAGCTTTGATTTTGTCACCACAGACCCCACTCGTTCTAACAGTGGTCAGGTGACTTTAAATCTGTGGACACAATCAAAATTAGGCACAAAAGTTAACAGTAATAGTTTTAATAATCCATCTGTGCAGTCGTTGTTTGGTTTAGTGAAAAAATCAGTTTATCAGCCACCCCGGTCTACAGATATTCTGTTGCAGGAATTCATTACCAGAGGTTCTAATGATGCTGATGTAGCTACAGTATATGAAAGTGTCGCCCTTTATCGTTGGCAACAGTCAAGTACAAATAACGGTAGACCTTATCAAATATATTATTTAAACCCATCCATTGAATCTACAGCCACAGCCGCAATTGTTCGCCGAGATGTTGACTCAGGAACGGCGAATGCAGCCAAGAAGTTTATCGACTTTGTGACGCAACCAACACAGCAAGCAATATTAGTTGAGTATGGTTTCCGTCCGGTGAATAATGCTGTTGATTTAAAATCTGTGCCTAAAAGTCCTTGGAATCAGAATATTCCTGGTGCTGAAGTGAAACCATCTGTGCAAGCTTTACCACCTCCCACTGCTGAGATGATTACAGAAATGCAACGGCTGTGGGAAAGGGTGAATTAATTGGTCAATAGTCAATAGTCAATAGTCAATAGTCAATAGTCAATAGTCAATAGTCAAT
>NZ_CAWUDJ010000063.1:0-23798 GCF_963920875.1 Anabaena sp. CCY 9910 | reverse complement strand
GCGATCGCCGCATTGAAAGTGGCTCATCAATTCCTTAGCGTAACTTTCGGAATCACTGCTCATTTCACCCCGTAGATATAGCAAATGAGCGTAAATGTTCTTTTACTCGGATGATAAAGTTCTACAGCATTAAGAAACTTAGTAATTAATTTCTTACCAAGGGTTGTCACAATCCCTAGATACTGACTTGAATCTCAACCCACTACTCAAGTTGTTAGCTGCGGTTAGATTTTCAAGTCAGTATCGGTATCTTGGCGGACACCCTATATCTACCCTATAATTTCTGCAAAAATTTCTGTGATATAGTCGATGGTTTAACCATTTGCGATTATGATATACGGAATATTTTCGCATAGTAACTTAGCGTGATTCTAGGTATAGCTTGTGAACAGAAAGCGTAGATCAATAAATCAAATTAAAGAAGATACCTCTTACCACGTTCTTAGAGAGAAGCTTCCCGAATCATGGGTCATTCATGAGTATGGGCCGGATTATGGGATAGATTATGTCGTCGAGTTGTTCGATTATATAGACGACAAAAAAACTATGGCTGAGACTTTAGGGGAGAATTTCTTTGTACAGTTAAAGGCATCTAGTTCAATTGAATATGCTACTAAGCGCGTCTACAGCAGAGGTAACATAGAGAAGGGAAAGCTCACTGAAGACAAATCAGAGTTTTTTGATATCGAAGTTGCAAAATTTCAATTGGAAATGTCAGATCTGCTTACAGTGCAATCAATGGGGATAGCAATTCCTGTATTACTCATTCTTGTGGATGTAACCACAAGACGCGCATTTTTTATTTGCCTGAACGATTATATAGATAAAGTGTTGGCTCCTGAAGATAGTAATTATTCAAAGAAAGAATCAAAAACCTTATACATCCCCTTAAGAAACGAAATTTTAAATTGTGAGCCAAATCTCGTGCCACTTAGAGTGTATGGTAAACGCTCAAAAATGTATGGCGCGTTCAGCAAATTTTATTATCAGAACAACGAAATCAAACACGCAATTATGGCTAGTTATAATATCCGGGAGGCAAGGGAATTTGCCCTCGGAATGATTTCAACGTTTCTTGAAACTGCAATTAGACAAGATATTTGGAGGGGGCATGAGTTTTGGATAGCGATTGAGATGAGTTTTAACGACCTGAGTTGGGTAAGAAGGAAATTAGAGCAGGGCATAAAGCCTGAAGAGTATGAGGAGTTTTTGCAATATTGCTATAGCAATGTTTGGAATCGGCTTGCCAACCTTAGTAATGTTTATGAGGAAATAGTACGCGAGTGGTTCATGCCGACGTATTTGTCCCTACTTACTTCTTAGCCAAAGACTCCCGCAACTATAACACTAGAGAATTCACTATTGAGTAAATATTCTTCTGTCTGATGCCAAAGTGCAAAGACACTATTTCTCTTTCATGAGTCGCTTGTCCAAATTACTTAGTAGATTTTAAGGATTTTAATATTGTAAAAATCAGTCTGTAGAGCTTCTAATTTCGCCCAGACTAATTCTTTGTTTTTAGGAAAACCAAAAATGCTAAATCCTAAACACCCTGATTATGCAGCAGCCTTTGCTTTAACAGTAACTGGTCTAGTTGCGTTAATGGCACTTTGGGTAGTTAATAATTCAAATTGTGGTACAGCTTTTAGTTTTCACCTGCTGCCATGATTTAGTTTGGATATAATTATTTTATTCCAAGAAGTAATTAAAGCTATCCTTCCCATCCAAATTTATAGTTTTGTACTATTTGTTTAAATCCTATCCATCCTTCTAACGGGTAAAATTCAATATCGTTAAAACCTTCACTATTTAGATAACGAATAAGTTCTTCATCACTATGATTTTTAACAGCTTCTAAATTTGGATAACCTTTGGTATGAAAGGTATATTTATACCTGCCTGGATATTCATAGTTTTCACTTTCCCTTATTGAAGGTTTATGCTCTTGCATTTTAGATGAAGAATAAAAACCGATATAATGAATAGCAATATTTTTTGTTTTGGTCATAAAAACAGCCTATATAATGTACTATTACATATAGTACATTATAGCTATATTGTCAATTATTCCGGTAGGTGCGAATGCTGATGTTTTACTATTTCCTCCTTCATGGAGATGTCGCTTAACTCCCATTTACCGCCAACCAGAGCGATCGCGTTTTTAGCTAAAAGGCTAGAACAAACATTTTTTTATGTAAATGTCTGAATAGAATAGGAAATAGAGTTTGATAGAAGTTGATATTTACGGTAGTGACGGCTACCGAATTAGCCGCGAAAAACTAACCAGACTCCCTGTAGCTGGTGAATATATTGTTTTGTCACAGCCTAAAAAGACTGAAAACTTTGAATCTTACCAAGTATGGCGTGTCATGCACATTGTTGGGCTAACTCCTCGGATTCAGCTAATGCCTGAGCCAGTAGAGACTAGGGAAGAATCTGACTGGTTTCTATTGGAAACTGTTTGGCCCGATAAGCCAAATTAGTAACATACCACTTACTAACCAACAGTCAGCACAGATGAAAACTATATCAAGTGCGGCATAGCTTTATTGCGCGGTTGGTGTTGATAGTGACAATTGAAGAAATCTAGTAGTATCTTAGTACTAACTAATTCTTCAGATTGAAATCATGAGTAAAAAGAAAAATCTAGGCGATGATTTTAGCTTTCCAAAGTTTAAAGGTGTAAATGGCATAAAAAGTCCAAAGAGAAGTCTTCTTCCAAAACCACCACTACCAAACATTGAAGTGTTAGAACTATCTCTGCCACATTCTATAACAGGAATAATTAAACAAGCAATTACGCAAAAGCGTTTAATCGAGTTTTACTACCAAGGTTTACACCGTATTGCAGAACCTCATATTCTCGGATTAAAAGATGAGGCTGTACAGGTTTTAGTATATCAAATTAGGGGTAAAAGCAGTTCAATTAAACTTCCAGATTGGAGGCGCATGAACGTTGATGATATGTCAGGTCTTCAAATTTTTGATGAAACTTTCTGTCACAAACCTTCCTCTCTTTATGATTGTCATAGTTCATGGGATGAAATCATAGCTATCGTTAGTTAGACGATTTAAAGATATTTCGTCATGACCCTGTTTAGTATTACTTAAGGAAAGTTATGAGTGTTCGTATAGTTTTTCTTAGATGCTGTAATCGTCGTTAGAGGTCAGGGTAGTTAACATTTGATAACAGAAGAGTTTAGACAGATGATTAGGGAATTAGTTAGGAACAATGTAGCAAAATTTCAAGAGTACAGAAGGGATGATATTGCAAAAGGGAACTATGCACCTGTTGTTAGAACCTGTGTGGTTTGTAATCGTCCCTTATAGATAAAGGCAAAGTCACTTACCTGACTGATGGTTGCTACAAGTCAGTAAAATCAAGTTTTCTATAGGAGCAACCGCGCACTGTGCAAGGTCGTACCCTCAACAACTTCCTGACTTAATGGCTTTGAAGCAACCCCTAACCAAATTTATGAGTTTTTGCTTAGATTTAGCGGACTTAAAGATAAGCCTTAAGGGCTATCGTATTCCCTTTTAAAAAATGCTGTTTCCAATCCCTAACTGAACTTTTCATATCATCAGACCAGGGAAAACCATCAATGTTTGTGATGTCACCTGAATAAATTAATGTGGCGTAGAGTGTTAGTACTGTTCCACCTATTTCATGTGTTGGTCGTAAAATGTTTGAGTAACTCAAACTATGAATTTTTAGATTATTTATTTCAGACATTGTTTGAATGATTTCATTCAAACTTTCAAATCCACGAACTATAGAATTTTCGCAATAATCTGGGTCAGGTGGATTCCATCCACGATCTCCGTAAATTGTCAAAATCTTTTGAGTCATATTTTTTTTAGTTAAAAGCACTACTGAGATCAGCCCTGCTGAGGTCGGCAATGACTAATTATAAATTTCTATTTAATTTCAGTATATATTGCTATTGGCTCTATTACTGCATCAATTTCTCCGGCCCAACCTTTCCATACTTCTGTCATATCTATTGTTCCTGAAACACCGGGAAAGGTAATTTTTTCTATTCTTCTCCTTGGTATAAATCCAACTATTGTCATTTCTACATCCCCTGGCATAATATATGCTGATCTAAGTTGATCTCTCGTTATACGAAGATGTTCTTGGTTTATAGTTCCTATTAAATTTGAGTTTCCTATATTTGTGTTAACTGTAACAGATCCAATTGAAAATGCTTTAATTAGTTCTAATGTAGCTTTAAAAATATTTTCTTGATTTTTCTTTTGTTGGGCATTTTGTTTAAACCCCTTATCTGTATTTTGATTGGAATTTAATACAAAAAAATTTATTACATTGTCATTGTTAAATGCTTCTATAATAGAATCCCAATCTGTAAATCTACAAACTCCAGTTATCTTTACTAGTGATGAATACTTTTCTAACTCCTCTATATTCTTTATTTGTTTGAGAATTCCTTTATTTATTAAAATTTCTTCAAATTTGAGGTAGCCATAGTCATGATCGACAATATCTTCAGTTGTAGAATATAAGTATTCATCACTTTTCGTATTAACTCCTTTTTTATATCCATCTCTATAAATTGTTTTATCTGTTGTTTTTCCACTAAGCCCACCTGCATAATTTTTTGGGCCAACACTTATTTCACCTTCTTTAGCATCTTCTTGAACCTTTTCCTTATATTCTTCGTCCGAACTTTGTGTAGATTTAATACCTTCGTTTTCTACTAATCTTCTGACTTGTACTAATCCTCCTAATAATTGAGAGGAATAAGAATGTAGCTTAGTTTTATCTAAGTAAATAAAATGTTTTAAATTTAAAGTCTCATCTTCTTCTATTAAACTTTCTTTTAATTTGAGTTTTTCTTGCATTAAAATCCTCTTGATGTTTTTGTTGCTCTATTAGTGACTCATTTTTCATTTTTTGAACATCTTCCTCAAAACCTGAATGATTATCAACTTGTTTTTTCATCTCATTAACTATCTTTTGAGATGCACTAGCTATATACTCAGCTATTTCTTCTATGTCAAGATTTCCATCGGAATTGGAGTTGTTCATATTCCAGTAGAGTCGGCTGGATATTTTCTAGCATACCCCGACTTTATCCATTCCAAAGCCCATCTTTAAGATGAGGCTCATCCCCTGGAAGAGCAAGGTTAGATATATCTTCCCTATCCATCTGTCGCCAATCTTCTGGGGTTATTGTGGCTGCATAAGCTTCATAAAATGAAAGTCTCTCATTTAAGCAAGAACAATCACGGGCATCATGCTTATCAACTCTGTTATCTTTATCACGGCCAATGTACTGTGCATACAAAATTGAGCCTGGAGTCTGGTCAGACTCAGGACAAAACGATAAACTAGAGCCGAAAGCATCAATGCTCGTGTTTGAATTAATGATCTGTCAATTGTAATAATTTTTTATAATTAGAGGCTGTATTTTAGTCAGAGTATAAAAAACTCAAATGTAAGTAAGACATACTTGATAACTCGTCTTACTGTTGGGATTATCTCCGTTTTGACACGATAACCCCCTATTCACAGTACAGGAATATATAGACTACTACTATTGTCTGGACGGTGATGCAAATATCTGCTGGTAGTTGCCACATTCGCATGACCCAGAGTTTGCTGTACCAATCCAATATCTGCGCCAGCTTCTAGAGCATGGGTAGCATGAGCATGGCGCAACCAGTGGGGCGAAACTTTTTTATTGATTCCGGCACGAGAGGCCGCAGCATCCACAATCCGGTTAATTTGGCTTCTATCTAAATGCCCCCCTCCCTTGCGACTTTTAAACACAGGCGCATCATCAGCAGCATCACCCCGAAACTCCACTAATTCAGCCCATAATTCCTTGGGAAGGATCACAGAGCGCGTTTTATTCCCCTTGCCAATTACTGTTAATTGCCCAAGATGACCACGGGCAACTAAGTTACACCACTGCAATCCGGTTAACTCGCTCACTCTTAACCCACTGGTGTACAACAGTTTAATAATGAGTAAATCACGCTGCTTTTCCCTTGAGTAGCGGTACTGAGCTTGTTCTGTTGCCCAGACCATTTTTTGAATATCGCGCTGGATTAACAGCCGTTCGCTGAGTCGGTCGGCAGACTTGGTTAACTTCAAAGCCGCGCCCACATTAAATTGCATATATCCAATTTTCTGGGCGAAACTGAGCAGCGATTTAATACAAGCTAAATAAACAGTTTGAGTGTTGGGTGCAAGTTCTGCAAGACTTTCAGAGAAAGCATACAAATCTTCCACCGTAACTGACTGTAATGGTTTCCCCAGAAACCCGAAGAACCGAGTGATGTAACTGCGATAAGCGGACACTGTATTAAGAGACTTACCATGCAACCACATCTCTACCAGTCGTTGTTGGGCATCAACCGGAGACAATTGAGCAAGTTGCTTTCTCTGATTGGTTTGTACTAGAGCAACTCTTGGCATGGGAGGGCAAACAGAGGGAGCGAGCTGGGGGTGCGTCAGCTTCAATGGGGAGACAATAATAATTGAACCACTCCCCAGTTTTAGGTGAGTGCCGCATCCTGGTAATTGCATCGTACTTTAAATTGAATCCCAGGATGCGTTTCACTCCTGATAAACCAGTTTTTACCGGATGGGGATAATCTTATTGGCCCCTGGTTGAGACTGAATGCAACAAAATTCAGGTTATGTGGGATTGAGGGGGGATGGACTGGATTTTGCCATTTGACAATGTAAGTTACCCTAAACCCTATTCTCTCGTCAGCGATGACTCACCCCCAGACTTATTTATTTATCAATCAGCACGACAACACTCACGCTACAACCCTGATTATTCCGTAGGCTGATTAAACTTGCTTATGTTTGCAGCGCGATGACCATTTACAGGTGTAATCTGCACCAATAGGATCTGCTCATGTTGGGGCTGGCATGAGTTGTCTATACTCGCTTTTGTACCCCCAATAGATAAAATGTTGCTATCAAAACCGATATCATTTTTCTCTCCACCAACGTCTACACTATGTCTAGACGGAAATCAAAGGGCAATCGCTACAAAGGATTTGAGTTAAAGATACAGTAGTTACAGATAAATTATCGGTAACTAGGATGAGTAAACTGTCAGTAGTAGGGGGTAAAAGAGCAACGGTACAGATAGTTACACTAAGGGATTGATGAGCCACTTTCAATACTGCGATGGCGTACCCGTCCGCCGTAGCCGATCGCATACCAACGCGAAGCGGTGTTCGCGTGCATTCCTTTGTTATTATCCCTTCAATCAAGCTGCTTCTTCTGCCTGACTTTTTACTCCTAAAGCCATTTTGAAGCATAATTCCTCAAAGGGTGACTCTGGTTCCCACACCATATATTCTTCAGCGTCTACAGCTAGTGGTTTTATCGGTCTGGGCATTAAAACAATATCCGAAAATTCATAGCCGTACACTTTATCTTCTGGATACCATTCGTTTACTGTTCTAAAAACCATTAAGCTCGATTGATCAAGATAATGTCTTTTAGCATCGCGTTTAAAGCTTGCTTCATCATACTCAAAAATATTAGCTTTAGCTGTCGCAATAATCGCAACTTCAGGAACAATATCTTTTTGCACTCCTCCTGATAAAAGTCTCTTTTCGCCACGCTTTCTATCTTCTTGGTTTGCATAGTTGCAAGTATGAATAATAAATCTTTTATTATCACCTGGATCATTAAAAGCCTGACTTAACACAATCACCGGGATTCGTCCTACCGATACATAATAGGCTTGGTCAGGTGTCATTGAAATTGCGTAAGTTGTTTTCTTCATTTTGATTCCTTTTTTTTGATAATTTTCAATTAAATTGAGTGCCGTTAGTTTGGCACTCAATTTTCTATTTGTCTATCGGTCTATTTGATTCCAAGCAAGGTCAAAAGCCTTGCGTTCAATATCGCTTTTGGCACTCCACAGGGGGCATTGCTTACCTTTAATCGGAATAGGTTTTTTAAAATAATTAGGATTGTCGAATACATATTTCCATATCCCAGGATCTATGTTTACACAATCTACCAATTCAGCCGCACCAATGATACATCCACGGGGTACATTGTTGTTAATGTGATATTCTGCAAATGCTTCATCAGAAGCTTTTGAAAGACTGGCATTTATTAATGTCCACCCACGATATTCTGTTGGCTTTCTCCTAATTTCGATATCATTTTTCGCCATTGCTATTGAATATGCGAAAGGCGCGTGAGTTGACAAGCATCGAATATCAGGAGGGCAAGGCTCATATTCTCGTTGTGGCTGTTCTCCTGAAAATTCTTCAAGTATTTTTATTTGATTTCTTTCTAATTCAATTGGGAATGTGCGTTTAAAAATAGGATTATCAGGATTGTCTTGCTTTGCCATGTAATCTTCTATTAAAGCTTCTTCAGCCATTTGTTCCCAAAGATCGCTAGGAATTTTTATTAAATTCTCAAGGGGCAGGAAAAATGTTTCGATAGGAGACAGGACTTTAATACCTACCTCCATCATTGTCATTCGGCATTCTAGGTTCATTTATTTGTACTTTTTTCCTTATAATGTAATGCTGATCGCACCCATTTTAATGCCATCACCACCCATAAGTAACAAGATCGCTCAAAGCCTTACCCAATAAGAATTATAGAGAAATTAGATTACACAAAACAGTAGTGCAATCGGGCTTCTTCTACCCTAAATGGCTGAAAGCTATGCCTAGCAAGACTTAGAGAGTAGTTTTATATTATTCTTCCCGCAGTGCGATCGCGCCTGTTTCATTTTCGATTTTCTCCTATGCGGGAATTAGCCTGTAATGCTTGTTAGACAAGGGTTGCACCTGCGGTAGATTACCCCATTTTACTATATAAAAAATGGGTACATCTCCCGCAAGTTGAGGGGGAGTGAAAGAGAAGGGATTAAAATTAACAATAAATAGGGGATAAAATGGACTGTGCATTGCCTGGGATGACTGCCCTATCAAAAATCATTTTGGCAGTTCAGATTTTGACCTACAATGGCTTGAATACAATCTAATGAGAAATGCCTTATCTACCATTTAATAGCGTAAATAAGGCATTCTGAGAGGGGGAATTATGAAAATTCATTTTAAGGATTTTGTTGAGCCTTAATATTAACTCCCAATCGTTAAAAATGGATTTTTGTATTCGTGATCCCAATCTAATACTTCTGATCTTATAAAGTTAAAAACCCATTCGTACCAGTAAGCTTTTACTATATACTTATCAGTAATATAAACCCCATTTTCTAAAGATTGTGTTCCGTTATAAGTAAAATTAAAAGAACCAGTCCAAACTGCATAAGGTTCATAAAACCAATTGCAAAATATTATAAATTTATGGTGCATTCTTGGAAACGCTGGGATTTTATCTTCGTTTATTTCTCCTAATGTTCTTATAGGGTCTGTTTCCCAATAAGTTCCAGAACTGATCAGTCCGGGACTTATTTTGGTTTCCTGATACATTTGGTTTATTTTTTCATTAATCCTACTATTAAGTTCAGTCTCATCTTCTAGAATTAAATCATCTTGGCACACACCCCTTGGTAAAGCCTTATACATCTGTTTTATTTTCTTTTTAAAAGAGTCTTGTTTTTTATGCCAATCTGCCTTCATTCCAATATAATCTGGGCGTAAAAAATCTTCTTTTTGTACGATTATTGATACAACTGAACAATTGGATAAGGCAGATAATATTCTTTCGTTAGTCAACCATGCAACACATCCTAAACAGAATTTGGATTGGGATATATATTTAATTAATGCGTTTTCAATATCCTCAAAATGAACTATTATTTTATCTGAATGACAATCTTTAAGTCTCGTCCAGCCAATATTATCTGGGTTTGAATGTGGAATATAATTTACGTTTAAGTTTTTAGGTTCCATTTTTAATCTCCTTTGTTTTACATTTAATTGAATCCGTCAGCTATTACAACAGGCTATATAACCAATTACAGAAAATGTTTCTTGATGCGAAGCGATTTCATTTTTAGTGTCGGATTTCTTGCGCTAATTCCTCTACGGCTGCGAGTGCATCTGTTATTGTGAAATCGGGGGAGTATTGGATATTTTGGTAGTCTGGATGCCGTTTAATTTGCTCAAGGGTTGATTGTGCTTGAGTAAGTAAATTATTCAATGTGTCGGTATTTGTGAGCATAATTAATCCTCAAAAATAATAGGTTGACCAGTGAAATGCTTGTAAATCTTCTCAGGATGTAGCCAACTTGGTATAGTTCGTTCTTCATCCTTTAAATTGTTTCCTTGGTCGTCTAGTAAGCCATATCTCACTACCACTCTTGGTAGTGGTGTTTCATTGTTGGCTGAGAATTTCTCTAATAAAATAGTGCCTGCTTTTCTACTTTCAAATGTGTTAGCTGCAAATGCGTGATTGGTGGCATTGTGTGTAATTCCTAGTAAATATTCCTGTGCTTTTCTGGTATCTGTTAATGAGTCTTCAAAAAATGTAGTGGCAGATTCACCACATTTCTTTTGTAAGTTCGTAAATTCATCTACAATTACCTGCTGTTTCTGCTTTGGTTTTTGCTTAATTCTCATCTGCCAGCGTTCACAGCAATCAAAAAAAGCCTGATTAATTTCCTCTTCTGACTCAGCTTTTATTACTGGGTTTAAGTATTGCCATACATCGGCATTGTCACCAGTAGCATGACGGTCTATGAGTTGGTACACAGGAGCATCAAGGCAATACTTCCTGATTAGTGCGATCGCACCTGCGGTATAAGTTTTACCGCTACCTTGATTACCTATTAGCCATAGTGGTTTTAAATTGTTAATTATTTTCCATAAATATCCATCTTCATGTTTTTTTAAGGCATCAATTAAAGAGAGTTTCAATTGCTCATTTGTTGAGAGCTGATGTGTGCTTTTATCCTGCTGCTGTTTATCACTGTTAATTTTTGCTAATTCTTTATTAGTCTTTGCTGTACTCAGCCTATTATCAGCAATTTGTTTGTCAATTTCTGATACTTGAAATTCATGATTTTTGAGTGCAATTTCACCCTGTAGCCGTCCGTTAATTTCATCAAGTGCTATCTCTCCAGGGGATTTCATAGCGTCAATTGTTTCAGTTGCTTGTCGTGCGATCGCGCTTTTTGTAATCTCCGATTGCTGCTGTTTGCTGAATTGGGTTAAATCAAGGTGTGAATTAATAATAATGTCGTTCTCTAAAGCCTTTACCTTCAACACAGAGAATTGATTATGAATTGCTTTCTCTTGTGCATCTGTGAGGGTTTTTGATATTCCCCATGCCCCCAGTAAGGCGACAGTTCCCATTGCTCCATACAAGGATGCTACATTATCTTCTGGGGGCATTGTGCGGATAAAAGTTACTTTATTATCAAAAATAAAATTCCGTCTTTCATTTTCGACAATCCAGCTAACCCCACGCTTTAATTCTTCAGGTTCACATTCATTTTGCGACTTTTGGAAACAGAATAAAGTCTCAGACCATTTAATTGAATCATTCCACAGTGGCAAAGTTGATGATAATCCAGAGATTATCAATCCACCTACCAAATATGTAGTTATCTTCCGTTGTACTTTGATCCGTTTATTTAAGTCTTCAATCTCTTGCATTCTTTACTGCCTCCGATAAACAATAAAAATGGCAATAGCTAAAAAGATAAATACGCCATAGGTATTTAGAATTAGTTTGATATTTATTAATAAATCGTTGATAGCTTCGCTTATCTCAGATGATTTACCCCATTCATAAATCAAATTTAAGTTGTTAGCGGTAGATACCGCATCAATAAAGAAGGAATTAATCGCAAATATAAAAGTAATTAAACCTAAGATTCCCGCTAAAAAGCTATTTCTGCCGTACATCTTATTTACTAGGTTCGCTAAATAAACTTGTTATCATTTTTGAAAAAATTAACAACCCAACAACCCCTAAAACGCACCACCCAATTAGATCGTATTGATTATTTGCAGTTGTTGTCTTTGGGGTTTGGGCTTCTCTTATTTCTTTATAAGTAGTCTCAATTTGTTGATGGGTTTTGAAAACTGCCTCGCTAATTCTCTTTGTGGAAGTCCAGCCAACTGCACCCCCTATCAACAATTTACCTACTGATTGCATTGGTCTAGAGTGCTTTACTTCCCACCGTTCGCTTGATAATTCAAAGCTAAAGCTATCAGAAAAGTCAATCAATCCGGGTAACATTGCCAGTGCGATCGCGCTTACCTGAATGATGATTAATGTGGTCTGTAATGAAAACAATAGCCAAGCCAATGATGCACTACCAATTTGGCAGCAAAGAAATAATAAACCCGCTTCAAATCTCTTTCTAGTTTCAATTTCTTGGTACAGCTTTTGCTCATGATGTGCTAAATATCGCGCTGTTTCTGGGTTGATTCTTGGGGAAGAATTATCATTATCTAGATAATCATCAAGATTATCGTTTATCATTGGCTTATCTCATTATTGTGATGCGTAAGCCTAAGAAATTTTGCAGGTTCTTAGGCTTTCTACTTTTTAGAATCCTAGTGCATTCTTTACTGCCGAAAACTTTTCAACTAAGAAGCCTTTAACTGTATTCGGCTGATAGTTTTTTTGAGGAATTAAATCTACACGGCTATTATCACCTTCAGCTAGTACGTGGTTAATTACCTTTCTTTGATATGCCTCATCAGCATCTATTTGTTTTAATTCTGGTCTATTACTTTGCTCAATAATTGAGGTTTTTTGCTCCACGCCAACTAAGAAAGCATCAATGTAAGCCTTCATCTGTGCATGGTTCATTGCATAGGCATGACGCTGATTTTCAGCATTTCTCCCATTAATTAATTGTTGGGCTAATTCTTGTCTCTGATTCTCGTATTCTTTATTACCTAAAATTGTCGATGTTACAGCTTTATCAATTGCGATTCCTGACTTACCAGCAGTCGTTAAAATCTTTGCAATTGACTCGTTGTACTCCTGTGTACCTTCAATAATTTGGATGTAAGCATCTCTAAATTTGGGCATTAAGTCTTTAATCAAACCTGCTTGCCTTGCTTTTTCTCCAATAGCTTTAGCTTTTTTTTCATCCCCCAAACAAGCATCGGTCAAGTCTTGGATTGTAATGTCGAATTTTTGCTGTAACGCACGATTTAAACTCTTACCTCTAGGTGAGACATGATTTTTCAACTGCAAAGATGTTGAATCTTTTACCATTGGAAATATTCCTTATTTACTGGATTACTAAACTCTCTGTATTGCCGTTCTTTCAATCTCCCTTGGCTGAATCGGTAATTATCAAATGCTAGTAGAAGCGTTAAAATAATTGCACTGATAATAATGATTGAGCCAGCTTTCACAGGATTAAAAGAAACAACTAAACCTTTATTTGACTCGAAATCGGGATAGTATTACCTCCTTAGAAGTTTTTAAGTTATCTCTGATTACCTGAGTATCTTTCTGAATAGCTTTTACAGCTTCCGCATAGTCAAGAACTTTTTGATTTAATCGATTTGTACGATTATTCAAATACTCGCGTATGTCATTAGTGTTATCGCTCAAATCGCTCTCTATGGTGTCAAATTTGTGGGCTATATACTGCCTTATTGCAGTGGTAACACCATTAACAAATGACGAATAATCAGCAAATACATCATCAATACTATCTGCTATTTCTGTTGTCTCATCTTCTGACAATTCAAATCCTAAAGCCAAAGATTGAGATGTGACTAATGCTTGTTTATCAGCATTAGATAACACTATTTGATTTTCTTTTGTTAGCTCCTCCAGGGGTGCGATCGGCTCTATCTCTAATAGCTCTAATTCTTGCTGTGCAATTGTTTCAGCTTCTTGGTAGTGCTGTATTTGATGGGGGGATTCTTGGGGTGTTAGGGGTGCGGTCGGTTGTATTTGATTTTCGCGTTTTGCTGCTAAATATTCAAATCCTGCAATAATCTGGTCAGTAGTAACATTGTCTAAGTCTGCAATTCTTAGATGCTCTGCTGCTTCTTGATAGTCAGTTTTTACGAATCCTGTTAGACCTTTCTTATTTAATCTTGACTTTACATTATTGTAGAATTTTGACATCGTTTTTACTCCTTATCTGACTACAAGTACATTAATGGTTTTGATTGCATTATCTACCCGTTTTAATTCGCGTGATTTTAGGCATTTAACAGCCTGAAATGCGACTAATGCAAAATCTGATGTTGAATAGGTCTTTTCATGTCTGTAGGGTATACCAGCTTTCGTAAACCAGTTATAACGAGATGTGCGGGACACTTGTGACAAGTCTAATTGTTGTGCTAAATCAGCAAGAAATTCTGCACAAGTAATGTGTTTCTTTTGCTTGTAATAGTGTTGAAACAATTGCCAACATTCAGAGAAATTATCACTATTAACTCTGAAATTTCTATGAGATTTTTTTAGGTTAGCAATTGACCTAACAATTAACTCTGCATCTCTCCTCTCAACTGAAAAATTAAGATATTGCTTTAACTGTGCAGTCAACCGATACCAAAAAATATCGCTTACTGGCTTTTGGTAAGTTGATTCAAAAACTCGCTTTAAATGGCGATATTTACGGCAATATTCCTTAGTTGCCATGTCAATATATTGGATGCCTCCATCCCCTTGAATGTCTCTACTTGGAATGTTAGCATATTAGAACCAATTAGAACCATCTTGAATATATCAGAACCATTAATTTTTCTAACCGAGCGTTGTAACCGATTAGACTGGTTCTAATATATTCAACTAGGTTCATTGCAACGATGACTGCGGATCAATACAAGGGCAAGCGCATTACGATTACTTTCCCCCCTGAACTTTACGAAAAGGTAGAGGCAGCAGCCAAGGAAGACAATCGCAGCTTCTCTCAGCAAACTGTATGGCTTGTCACGCAAGCTTTTAAGCTTATGGAGGGCAAACAATCTTAAGTATGAAGTGATAAAGACTACCTATCAATTAAATCCCGGTTCTAGGCTCTGCCAGATAGCTTGAATCCAGCTTTTAGGATATGCCAGCTAGATTGAATCGGTTGTTCTAAGTTGTTAAAAAAAGCGATTCTTATCAGTATTGATGGCTGGAACCCTTGCCAAGCAGGGGCAGTACCCAAGTAGGGGGGAACTGGACAATAATTGATATCAATATAGATTTCACTTGCTTGGTAAGGGGTTCAGGGGTGCGATCGCACCTTTCACCTTCCACCTTCGCCCACCTTTGCAACAACAAAAAGCCTCTCCTTGGTAGATGAGGCAGGAATCCTTTTTGAAATATATAGGAACTTCTATTATTGCCTAGTTTTTATTATTTCTTAATAGTAAAAAAGCCTGAAACGCTTACCATCAAATTAAGTCCAGCACCAACGAAAGATTTTTCTTGCCAATTGGATATTACTGAAATAAGATCAATTTTAGAAAGAAAGGGCTTTGAATATGGCAGGAAGAAAAAAGAAACCCCTAAACCAAAGAATTGTGGATGATAGGATTTTTTCTATTAAGCAGCCAATGGGCTTAAACATTCAAGAGATTGCCACTCAGAAGGGAATGTCCGTAAATGAATTGTTCAGAACTGCGCTATACGAATACCTGTATAAGCACAAATTGATCGCGTAGCGGTGCGATCGCATTCCCTCAGTGTTTTTTTTGACAAAAAAAAGCGCCGATTTTCTCAAGAGCCTCTTGCAAAGGCAGATCCAGATAAATCAGCAACTCATTGTTTATTTTTTAAAATCTTATCTCGATTCTATCACCATTAAGTAGAAGTTGCACGTAATCTAGGTTTGAAATTGCAAAGGCTCTTGCTATCACAACAAGAGCCTCTACCAATGGAACACAATACATCAGTCAAAAACGATTTTTCAAATAGCAATTCAAATAACCCACCGGATCACCACTCCGATACCAATAATATACCAATTAAGTTGGTAATTGACAACAAAGGGAATATTGGTAAGGGTGCGATCAGATTTACCCATGATCAGGGGTTACTCAATCCTGAATTACCAAGGTCTGTAGGAAGTGGGTACGCCTATACAAGTGAAAAAAAGCCTTGTCCAACGTGCGGCGATAAATCTGGTAAATGCGGTATTGGCTACCCCAGCCCACAAAGAACTATTTGCTTTTCATTCTCAGAGAGTGAAGCTCAAGCATTTTGTATAGAAAATCCTAAATACGTAATAACAGAATATAATTCTGAGTTTAATTATTCAAAATTTTATTGCAAGGTAGAACCTTGGAATAGTTTTGAGCCAGTAATTAACCAAGAAGATTTATTAGATTATCTTGATTTAATCCCTCAGAATTGGGCGTTAACCCCATTAAAAGATAAAAAGCCATATAGAAAAAATTGGCAGACAGAAACACCATTAGATAGAGATGAAATAAAGCAAGCATTACTAGGCTTAGAATTAATCAGTAAGAGGGGCAATCCATATAAAAGCTATTCATCAGGCTATGGGCTGCGAACTGGTGACATATCTGATGGATTATTAGCTATTGATGTAGATGGCAGTAGTGCCGAACCGCTATTACAAAAAATAAGTAATGGTGACATTCCAAAAACAATTAAATGGACATCTGGCAAGCCTGGAAGATATCAAATATTATTCAAAATTTCTGATGAACGTAGACCCGTAATCGCAAACTTTAATAAGATTGCATTAAAAAAAATAAATGAACTAGAGTGCAATCATGGTGAGCAATTAGAATTTAGATATAACGGGATGCAATCAGTCTTACCCCCTTCAAGACATCCTGATACTGGCTCATATAAATGGATAAACTCACCTGAAGATACAGAGGTAGCGATTGCGCCTCAATGGTTGATTGATTATCTGCCCAAATTAGTAGCCAAAGAATCAGAATTTAATCAAAAGCAACCACGATTAGATAATAATTATAGGGGATCTAATCATACCTACTCACCCATTTTAGGCAACATTGATGAGATTCCTGTACTTGAAATTCTGCCAAGTAAAGCCAAGGAATTAATCAACCAAGGTGCTGGTGCTGGTGAAAGAAATGACACCTGCTTAAGAATATCAACGATAGTAGTATCAGTAATTGAGGGATGCCAACGCAGAGGAATTAACACTATAGAGAAATCAGCCCGTGATGGTATTAATTTAATTCTTGATTATGCGCGTAACTGTAACCCTCCAATGGATGACAATGAAGCCATTGGAGTTTATGAAAGAGCAATTAAATTTAACCCTAATGATGTATTACCTGATGATTTTTACCACAAGAAGGCTAGAAAATATTTAAGGGAACGTAACCCCAATGAATATAAAAGACTGTATGGTAAATCATTTAAAAATAAAGTAAAAACACCCGACGAATTAGCAGAGGATAATGCCCAATTCGAGACAGAGAAAGCAATACACAAACAACTATCAGGCTTTGATGAGGAAGCTTTAAAAGAACTAGGGATAAAGATAACACACATCAATAAACCAAATCTATCTTCTGAAGATTTAAACTTAGAAAAGCATAAAATATCTATTCCAATATCTGCAATGGGAACGTGTAAAACAAGCGCGATCGCAGAAAAAAAAGATAGCTTTTATGCAATTTACTCCTATCACACCAGAAACTCTCTAGCTTGGACTATGGCAGAAAAAATGGGAGCATTACACAAAGAGGAAGCCGAAAATAACAAATTTGCAAAAAAAGTGACATTCTGTGCTAATTCTGCTGATAAATTTGACCCCAGAAACCTTAAAGAGAACGGGCTTTTACTAGGGGATGAATGCGACCAATTATTTGCTTATCTCTTTGAACCTCTATGTAACAGAGATTCAATGCGCCCTCGCTTATTAGCATTTCATCAGGCTCACTTAGCATCGGCTCTAACTGATGGATCAGCACTGTATATGTCTGCCCACGTAGCGCAAAAAGAAATTGAATATATTTTTAAATGTGCGCCAAAGAACACACCAATAGAAGTAATCATCAATAATTACAAACCCCAACGCGGGAAGATTATTTTATCTACAGATAAAAGCTTAGAGGCTTTAGTGTCTCATCTACTCAAAAATTTAAAACAAGGTGTTCCATGCTTCATAATTGATGATAATAAGGATGGCTACAAAGGATGTAAAACTATAGCTGAGTATGTACGCCAAGAATTAATTAAAAGTGGAATTAATATTGAGAGCAACCCAGATTTAATCGTAGAAATTAATTCAGATACTAGCGAAGATATAAATACTAAAACTTACATAACTGATATCAATAATCGAAGCTTAAACACTTTACTTTTAGTATGTAGCCCATCAGTAATTTCAGGCGTATCCATTGAAAACAAACGCTTTGATAATGTGTACGGCTTTTTCAATGGAATCCTTACCCCTAAGAACGCTTGCCAAGCCCTATCACGGGCTAGAGGGGCTGAGAATCTATTTGTGTGGTGTGCCGAACGTGGCACTAATTACGAAGCTTCTAGAGGCATTACACCCGCAGATGTGAACGCTTACTATCAAAAGAATTATGATGCTAGGAATAAATTTCTAACAAGCTTTGCACCTGATTACAATGTAATGAGTGAGGAATGGAAATCGCATCATTGGGAACTATTCTGTAAGAATGCAGCCCTCAAAAATATAGAAATGAGGCGATTGAGATATTGGCTCAAGGAACAATTGATTGAAGATGGCTACCAAATTGAAGAAGTAGAATTTGGACTTGCCCCCAACGTGAATGATTCTATGAAAGAAATATGGGGGCAATTGAAACTCGAAGAAATAAACGAAATAGATGATTGCGAATTAATTACCAGTGCTAGATACAAAGAACTAAGAGAAAAATCAAGTACTGGGATTAATTTAAGTAAGGAAGAAAGATTGCAGCTAACTAAATATTATCTATTAGATACATTCGGTGAGGAAATAATTAACACTTGCACCGTAAAACTAAAAGATGAGGTAGAATTACACGGCTTTGCTGCGATCGCATATAAAAACTGGGGCAACAAATTAGAGAAATCATTGAGGCGATTGCACAGGAATTTCTACAAACCTATAGAAGATGTGGCAGCAGATGATATAGCCGGAGAATCAAGGCAAGCGAAACTAAGACCTGATTTCGAGGGATGCAATCAGAGATTTCCTGGGGATATTAAATGGCAACTACGAGAGCGCAAATTCTTTGAATTTTTGGAATTTGAAAAATATCTTGACCCCAACAAAAATTATTACCCCAATGATTATCAACCAGTGATTGATAAAATACGCCAGCATTCAGAGGCAGCAAAGCTGGCAATGGGCATCAACTTTGAGAATGCCAATGATGGGTTGATAATTTATATGCTCTATGCCATGTGTGGGCTATCTACCGGATCGAAACAAGTAACCGTAGATGGTAAGCGCATACGGGTAAAATGGATTACAAAAGATAGCTGGGAATTTGCACAGAACTTTATAGCCCACCAAGAGGCTAAGAAGGCAGAGCGCGATCGCTGCACAACCCCCCCTATCTTATTAGTAAATGATAATTTTAAAGGGGGGGTTGTGCAGGAGCCAGAAAGCTTACCCAGCAATCAACACAGTCAGTTTTACCCCTCAAATGCTCAAGCTACCCTTACCCCCCCTCAACAAGAGGTAAGCACCCCCAAATACACCCAATTAGATATTGACTTTAAAGAACTATCAGAGTATCTGAATATACCTATAAATGATTACTTGGAGGAACCCGAAGAACGGGATGATTGGGATTGAAAATGATGCGATCGCACTTCCCCCCAGCCGGGCGAAACGAACCCCACGCATCCCCCCCACCCGATCGCACCCTAAACTGATTCACAATCAAGTAAAGGCGACCACCAAGACAAAAACCCATGACTGAGCATTTAGAATCTACCCAAGAGCAACCGCAAGCAGAACAGCAGCAGACAGACCAGCAGCCGGAGAATAACAATCTCTTTCAAGCGATCGGTGTTGTCAGTGGTGATGTATTGATTACCGGGGATTTATTAGCAACTGTCACTATTAAGGGGCGCGAATATTTCCTCAAATGCGCTCGTAAAAACCATCAAGTGTTTAAGGCTTTAAAGCATCGAATTGAAGACACAGGTAGCTCGTTTCAAACCCTAATGGTTTACCCTAAGGCTACGCATTTCCCCAAACCTGATCAACCACACAATATTTATTTTGAGCTAGTCGCTTACAAATCTGAGAATGCTAATCAAGGTTTGTTTGAGGATTGCAATGATTTTGAGTTTAAATTGTGTGGGTTGTGGCAATTTATCCCTGTATCAAAAACACCATGTATCAGTGTCTTTAAAAATTACAAAAAAGAACGAATTGACTTTATTAAATCGGCAGAGATGGGTTTGAAAGTGAAGTACATGAAGGCTGCACATATCCCGTTAATGTGGCGCGATGCCATAGTACCCCCGTTTCGGTTCAATCCTAAAGCGTCAAAAGATGAGCAAGCTAAAAGATATTTTGTGCAAATTAAAGCAAAGTTCGCACCTGAAAAAAATATCTTTTTCTTTGATTCAATTTTAGGATTACCTACCGAAGATGTCCCCCGTTTTTTGAAAGCAAGTAAGACCGATAAGGCAGAAGTAATCAAGCAAAAACGCCAACAAAGAAAGGACACTGAAAATAAAACTGAAACTCCAAAACCCAAACCTAAAATGTCGAAGCCTGAAATAAAAACTGAAATACCAAAACCCAAGCCAAAAAAGAAATCCGCTTTATAAAAAATGTGGCTGAGTAAAATCACAATTACTCAGCCCAAGAGCTTTTTAAATTTAAACAATACTCACTAATTATATATTTTTAAGGTCAGCACACGCAACAAAAGCTGTACCTACCCCACCCGATCGCACCCTTCGGGCTTCAAAATTGGAACTATTAATAATAGAAAATGCAAAATTCCCCTAGCAGCCAGCTAGGGGAACACCGAAAACATATAAGCTCATCCCATTTAATCATGAAAAATAGAAAATTTATAAAAGATTTTTATCGTCAACCAAAAAGAAAGACTGATGCTCATAAGTGGGCGCAGTTGTTCAGAGTTTTCGAGCGTTGTAGTTTAGATGCAAAAATTACCAAGTTTTTTGACCATGATGAAGCAGCGTACCGTAGAGGTATGTCGTTAGTCTTGAAAACTGGCAATTATTTTGACTTTAATTTTTTGTCCGAAAACTACCTCAATCTATGTAATTTTTTGGAAATTTATCTTAAGCACCAGCAACTATCACTACCTGATTTCATTGTGGTAAATCCACCACAAGGGAAGATAAGCTTTTTTATAGTTCGCAGCACAAGAAAAACTAAATTTAGTGAAGAAAATTAACCCCAGGTTAGAGGATTTGAACCTTATGTAACTATTCTTAATATCCCCAACAATACAAAAAGATTGAGTAAAATAAGCTATTAAATACACCACCACAAACGTCATGTCAACACAATATTTAAAGCAGCTAGAAAGAGAAATTACCGCAAAACTTGAACGCTATAAAGCTGATTTAGACTGGCTTACAGCCGATTCAGCTAATAGTTACCCCAAATCGAATACATCACAAACTACTCAAGATAAAGCGGCTAAATCATCCGTAAAGTTGCCCTTACCCACACACAAGAAAGAATCACTATTGAATCTATCACCAGAAGAATTTAAAGAACGCTATGAGAGAGAAGGAGGTAAATTCGCTGAAGCATTCTATGCCGAACTAGCAAGAAAATCAGAAGCACCCCAGCCAACGCAGCAACAACAGCCACAATTCACATTTATCAACGCGCCTCCTAAATATTCTTCAGAAGAGATAATGAAGCGAATTAAAGACGGTGAATCCCTAGAAAAAATATTAAACGACCATAAAGAATAGATGAAATCTAATCTATCACCAGATGACTCAAACACTGATGAAATCGCATCTTTACTAGGCGCGATCGCACCCCCAACCCTAACAACTAAAGCCTATAAATCCGGCAAGCTTGCTATTAGGGCATTATCTCTTAAACAAGACATTCAACGTCATCGCCCTTGGGCATTTGCTCATGCTAGAAAAAGAGCGCAAAACGCTATTGACTTAATAGGTGAAAAGCCGATTGAGGGACTGTATGGTGAACAATTGCAAAAGTCGGGACTGCGATCGGTTGAATTTTCGCCCTTGGATGAACAAGGTGATGAGATAGGAAATACTGTAATAATTGGGGTAACAATTGAAGATTAAAAGGGCTATAAGCCTTATGATATAATAATTATGGGTATGTAAAGCTAATACGAAATAATGGTAAAATAAGGATGCCTGCGTAGTTGCGATACGCAGGCATTTGACTTTTCTATTGGATGAAAAATCTATGTCTAATAATAACAGTATGACGACATCAAAGTGAAAGCACCAACTGTAAAGCATCCAGCCCCAGATTAACCCGCAAGTGATCGCACTACCGGAGACAAAGCAGAGGTGCTTTCTTAATTTTTGGTTAGTTACTACGGATCAATACTTGGTGGGTCAATATTTGGTAAAGGTGCTGGTGGGTCTGGAATAAGCTTTTCTCGTCGTGGGGGAGGGTTCCTAAATTTAAACTTGTCTAAATTCTTGAATCCAAAATCATCGCCAGAGTTTTTCTTTTTACCCATAGGTATCATCTCAACTAGTATTTATATACTACTATATGACGAGAACCGCAAAAAACAAGAGTTTCAAGCTACTATTACTGACACGATTGCTCATTTAACTCCATTTCCTATACAAACTCTTAAAAATCCGAAAAATTGCATAGTAAAATTGTATATTACTCTGTTACTACTAAATTTAAATGCTATCTAGCTTATGGTAGAACTTGGGGGTAAATGAGCAATCGAGCAGAAAGTTACGCTAAGGCTGTAACCCATGCTGGATAGGCATTTTGCCAATCAATATTTTTAGCAATTCTCAACGTACCAATTAACCTATGGTTCAACATATACACTTGCTTTAAAGCTATTTGTAGAATCCTTTGGACTGCCCCAATTTCCTGTAGCTCCAAAACGGAACACAACACCTTTGTCAAAATAATGGACTAAATGTGTTGAACTATTAGGCTTAACATTATATGCTCCTACAAGTGAATTGGGAGATCCCTGAGTGGGTATCCTGCCCTTCTCTGGAAAAAGGTCAAAAGATCCCCAACTTATTCCATCCATTAACAAAATATCAATTGTTAATTTTCCACCTTTTGTGAAATCAGTAACATCAATATACGTAATTTTATAATTTTGAAATCCTTTCCCAGGAGCAATTAGAGTCCCTGAAAAATCTTGCTGTGGATTTTCTGGTGTAATTTTAACAGAATTTTCATTACTTACTCCCCAAAATAATCCCATTACTCCAACACCTATTAAGACGCAGCTAATGATCATTGTTAGCTTTCTCGGATATTGATCTATACCAGGAAGTACATGACCCCCTTTGTAAGCTAAACAAATCGATATGCCAAAAATTATAAAAAGGCTTGGCCAAACCAAATAGAGCTTATTAAATACTCTATTTAAGGCTAATAATTGATCAATTAAAGTTGATAGAACACCAATTGCACTTCCTAGTACAGTTAAATATTTAAATAACTGAAACCAGAAGTTATTTTTCACTTGAGCATCAGAACTGTCGTTGTTACTCATACAAAAACCTTATATTTATTACAGGTTTCATATGCAGTGAGTTGATGTTTGTCTGATTTCCTTATTAACACAAGGCTTGAGTGTGAATATACAACTATAGACATAGTTGGATGCCTAAGCCAGAAAATCCCCTTCCTGACTCGGCTACAAAACCGTGCATGAAACGTTAATTTCAGGGGTGAAATGAGCAGTGATTCCGAAAGTTACGCTAAGGAATTGATGAGCCACTT
>NZ_CAWUDJ010000062.1:0-23902 GCF_963920875.1 Anabaena sp. CCY 9910 | reverse complement strand
CAGTTATCAGTTACCAGTTACCAGTTATCAGTTACCAGTTACCAGTTATCAGTTACCAGTTACCAGTTATCAGTTATCAGTTACCAGTTATCAGTTACCAGTTACCAGTTACGAGTTCTGCTCACTGGTCACTGTTCACTGTTAAATCTACAATTGCTTGACCCTTCAACCTTTTACCATGCCTAAACCTTAATAAATATGTTTGATGAAAGACATTTACAACTAACTTCTGCTTACGCTTATAGTAGTAAGTATTTTATCCGTACTGTCATTTATCCTTTAGCCAAATATATTGATAAATATCTTCAGCAGAAAGCTAAAGAGTCTATCAATAAAAAGTTATATTGGGAGACTGGTAAACAAACTTATGCTATGAGTCAAGATGGCAAGGGTGGCTGGAAATGGGAAAAGTATGATCCAACAGCTAACAAGTTTGTATCTCCACCTATAGACGAACAGCAACATACCGCTTCAACACTTGCGGAAGCTGTATCTCACGACCTAAATAAAACTGCTTCATCCTCCACTGTGATAGATAACAATACAATTGATTCTATTACTCAACCGATAAAATCTCAAACTGAAGAAATCAATTCTCTTGCCAAATCTTCAGGTCTAAAAATTCAAACTGATAATCAAACCTTTGTTACCCATCTCAAAACTAATGGCAAAATTGGCTTTTCACTAATTGATGAGCAAACTAACAAGATAGTTGCTGACCAAGAGTTTATTACCCAACTGCAAACAGATGTTAATAAATATTTATCCGAATGTTTTCAAGCATTAGCAATTAATCCAAAAACCTTAAACGAAGATATTTATAATTCTTTAAAAGATTGTTTAACTAGCTTTTTATCACCCCAGACACCAACTATTGCCAACAAAGACAATCAAATTGAAAATAGCGAGGTGAACCAATTAAAAAAAGACATTACTCAAGATATTCCCCAGTCCCCCGAACATATAGATCCACCGCATTGGCAAGAACTAGTAGTCGGTAGTGCGATCGCTCCTGCTATTGCCTCCATGAATTTTGAATCTTTGCACTTTAATCAGGCAAGAGGAGTACATGAAGCGTGGGATTTATTGATGACCAGCGACAAGATACCACGTACAAATACGGGTAGAGTTTCTGGGGGGATATTAAAAGCATATTCCTATTTAGACAATACAGATGGCTGGTGGTGTAATGCTGGCATAGATCCCAGGCATTTTCAAAATTTAACCCCCGGTGAAACTGCCAACACTAAAGAATGGGGGTGTTATAAACCAGATAAGCCAAGACCGAAAACCGAGAAAAAAGATGGGTTAAGTCTAGTGGTTCCGGGTAAATTCACCAAATATGAACATCCACTAGGCACTGAAAAAAGTATTTTTTTGTTAGATGTCCCAGACAAGATTGCCCAAAATATTTACTCAAAGGCTGGAGTAAACCCCACAGATAGCGAGCGCACAAATGGATTTTGGTATTGCGTATGGAAACATAATATTCCTGTCACAATTACTGAGGGTGCAAAGAAAGCGGCTAGTCTGTTAAGCCAAGGTCATGCTGCCATTGGGTTAGCGGGAATTAACGGCGGCTACTATAAAACTAAGAAACTGGAAAATCCCATTGACAATGAAATTAAACCCAATGTTACTGAATCCGATGCTGTAATTGAATTACTGGAAATTGAGTCCGACAAAGTTGAGGTGGTTGATGAAAATCAAGCAGACAACGCTCAACCTCAAGCTCATCCTACTCACTTTTTGCATCCTGAGTTAGCAGTTTTTGCCACAAAGGGGCGAGACTTCAAAATCTGCTTTGACTTTGACACTAAACCTGAAACCAAAAGAAATGTTGATGCTGCCACCTTACGTACTGGACAATTACTAGAGGCGACTGGTGGCAAGGTGAGTGTCATTTCTCTACCAGGGCCAGATAAAGGTGTAGATGATTTTATTGTCGAGAGAGGGCGTGAAGCTTTTGACCAATTGCTTGCCCAATCCTTACCCTTAGAACAATGGAATGATAAGTGCCATCTAGAATTACGCTCAACTATCAAGCTCAAAGATGGCACAACCAAGACCGTAGGGGATAAAAATCAGACTGTGGCAATCTCACAGGATAATGTCGCCCTCCAAACACCAATTAACCAATCTCCGCAAGAAAATTTAATTGCTCAAATACTTTCGGAGCCTGTTGATCTACCAGCACAACAAAATAAATCTCCTGATGAAAGTCCCAAAATACCTGCATCTGAATTCAATATTTCGCCATGTAATTTTCAAATTGAAACTTCTTCACCGTCTGCCGAATCTAGTCAATTACAACATCAATCTACCCAGAAAAATACTCATCCTTCATCACTAGCTCAATCAAAACAACAGCAATCTAACAACAATGCTGCCCCTCACTCTCAACAACAGCAATCTCCACCATCTAATACTACAAATATGCACTCTTCATCAACCAATTCCACAACCCAAAACCAACAAATCCCTCAGCAACAAGAAACTGATGATCAGCGAAGTTGGTTTCCTTGGAAGAGAAAACCAATTATGGAAACTCCTCTTCCAGAAATTCCTCATTGGGCTAAAACACAGGACGTTACTCTTTATAAACAAAACTTCCAACGACGAAAACTCCACCATCAAGAGAATCAAGCGATCGCAACTGTAGCTGTGGCGCTCGTCAAGAAATACGGTGTCAAAAACAACGAATCGGGCAAAGAGCTAACTTATGTTGCTGATGCTTTCGTTATTCAAAAAAAAGGGGAAGATTACACTATTTCCCGTCGCCACGATGGTAAGGAGTTGATGAGCTTCATGGCGGATCGTTGGGGTGGAGTGAACAGAGTCAATCTAGGTCAAGACTTTAATACCAAAAATTACCCCATTAATATCCTACCTATTGAAAGACAAGAATTTTTATTAGTTGCTGACCACCTCAAAGGGGGTAAAGAATTACCATCACTTGATGATGACCCACGCAAGCTTGCTTCTGTCTTGAGTTCGGTTTCACCTAGCGGCACACACAATATTTTAGAAAATTTTAAGCAATCCCAACTGTTGCAAATCATGATGGGAACTATCCGCAATTTTGAGAAAGACGACTTAACTTTAGCTAATTACCGCATTCTTTTTCGGCAAGGCACAGGCGGAAAATCTACACTACAGTTATTCAAAGCTGAACAAAATGGTCAGATTACAAGGGAAGCTGTTCGGTTTGAATTTGAGCGTACTCCAACTGGTATGGCTCATCAAGTTAAAAAAATGGCCATCAATGAAGCTGACTTAGAAAAGTTGGGTTTGATGGCACAGAAACTACATATTAATTACAAAACATTGTTTGGCGACCCCAATACTAGCCGTGACATTGATTTGCCTGTTCACCCTGCCATTAAGAGTCAATTAGATAAATTAATACCCCCTCAACCTCAAGATCATCCCTCTCCCACCTCTGCATCAGTTGATTCTTTAATATCAACCAAGCAAGAGAGCAGGGGGAGAGGAGAAGCAGGGGAAGAAATAAGAGCAGGGGGGGAATTTACTAACATTTCCTCTCCAGCTTCCCCTGCCTCCCTTGCCTCCCTTGCCTCCCCTGCTTCCCCAGCCTCCCCTGATGCGGATCAGTCTTTATCGGATTTGCTCTCCAAACTAGAAAAAACTGGTAAACTTACTATTGGCGAACAACGTCAGATTTACCATGAACTACTTATCAAAAGTCAGCTTCAACAAGAAAATAATGGTACAACTGATATTTCCCTTCCTCCCATCAACATGGTTCTTGACGATTTAATTAAACAGCGTCAGCTTCTTATTAACGATACTTATTCTGCCAAAGTTGAAGTTGTTTCCCAACAATCTCCACCACAACACACTCCACAACAATCTGTAGCGACTAATTCACCAGAATTAGAATTTTAATTAACCGTTGTTCACCACATTTATGCCTAGCTTAGTATCGTCTTCAATCACTATCATCAACCGCGACAGTGGACTTTCTGACAACCAACTTGCCTATAGACTAGCGCTGATGATGGAAAAATATCCCCCCTCGCCGTCAATAACCCCAACCCCCGCACTGGACACCACAGAGCGCGAGAGTATTATGGCCGAGATGAGAAATACTCTATCTCTTACGCAAAATGCTCAAAGTGCTGAAGATTACAGGCAAAGTCTTAAGGAAAAATACCTTAAAGAGTACGCCCAAAAATTTGGCTTAAATAAACCTGAACAAACAACTGATATATCCAAATCCACAAGAGTTGAAAATTTAATAGCCCAGAAGAAAAAGACTTTCTTACAGGAGATATTACAGTCTAAAGAACGCAAGTTACCTTTTGTTGATCACCAAACATCTACACCAAAGCAAAGCGAAAATCATGAGGTTGCTAAAAAATCTCTTATTCCCGCATTGATGAATATTCTCATGACCAAAGGACAAGACACTATTGGCGGCCGCATTTATGAGGGGATCTCTTATCGACTAAATCTCATGATGAGAGAAGGGATGCAACGTCTGACTGTTTGGCGTAAAAGTGATAATCAAACGGCTTTTAGCGCTTATAAAGTTGATAGCAAGGAAGAATACAACGTTGTACACAATAACCTTTCACCGCAAGAAACACAAAAGCTGATCAATTTCGATATGAGACAGCAGCAGCAACAAAAGTCACCACCACAGCAACAACAAAACGACCACTCTTCTGACGGCCCAGAGTTGGAATAAACTACTGAAAATAACCTATAAACAACCCCAGGAAATACACACTTATCAAGACATAACGCTTTGTTACACGCTCAAATTGTGACCAGGGCGAGATAATGACAGCTAATACTATATAAAATAGAGCTTGTAGAAAATCATTGTGTCCCAGTTTGATGATTGCTGCTATCATCAAAGCCACAAAAATTAGAAACTCCACTGCTGTTTCAATCCTGTCCCACAGTTTCACATCATATAGGTAACGCATCTTGTCTCCTGGGTGATTTAGGGGGCATCGTACCATCAACCCCATATATCCCGTCATCTTTGTAAGGAAATATGATGGTGAATTTCGTTCCTTGTTTGACTACCGAATCTACTCTCATACTCAATCCATGAGCATGAGCCACGCATAAGGCGATGTACAGTCCAAGCCCCATCCCTGATTGATGTAATAAATTGCTATTTGGCGATGGCGTTCCGCCCACCGTAGGTGATCGCCATAGTGGAATAAATATATTTGATAGTTGGTCTGTAGCAATTCCTATACCCGTGTCTTCAATTTCGATCACTAAATCATCTTCTTGATTAAGCAGTCTTAAAAAGATATCTCCTCGTCTAGTGTACTTAATAGCATTTGTCACTATATTACATAGCATTCTGTCAATACTTATACTGTCACCCCGTACTTGCGTTCCATGCTTGTATGATGATTGCGTTTCATAGTGCATTTTCAACGAATGATACTGCGCTATTGGCTGGAATAAAGAAGAAGTTTTTTGTAAAAAACTCAACATATCAAATTGGGCTAACGCGACTGGTTTCACTTCCCCAGAGACTTTGTTAGCTTCAAGCAAATTCATACCCCGGTCATTAGTATCTCGTAAGGCCAAGAGAAATGGTCTGATTTCTTCTAGAGAGTATCCATAAGCACCATCAATTAACTGATTTGCAATCAACGATATTCCTTTCAACGAATTTGACACATCGTGCAGTAAAGCTAATATATCCAACTGTTTGCTTAAAACTTCCTGTTGCATAACTATACTACCAGCGAAAGATTGTTATTTTTGCTACTTTTATGACTGAATGCTAATTCAGTCTAGAAATTTTAGAATCTTTTTATTTTACCCATCAAAAAAATTCATCCAATCCAGTTTTAATCCTAAAAACCTTTCTTCTTCTATTTACCAAGAATTTTTCTTACTTGCTTATATTTTATATTTACATACACAAAAAGTAAAATACTTTACCTCAATAACCATGTTATAAATATTTAAGTATCTTACAGTCGAAGTAATTAAAACCCTATATGATTCGATTAGTAATTATTGAGGATGAGGAATTAATCCGACTAGGAATAACTACTGCTATCAATCAACAACCAGATATGCAAATGGTAGGAATTGCTCGGACTGGTCATCAAGGCATTAAACTCGTTGAGGAATTAGCTCCTGATGTAGTTTTAGTCGATATTGGCTTGCCTGACATCTCTGGGGTTGAAGTCATTAAGCAAATCAAAGCCAATACAAGCAACATTAAGATTGTTGTTCTTTCTTCTTATTATGCTCAAAGTATTGTCCAGTCTGCTTTAAATGTGGGGGCTGATTCTTACATTCTTAAGAAGAATAATGTTCCTCT
The DNA here is from genome assembly GCF_963920875.1 of Anabaena sp. CCY 9910. Taxonomy (NCBI): domain Bacteria; kingdom Bacillati; phylum Cyanobacteriota; class Cyanophyceae; order Nostocales; family Nostocaceae; genus Anabaena; species Anabaena sp. CCY 9910. The sequence goes on along the minus strand of NZ_CAWUDJ010000062.1, from coordinate 17,571 downwards.
GATCTTAGAGTCCATTAAAACTACCTTCTACGATTGCAAGTCTTTTTTAGACCCTGATATTAGCCGACATAATTTTTTTTTCCAACAGAAAATTAAGGGGAAGACTTACCAAGATCATCTTAGTACCACTGAGATGCAAATTATTTCTTTGATGGCGGCTGGTTTTTCTAATAAGCATATTGCCGAGCAGTTATTCATTACTCAAAGCACTGTCAAAGGGCATATAAACAAGATTTTTGCTAAGTTAGATGTTGCCGATCGCGTCAATGCTCTGATTGTAGCCAGTAAACTTGGCTACATCGAACAGGATTACCTCAAGGTCAGTTAATTACTCATCTATTTCAATCAAGCAATAGCCTTTGATTTTACCCTGCTGTGTTTGGCAAGCTTTAATTAATGCTTGATTTTTCAAGATTATTTCATACATCTGTTGACCCTCTTGGGACTTTGCCCATTGGAGAATCTTGAGATCATTACGTGATACTACTACTGACTGATTTGTTCCTAAGTTGGAAACAACATTCCATGTTGTCAATGAACCTAACAAGGTACTGCCAGCCGCCACTAATCCACACACAAGAGATACTGTCCCTAACCTCCAGCCTCCCTGCACTTTTATATCTGTATTGCTGCTAGGCTTAATGTTTTTCATCTCATCCCGTACTGCACTAGAGACAACTTTATAGTGCATTTTTTCGGCTGATTGAGTTGTTTTTTCCAGTTTTTGATCTATCATTACCGCCCAAGCGTCTATCATTGCCTCCGTTCTTGCCTGGAGGTCTATCATCGTTTCTTCATATCTACCTAACGTCGCCATCATCCTGAACATTGGATCATCTGGCGTAATTCCTAATTGATATGCGCCTTCAACTATACGTTCTTGTTCTGCAAAGGAATAGCCCTGTAATATGTCTTGTTGCGTCATTAATCTAATCCTAAATAACTAATAGCCAAGTTGTCCTTTATCACTGAAATCTGAAATTTTTTTATCCATTGATAAATGAAGCTTCTCAAAAATAAAATTAGTGAAATATCGTGACAACATTCCGAATAAGGTTTCACTAATTTATCCATCATTTGATAATGATTTCGGTGTAGCGATAGTAACTCTATTTCTGTTCCTCCTATTATTGATAGTTTTTTTTGTATTTTTTCATCGTACTCTCTAAATTCTGGAGAGAAATGATAATTCTTAACTACTACATAATTAGCATTATTACTCGCTATTTCTATAATTTGATTTAAGTAATTTAGGCAATTATTCCTATGAGATATTGGTTGCAGAAATGTTAGCTTCCAGCCAAACCTAACTACTACCTCAAATAAACTAATGCTTTCAATATACTGACGAATTTTTTCGATATACTGTCCAGGCATATCAATAATAATTATATCTAGCCGAGTATTATTTAATTCATCTATTATTTGGTCAGTCTCATCATTTAATAAATTAAAATACTCAATTGGCACTAGATTTTCATAAGCCTTAAATATACCAAAAGTATCTTGGCTGTAAACCTTAGTCCGTTTTCCTTTCAGCATCAGCATTTCTAGCAATAATTTGATAACTGTAGACTTCCCTACTCGTGCATCTCCTACGGTTATAATCATTCGTTTTGATGACATTTTTATTTTCTACTTCTCATATCAACATGAATCAGAAGTTAGCTTAATAAATTAAACTAACTTCTGATTCTTATTTCTACTCAGATAAAAACTTTTCTATACCAAACAAATTCTTAATTGGTTTTATCTGCCCTTGAAAATTGTTCAGCCAGCTTAATACTCTACCATATATAGACGGATATTCATCTTGTTCGAGTCCTTGCCTAAATGTCATATTATTCACATCTAAATAGTCGTAAGATTTTTTCGCTAGTTTTGGCATATTTATGTTTGTGAATTTATGCCCTTTGGCTTTTACCTTTGTTTCCATTTCTTTTACTTCTTCTGATTTATCATAAAAAGTAAATTGTTCTGTCTCTCCATAAAACAAATTTTTGACTATCACATAATCAACATTATCACCGCAGAAACTATACAATTCCAATAATTGATTTATACAATCAATTATTGTACTTATCACTACTACTATAGTTACCTGCATTTTACATTTATCATTCACTACACCTAAAAAACCCATCTCTTTTATCAAATTCTCTAATGTAGGCAAAAATTGTGATGGGGTTTCTAACAGTATTAAAGATTGCTCTTTCAGTGCTTTTCCATCTCCTTTAGACTTGGGATACACTATCTGTTTTAAATTATCTAGAAAATCATCTAATTTATCTGAGTTAGATATATCTAAAGGATAGATATCAGCCTTTTTTCCATAAAATCTTATCAAGTGGGGATTAGAATTATCCGCATCTAATCCGACAAACCCTACTGCATTATCCATGTAAATTTGTGCCAAGCCTCTTGCAAATGTTGACTTGCCAACACCCCCTTTATCTCCTGTTACCATTACTAATCTCCTTAATTGTTCTGGATTAGTATTTTTATCGTCATTCCCCTTATTACCTGTAGATGCTGGATTTTTAGGCTTTACTGACTCTATGGTTTTTTCTGTGGGATCGTCGGATGCTGTAACATCTGCTTTTGTACCATTAGCTCTTTGCTCTACTGGCTTATTTGGTGTTATATTTTCTGCTCCTGGAGCCTCTGGTGTTGTATTAATAGGAGTATTCTCTGTTGCAGGATTTCCAGTATTTTGCTTATTCTCGTGAAATGTGTGAATAGTTGTCATTTGCTTTTTTCCTTTTTATTGACTAATTGTTTTACAGGTAATCTGCTTGAAATATCGGTCGGATTGTCGTTCTCACCCAATGCAAGAATTTATTGATCAAGTCCGCTTCTACAATCCCTTTCAAGCTATTTATGGCTGTGAAATTTAACGTTTTTACTTTTACTACCTCTTGCTCCATAACTACATAACGTTCTTGAGGGTTGATATTTATCGGTACTACCTTTTCATTATTTAGTTTTGCTGCAACTACACTGAACACATCTTCAGCAAATATCTCTATCCCTAATGGGGTAGAAATTATTCGCACCGTTCTACCTAAAGGGTGGTCAAATTCCCAATATGTCCATACTCTTCCCATTTTTAGATTTTTTCTTTACACTCACCCTATCTATGCCATATTCGATTCCATAAAATAAAGCTATTCAAGTACTGTTTTTTTCAGTACTGTAGTTTCTTGACTTTTAAAAAATACGTTATAAAATTACAAGTTCTGCTTTTATATCCTGAAAATTTGAATGTAGCTAAAAAACTGTTAAAACCTGGTTGTATATTTAGAGCAAGTATGTATAATACTTGCAGCTCGTAGTCTAAAAGAAGGGTGTGGGAGTTTGGGGTGTAGGGTTGGCGTAGCCTCTCGTAGAGAAGACAGTTTTGGAAGGGGCTTGTATCCCCCACAAACACAATTACCCTAAAGGGCAGGGCTTGTATTCCACTGGTTGTTCGATGCTCTTTTTCACTACACCCTAAACCCTGGTTTGATCAAATAGTTTCACGAAGTAGATATTTGCTTAAACAAAGAAATTGCCAATTAATTTTCATAATCAATTGTTGGAGTATTCATGAATAAAGTAGGTTTGTTTACATCTCTTGCTTTGATAGGTTTAGGATTAGGGGCTTGTCTGTCTGATGCGGATAAGGTTGCTCAAGCTGAAAATGAACTAAGACAAGCTTATGCTGCAACAACTAATGAGCAAAGCCCTAGAGATAAACAGGTGGAGGAATATGTAGGGAGTACACCTGATTTGCACAGAGTCAGTTGGAAAGTCTGTGGTGATGGCAAACTTAGCGTCACAATGAATGAGAAGATCAATCAAGGTTGCAATGAAACTCGCAACGAACCAGCTAAGGGGTTTTTTCAACCTGCTTATGTCTGGGGGCCAGTTAAAGAGGTGAGATTTGTAAATAAACGACACTTTACTCCAAGTCTTCAAATTGTAGGATTGTTTGCCAAATCCAGAGGGTGCGTTAGCTTAGGTGAACCAGGAGCGGAAAATTTTTATAGAGTGGCTGAATTTTCGCTAGAGAAAAATGCCAATCTACCAAAAGAGGCAAGAACTGAGGTAATTACGAAACAAGAAAAACAAGAAATACTAAGTGCGGTAATAGGGAATGCTGAATCGGAGTTAACCTCTATCAGAAATTTTGGCGTATCATCCAATGGACTACTACCTACGGGGTCAACTTGTCCAACATTAGGCGAGTGGGAAAAAGGATTCTAGTCTAGTAAGCTCTAGACTCTTCTGCTCCCCCCCGGTCGAGCCAGGGCGAAAATCAAGAACACAATCACAAAGCAACTAATAATCCTTTTGAACATCTGGCAAGATTTTCATGTGTATCATTGTCGATGATCATTATTAAGTTGGTGACTTGATTTTAGAATACTCCTTTAGACAGACAGATTGACGGTGCAGAGCGGACACAGCGTAGCTGACTGCACTAGAATGTGCTAGATGCGCTTTAAGGTTGCATCGGCAAAACATCCTCACTTAGCAGCGAGTAAAATTCCGACACAGACGTTTCGAGCGATCGCAATTCAACCGCCGCGACTTTTTCTAACTCCAGCACGACCAGCCAACGCAAATCCGTACCCCAGCGTCGGAGAATGCCTTTGACCGCTTCCAGTCCTTGGATAATGCTAGAACGCAGCATCTCCACGCAGTGAAGTACGGTGGTTCTGTCAGGTGCTGAATCCTCAGATATCCTCTGGTTCCCTAACTCCCGTGCCGTAGTTCTCCCCTCTCTAGAAGGGGAATTTCCTATACCATTTATGGGGGGGGTGAATACCGAAGAGGCTGAGGAGCCGGGGGCAGGGGGCAGAGGGAAAGAGATTGTACTTTCCTTGCAACTATTTAATTCTAAGTCTTGAGTTTTAGGGATAAAATTCTCCCCCATTCTCCCTGCTCCCTGCCCCCATGCCTCTTGTTGTGCTTGATTTTCCGCACGTTTGGCTTGTCGATGGGTAATAACTTGTTGTGCAAACTCCAGTTCTTTCTTAGATAAAGAAAACAGTTTCACCTGTTGACCCCGTGGCCCTTGCTTGCGATAAGTCAGCTTCAGTCCCAGTTGATCCAATAAAACCCCCAACAGCCAGATTGGTTGACAGTTGGGGGGAATGGTGAAGCCAAGGATGGCTTTGATATGAGCAGCGCAATCAAGGGCGATCGCCGACATATTTAATAGATGTGTGTCGTCCGCCCGAACTTCCTCACCAGCGACGAGTCGAGTGAGAATGTGGTGCAGCCCCAGGTTAAAACGTGCCAGCCATCGCGCCGAGTAGTTACCCCAGTCCATGCAGAATGGTAATTTGTCTCGTTCGGCTCTATCTTTATTAGTGACAAGATCAGGTGGTATAGGGTACTGTTTACCGTTATCATCAATGGTTGAATCTGGTGGTGAAAGGATGGCTTCGAGGGCAGCGATCGCTCCTATCAATCGACCACCGTTATCTTGTTCAACCAACTCCGGTGTTACTTCCATCCCGTAAGAATCATGAATGCGGAATTTCTCACACTCATAGATTTCTTCGGGTGAGAGATAGTCTTTAGTTTGACGAGCGCGGTATTCACTTTTGGAAATGTTGTTGGCCTTGGCGACAGCATGATGATGAGCCGAGTCGAGAGCGTCAGATGCCGTCTTCAACAATTCCCAAGCTGGGGCATCAAGCTCGTCACCCACTGGTACAATTTGATTGCCCATCTGCTTCAACAATTCGCGTAAGTCGGTGCGTAAGTTATTAATCGACTGATGACGAGCAGATTTGATTTTGCAGTAAGCCTCAAGCGCCCAGTCTTTTTCAGCCCCGCGCTTACCTGTTTCTCGGTCAATCCGCAGTAAGAAAGCCGTAATCTCGTTTGTTTGTAGCAGCCGTTCTTTAATCTTAGTCGGGTTGGTGTCGAGATAACCAAAGGGAGGCTTGGGGGCCACCCAAACGTGCATGGGGACATTAGGACGATACCGCCACAATTGTTGAGCGCATTCGGTGGCTGTCTGCGAAACCCCGTGAAATACACCAAACACTGCGTCAAAGTGATACTGCGAGATGTCAACCCCAGTCCCCAGGCTAGGGGATGTAAGTAATACATCTATATTTTTGATGGCGTTGGTGATGTCTTTGATGAAGGCTACATTTTCCTCGCTGCCTGAATTATCAGAATGAATTGACCAAACTCGTAAATTGCTTCGGCGTTGAGGTGGTGGAGAATTAGATATTGGGTTAATGTCAACCCCAGGACTCGCATCGGACTCTACCACAGTTTGTAAAGTCAATAGTGACTTTTCAAGTTTCTTAATAAATCGTTTAGAGTCAGAAACTACCATAACTTTCTGCCCTGTCATTACTGCCGCGCTTATTTTGGCCACCAGGGCTGAGGAATTATCGCCTTCGTACCAGTAAATTGTGCGATCGCCGTTTTGCCATTGGTTTTCCACAATATATGGTTGTTCACCAACAGGGCGCATGGCGCGAAAAAAGTCGATGGTAATATCATCTAAATGCGCGTCAGCAATGATGACTAAAGGGCAATTGTAGACAATATACTGTAGAACCTCTAAAATTTCTGCACGATGTTCTTTGCAAGTCTTACTTAGTAATAGGTGCGTGAGATACTGGCAAGCCTCATCGATGAAGACGCACCCATAGGTTAGGGCTTCGGTATTTAATTTATAAAGGCTATCAATGGTAATGGACAGAGCAATAGCCTTAGCCATACCAACATGACCAACTTCAGAATACATGAGAGTTTTCAAGCGCTGGGCTAAATTTTTGAGTAAATTGACCCGATGCCCATTGTTGAGAAATCGTTGCTCAGGGTAAATCTCGCGCCACCAAGCCATCAACTCGGTTTTGCCTGTTCCCATACCGCTTTTCAAACCAACTAATCCTGATTTTGGTAACAGTAATCTCCGGTTTTTACCAACAGGAGCGTTAGTTTGAGTTTCGGTTTGCGTTTGTGGGGGAGATTGAGGTAGTGTTTTGAGTTTTGTCTGGGGAGTTTGGGGGAAAAGTTCTAGTAATAGCTGCTGTAAACCATCCTCATCAGGAGTAATATTGTTTTGTTTAAGCTGGACAAGACTTTCAACTGGCGGCGGTTGTGCATTAGGTTCATCCTCAACTACAAGTGCTTGAGTTAAGTAGCGTTCATTCACAATCAAATCTGGTTTGTACTTCCTTAGCCCCCGATGCTTGACTAAAAATGATTGCTGGTAGTCATTGAGCGATAGTGCATCCAGAGCGATCGCCGTCAGCAATGCGTTAGCATCTTCCCCCCTTGCCACCACGAAATCATCAACCCCTTTTTCTGGCCCTGGCAGTTGCACTACCTCGCACAAACAACCAGCCGCTTGAATTGCCTGACCCGTGCGAACTGTAGCTTGATAAACTGACCAACGGGTTTTTAGCTTTGTCTCGTAGTCGAAAAGGATTTGAAACTTTCTCCCAGGCTGCGCTAGTGGTAGCAAGTCTGGGTGTAGTCTCTCATCGAAATCCCTACGTCCTACTCGTCCGTTCCAAATACCGGGGAGTGCGATCGCTACAAACCCCAGACTCAACAAACAGGCTGCTTTCTTCTCACCTTCGCAAAGTATGACGGGAATTTGCGGGTTAGCGATTACCCACTCCCAGAATATCAGTGCACGGAGTTTATCTTGTAATCGCCTTGTTAGGGATGAGTGGTATCGCTTGATGTTGTACCTTCGTGCTACCAACCCCCAAATGTAATCCGGTACATCAAAGTAAGTTACTCGGTTGGCAACTTTCGGTGGAGACTCGTACTTAACTGGCTTGCCTTTTTCCCAATCAATGCGGGGGTTGGTTGGTTTAAAGCGCCCCCACTCCATCTGTTGCCAGTCATTGTACGGGTCTAGCCCGGATATCCATATCCCCCCGGCTAATAGGTGCAGATATGCTTTCAAAAATCCATCTGTCACTCTCCCGGCATTTTTACGGGGGATAGCAGGAGAAGTGAACAGATATTCGTAAACTGTTTCACCTTCTATATGTGAAAAGTTGCGCTCAATCAACGATGGGTGAATGACGCTGCCCACCGCTAACTCATGATACTCGGCGGCGGTGAGATTATTGGGGTATTCTATTGTGTCTTTTAACAACACCTGATCCCCAACACCCGACTGTGGGTATTGGTTATTTTTCACGGTAGATCCTCCGATAACTTGGTTTTCAAGTTTCAGAGAGAGTTGATTTCAATTCGCTGCTTTTCGCCTTGGGGCGTTAGCCCCGTTCCATTGGCGCAGCCTCTGTCTGCGACACGCTACGCAAACGTAGAGAAGCTCCAAATTGCGTAGCAAGAACCCGTAGGGCGATGCGAATTGATGATGCTGCTTTACAAAAATTTACTAAAAAAAATATAAAATTTTTCACCAATTCACCAAAAAAAGATCAGCAAAACCTGTCCTTACCTTCCCCTTTTTGGCTATAATTGGCAAAGCAAAGCAGCGTGGCATCTTTTTGACAAGTCAGTGGTTTCAAGTCGCCAAACTTTAAACCCCACTTTCTTCGTCAGTCCGAGATCAACCTCGCTCTGAAGTTATTCAATTGTCCGGATTCCAGGCAAAGCTCTACTCCTTAGTAGGTTTTGCCTACATTTTTATGTGTTCTCTGCTTTTCTCCTATTTACGTAATATTGACAAGCTTGATCTTACAAAACTTCGGGTCTTTTCGCATCTGGTAAAGTCTGATTCTTTAGTAAATTACCTCCTGTTGTGTTAACTTTGATAAAATTACCCTATTGAGTAAGGGTTTTTCTCAAGCCAACCCTGGTAGATTAACATGATGTAAGGATTGACGCGGGAAAACTTATTGATTAGGTTCATTCAACACGAACCTATAATTACTTAACTGATGATTTGAAGAGCAAGCGCCATCAAATGCTTTTGATAATTGCCCTTTGAGTTGGACAGTAGTACATAAGCAATGAACTTTAATGTGCTGCCATCTAGTGTATAGAAGTGCATCTGTAAGAGTTTAATGAGCATGAATATTTTTTTGAGTGGTGGTGGAATAGGGGGTGAACTGCTCAGAGGGATGTACTAAACCTGCTGGATCTGTATTAATATATTTTTTAACGACTGGTTGCAGAGTAAAAGTAATTTCTTTAGTAGTATTATCTTTTCCACTTTCAATTAATGATAATCTTTCAAGTTTTTCTAAATCTGTTATCAATTCTGATGTTGACACTGGTAAATTAGGGAGTTGTCTTAATTGAGTTAATAATTTAGCAAAACTGATTGGCTGAGATGTTAAGACTAACTCCTCGGTTATGCAGATCATAATCCGGCGTTGAAGATCACTTAAGACCTGACCGAACATTTCATTAAGCATCGTCTGAAGTTGAAGGCTAATAAGAGTAGTTTTATTCTCTAGAAACTTGAGAGTGCTACCAGCAAAGAAACGTTCAATTCGGCTAACTACATTTTTCAACTCTAAAGGGTTTCCCCAATAAGTATTGATTAGAGATTGATAATTTTCTTCCTGTTGTAATCCTAAATCTGATAAAAGTTGTGTCGCTGCATCTATATCTAGTCCATTAACTTTAAAAACTTTAATAGTAGATGGATTATTTTTGATGAGAATGTTTAACTCATCAGGTAAAAATCGAGTAGTTAAAAGTAAGCAACTAGGAGAAGCTTCATCAATTAAACGATTTAAAAAAATGCTATATTCGAGACGTTGTGTAAAATTACTTCTTTGAAACAAAGCTTCAAAACCATCAAGCACTAACAAACAGGGACAAGATTGCAATTGTTGAATTAATATTGAAATCAAGTTATGTGTAGAACTAGATAAGGGTAATTCAGGAACTAAAGATGGTTGAATCAGAGCAATTAGCTCATGCGTTAACTCTGGAAGTGAAGGAATATGAGATAGTGATTTCCAAATTAAAGCATCGAATTGCCGTCGAGGTTTCTTGCTTAATTCTACTATTAATTTAGTCGCTAAGGAGGATTTTCCGACTCCAGCTACCCCTAGAAGTGTTATGCAACGATGCTTAAAAATCAATTCTTTAAGAAGGTTGAGTTCATGTATTCGTCCATAAAAGTTAGAGATTTCGGGTAGTTGCCCTCTAATGATTAAAGATGAATTATCACTAGAGGATAAAGCTAGATATGGCTCAAAAGGAGATTGGATATGATACTTTTGGTTAAGTTCTTCTAATATTTGCCGCAGTTTTTTCTTTCCTACCCGATCGCCATTGCCAATAGTTTCAGAAAGAGTATCCCATAACAGAGGAGCTACACACCTCTGCAAATAGTTCACAGTATAATTTGAGTTGTGGGCTATCTCCTCATAATCTAAATTATTGAGCGCTCCCCGCATCACAACTAGTTCAGCGTCAGTTAAATATTTGCCTCTTTTGGCAAACACCAAGTCATTTACCACTAATAAGCAGAACTCAAAAGCCTCCGGTACGGAAAATAAGGAATTATGAAAATTTTGTTTTTCCAAAGTCCTAGAACAAGAGGCCGGCAAATGACTAGTTTCATTGGAGTCAGTAAGTATACTCATAGAGTGCCTTTGACATACAAGTACTGGTGTTAGGCGTAGCTCAACTTGACAATAATCATACTAGATTTTTCGGACTATGTTCCCGTGGATTTAAAAAGTATGGTGATAGTTGGCTGATTTTATGAAGAGAAATTTTCTACTATCTCAACTAGCAACTATTACTCTGAAAAAAGAATAATAAGTAATGTAGAGGAAGTAAAAAATAAAAATATTTGTTCTATATAGACCAGCGACAATAATGCTGAAAATTTATTCTTTACCAACAGATAAATAAATGATTAGTTTTTGTTTATAAAAACCTTGAGTTATATTAGATATTGAAATCAAATAAATTTAGCAAGACCATACTTTAGTAAAAGTATGGCGGGTACTAAAAAGCTTAAAGTCTTGCTGTGTCTAAATTTTGAATCATAAAAACGGCTATTATACCCCATACTTTAAGAGTAATATACGAAAATTTAACCTTAAAAATGTAAAAAATAGCGTAGATTGAGAGAGATACAGAAACTATCTATACTCAAGAGCTTTGCACATAAAGTAAAATGCCAAATTTGTATCTAGAATTATATTGACGATAAGATACAAAACTTTATATTTAATCGGAAAAGTTATTAAAGACTGGGCAAAATGTCAGTTTATTGCATAAACCCCCTATGTGAACAACGAAAAAATCCGGACAATGCAGAAGTCTGTCTTGCCTGTGGAACTCCACTTATAATTAATAACCGCATCCGTCTACTAAAACCATTAAGAGAATTAAGCTTCGATCCCCAGAACTACTTTGAGGTGTTTGAAGTGGAGGATAGGTGGACTCAAGAGTATCCTGCTCATCAACGGCGAGTGATGAAAGTTTTAAAATGGAACTCTTATAAATATAGAGAATTGATTGAGCAAGAATTTCTAACTTTACAGTTAATTAAGTATCCAAACATACCTAAATGTAACATAAATGATTTTTTTACATTCACGCCGCATAATAGTCCACTAGAGTTACGTTGTTTGTTGATGGATAAAATTGAAGGCGAGAATTTAGATGATTGGATAAAGAGCCACGATAAGATTACACAAAATCTTGCTTGGGAATGGACTAAACAATTAGTAGAAATTCTTGATGTCATACATCATAATGAATTTTTTCATAGAGATGTAAAACCAGCTAACATCATTCTGCAACCAAATGGACAATTAGCCTTAGTTGATTTTGGGACAGCTCGGCGTATTACAGATACTTACTTAGCGAAAATTAGTGCCAGTGGAGGAACAGAGACAACTATGGGGAACTACGAAATTACAACTGTAATTTCACCTTTATACAGTCCATTAGAACAAATTAACGGTAGAGCAGTGCCTCAGTCGGATTTTTATGCGCTAGGTCGAACTATTGTCCGCTTGGTTACTGGGGTGTCCTTGTTGCAATTGCCAACTGATCAAAAAACGGGCAAACTAATCTGGAGAAATAAAGCGCCTCAAATTGATCAGCCTTTTGCAGATTTTTTGGATGAGTTAATGTCACCTCTACCGGGAAAACGTCCACAAAGCACTAAAATTATTTTAGAAAGATTGGAAAATCTGCCTTGGCATTCTCAAGTTCATCGAATAATTAGTTCACATATATTTAAAATTAGTATAGTTAGTATATTTTTATTAGTTAGTTTAGCTTCATACATATTTTCACGACCTGTAATAGCAGAAAGTTTTTTAAACCAAGGAAAAAAAGCTTTAGAACAGAATCAGCTTGATGAGGCTCAAAACAAATTTCAGCAAGCAGTTAAAATCAAACCTGATATAGCAAAACAAGTATCAAATTTTTATCTAGAGCAAGGGATTAGACGTGATATTTCTCCCCAAAGAGCTAGACAATATTATGAGTTATCTATTAAATACAATCCTCAGAATGATAGCGCGTATAATAACTTAGCGTTAATATGTCAGCAACTACAAGACATTGAATGTGTAAATAACAGTTATGAAGAAGTCTTTAAACTCAAACCGAATAAATGGGAATCTCATTATGGATTAGGTAGTTTTTATGACGACTTGGGCAAATATGATTTAGCAGAACAACAATATAATCTAGCTATAAAAAGTAGTGATCTAGCATTAGATGCTGTAAGTAATTTAGCACGGATAAAGGTTATACAGGGACAATATCAAGCTGCTATTAATATAGTCAATAAGGGATTACAAAAAGCTGAAGAACCTGAATTAAAAGCAGCACTATATAAAACTCTAGGTTGGGCGAAGTATGAAGAAAAAAAGTATGTAGAAGCTGAAAAAAATTTAGAAAAAGCCCAAAGTTTGGATTTACAAAGAGTAGATACGTATTGCCTGTTAGCCAAAACACAAGAGGCTTTAGGAAAGTTTGAAAGTGCTAGAGTTTGGTGGGAACCATGTTTGCTAATAAATACAAACTTGCCCGAAGTAGTACAGTGGCGAGTAGAAATATTGCAAAGAATCCAACTTCCAAGAAATTAAAAAATAAATTTTCTTGATAAAATCATCTAAAATTTTTTCAACGTATTTGTTATAAGATTATGAAAATAAAGAGTTTCAATTTATTCTCATTAATTACATTGCTAACTTTATTCTTCAGCAATCACGAAAGTTGGGGAAAAACTATTTTAAAACAGGCTAGGAACGATTGTGCTAAACCAATTGGGCGAATTGTTGAAGCAGGCAAAGGAAGATTAGTTTGTCAAAATGAAAAAATTACTTTAGAAAATGAATCTTTATTTATATGTTACTCCGACCCAAAAATGTTGAAGCTGCAACCAGGAGTTTACATAATAAATTCAATGTGCAAAGGAACTCAGGCAAGCCGGAAATGTACTTTACTAACTCCCGATGCTTGTCCAAATCGTAAAGGGCCAAATCGAATAGAAAACGCACCCAATATTATTCAGCCTTACGGTAAAATGTTAATCAACCGTCGCCCTTTGATATCATGGACTGCTGTACCAGGAGCAACTAGTTACATTGTAGAAGTTTCTGGTGGAGGAGTGAAGTGGCAAAAGCAAGTAGTTGGCACAACACTATCTTACCCTCAAGACCAACAAGAATTGTCCTATAGCAGTGCAAATAAAATTATAGTGATTGCCAATAAAGGGGATACCCCCATCATTGATGCTAATTTGGTAGTGCATTTGTTGCCTGAGCAATCAGCTCAACAAATTAATCAAGCTGCTGAAACAATTCAAAGTTTGGGATTATCTGCTGATGAAACAGCCTACATTGACTTAGATGCAATCTATATGTCCCAGAGACTGCTCAACGACACCATCAAGACATTAGAGACACGAGTTGTCGCAGGCAGTTTTAATCCTAGCCTTTACCGCATCTTAGGCGATCGCTATGTAGAGGTATGGATGCCTCAAGAAGCAAAAACGGCATACACCAAAGCACTTCAACTAGCTAGGTTCCAAAAAAAACCTAGTGAAGTGGAGTTGGTGCAACAACGTTTGTCGGCCTTAGCTCAAAGCCAACTGCCAACCAGAACAAATCCGGCCCAGTAATAAGGGTGCTGATATTGAGGATGAGAAAGTAAGCTTAGTTGTGCTTGTCGTAGAGCTTCGGCTTTAGAGAGGTTGTTGTTTAAACCTTTATAAAATTGCTCAACAAGCATAGCGGTAGATTCAGTATCTACTAACCACAAAGAAGCAAGTGTAGTTCTTGCGCCAGCTTGCGCGGCTACCCCAGCGATGCCTAAAGTAGAGCGTTTGTTACCTTTAGCAGTTTGGCAGGCGCTGAGAACTAATAACTCAATAGGGTCTTGATTATTTTGGACTTTCAACCAGCCATCAAATTCTCGAATGTTAATGGGTTTGTCCCAAGCTAAAAGTACTGTTCGTTCAGGGTCAGAACTAAACTGACCGTGAGTAGTCACATGAACAATAGGAAATTTAGCCGTTTTCAATTCTTGTTGAAAATTGTCACTAGTAAATTGTTCATTTAGTAACTTAATTGATCCTCTAGTCTGTTGTTTAACATCAACTACTTCTTTTTCTACTTCTGGTAAAGGTTTTAATCCTGGAGGGGCGTTTTTTGAATGGAAACTAGGACTAGATTGAGAAAGCCCAGCAATGAGAGCATTTAGCTGTTCTTTGAGCAAAGCTTTGGGTGGTCGGATTCGAGAACCTAATGTGGTTGTAATACTATAATTTTTAAACAAGTAATCTCTCCCATCGTGAAGTAGACTCATCGGAATACTTTGGAAAGAATTATCAAGAGTAAAAAGCAGTGTTCCAGATGATGGTAAATATTTTTTAATGGGTGCAATTAGTTCTTGATACAATATCTGCGAATGAGTAATAATTACAGATTTCTCGATATCAGCAAATTCTTCATCTTGTAAAGTATTTAAAAAATCTTCAAGATTAGTTCTGATGCTTTTGGCATTGACTGAGTGGTGATGTAATGATTGATTTGGTGAGCGAACAATTACTTCTATACTGTCACCCAAGTCTATAATATTAATTACTGTCGGCTTATTTTTTAGATTAGCAATACTATTTATAGGTATAAATTCCAGCTTGCCACATTTTAAGTAATTTTCTAACTCTGCCAATTGCAGTTGTTCGTAAACTTGAATTGCTTTATCTAGTTGAAGATGAGAACTGCTAATTAGTAAGCGTATATAATCTCGATAGATAGGTTCGACTTTTTCATAAAATGAAAATTGTAAATCTAAGTTATTTGTGGAAAGGTTATCTCTAACTTTAGTTAAATTTTCAATAGCTGCTTCATAAAATGTAATAGCTTCTTGATTCTTTCCTTGTTGTTTATACAATTTACCTAATTGTTGTTGCCATCTATAGGCAATATCCCAGGCTTGGATCGATTGAGCTATACTTAGCGCTTCACTTAAATAAGTATGAGCTTTTTCTAGCTGTAGCTCTCCTAAAATACCACTACTATACGAGATTAATCTTTTATTATTTATACTATTGGCTTTTTGTAAACTTGCTAATGTATATTTTATAGCTAATGAATTTAGTGTTTTATCAGGAATTTGATTCAAACTTTTAGCAAAATTTAATTGAGAATAAATCGATTCATTTATTGGGACTTCTTCAAACAGATAAGAATTATTTAATAAAATATTGACTGTCTCTTGAACTTGCTGCTCATTTTTTAGGGAAGGGTTTTGAGATTTAGTATTATTTAGCCACTGCTCATAATCTAATAACAAGCTTAACTTTTGTACGAGTGACTGTAACTTGATAGAAGAAGTTATATTCTTCTGGCTAAGAATTTGTTGATATATCTCAATCGCTTCTAATGCTTTTTGTTGGCTTAAGTTGGATATCTTTTGGCGGAATGCGGGTTCTTCTACTTGCAGATATTTATCTTTGAAGAATTTATAAGCATAAAATTTAGTATTGCCTAAGCTTAATAATACTGAACTAGTATTGAAACTAGGCTGTTTTTCAGAGAGCATAAGAGTTTTGCTGAATACTGCTTCTGATTCAGTAAGTTTTCCTAATTTACGCAGTGCATTACCTAAATTTTGTAATGCCAACAAATCAAGTGATGAGACTGTTTTTTTGTCAAATAGCTCTAACAGTTTTGTAGTTTCATTCGGTGGTGTCGGAGAGGTACAAATTCCAGAGGCAGAATTTAGTTTCAATGCCTCTATCAGTACATTGCAAGCACGAGGGGTTAAACCTAATGTTTGCAATGCGATACTTTGATTGATCAGACTGCCTTTTATTCCCTGTTCATCTTGAAGCCGTCGATAAATTTGCGTTGCTTGCTGCCAAGACTGTAATGCTTGTGATGCCTGTCCTTGATTTAACTGTTTTTGTCCTTGTTGGATCAGTGATTGCGCTTGCTGTAATTTTTCAGCATTCGCTTGAGCCATCAATGATGTTGGCTCACTGATGGCTAACAAACAACTCACTGTCACCATGAGCAGGTACTTGAGCAATTGTTGATTTTTCATCAGACCTTGGGTTTTGGTTGATAATTACAAGAACTTGCAGATTGATTTGCATTGGCACTTAACCGATTTGCTTGGGCAGTTAATGTGATTGAGCCATCTGAATTTCTTACCCATCCTTGCACTTCTATGATTTCATTATCTACTGTTGGTTCGATGTAAGAGATGTTCTCAGTCGAGTTTGCTTGCCAAGTAGATTCAACATCGGGTAATTGTTCTGAACTTGCTGGTAATCCTCCTGTACCAGTCATGATAAATTCATTATTTCCTTTTGTATTTGACCTTCCTTGGCAGGTGGAAACAATCTGCGGTGACTCTTGAAATCCCTGTGATTTAACTGGAGTTTGGGCTAAAAAGACATTTGCATTGATGTCAACTGTTCCGTCAATACCTCTTTGTGATTTGGAGTTTACTTGAGTATTAGGTGAAAGAAAAACGCCTTGACCATTAATTTGAATATTGCCACCTCTACCCTCGAAGGCATTAGCTACGATTTGGTTATTGTTTGAACCTACCAAAATGCCTGTGTTAATTCTAATGTTACCGCCGTTGCCCATGCCTCCAGCCGTTGTTGTAATCCTGCTATTATTTAAAAATAAATTTCTAGAATTGAGAATAATATTGCCACCTTCTCCAATCGTAGTAGTGGCGTTAACTTCTCCTTGAGAGTTAATGTTTATAGTGTTCGCACTAATCCTAATATTTCCTGCATCATTGATACCTTCATTTCTCGCATTAATCAGCCCACCATTACTTATATTTATAGTATTTGTATTTAAAAATATATTGCCTGCCTGACCAATAAGTAAAGGAGGTTGTCGATACAATAATTTTTGCAAATTCGGATCGATTAAAAGAAAATTTGATGAATTAATAAAACTTGGTGAGTTTGAATTAAGATTCGTACCTACTACATTTATTGAATTACTTGAGTTAATGGAAATATTACCAGCCTTTCCCGCAGATAGTGTGCTACTACTTATACCTCCTCCGTTGCTAATAATTAAATTTAAAGTGTTTATATCTATGCAGAAATGTTGAATGTCGTAATAAAACTTTACATATTTAGATATGGTAGTGTTA
>NZ_CAWUDJ010000061.1:0-25502 GCF_963920875.1 Anabaena sp. CCY 9910 | reverse complement strand
ACTTTCGGCGTTTTTACTTAATTATTCTCTCATGGAAGTGACAACAAAGGGTTAAGTCAACGCTACTTGGGTGTAGGTCGAGAACGTGCTTATCGTAACTTGATCACTCGGCTGGGAAGTTTAGTCACATTACGGAATAAAATTCAAACCTGGATTGCTCTTAGCCGCGATCGCCAACGTGGTGTTCTTGACGTATTACAAGAGGTAATACAAGAGTTGCTACAAAATGACACTTACATCCAGCAGCAAATGGCGTACATCGCAGAAGTTGCTCTAGATAAGAGACTCAAAGATACTTTACTATTTGCCACTGTAGAAGAATATTGCTTGCGACCAGTACGCAATCAACCCTTGTTAGTGTACCGTTTTGTCAACTACCTACGCCGTTCTCAACGCGGTGGGTTAACCCAAGTCCCTGGTGGTGACTTAGTTAGGCTAGTTTCCGAAGAAGTCTTGACAGACGACAACGACAATCGAGTTAACCTAGTAGATAATCAAGCGATCGCCGAATATCAAGAAGCACAGCAAATAGAAGAACAACAAGCACTGCGCCAGACGGTGCAACAAGAGTTTGCCAACTACTTACAAGAAAACCTGGGAGCAGACGCAGTAGAGTGGCTCAAACTGTATTTACAAGGCAAAACCCAAGACGAAATCGCCAAGAAATTAAATAAACCAATCAAAGAAATCTATCGACTGCGAGAAAAAATCAGCTACCATGCAGTGCGTGTATTCGCCCTGAAGGGTAAACCAGAACTCGTAGATAACTGGCTGGCTATTTCCTTACAGGAAAATAACTTGGGTTTAACACAAAACCAATGGCAAGAACTCCACGAAAAACTAACCCCCATTGGCCGACAAATCTTGGATTTGCGAAAATCAGGTAACTCCATAGAAACTGTAGCCCAACAATTAAATCTCAAACAGCATCAAGTCATGGGCGAATGGACTAAAGTCTATCTCGCAGCTCAAGCCATCAGAACGCAAGAGTAACTATGGTGAGGGCTAAATACGGAGAACTAAGAACTGAGTGCTGAGGACTGAGTGGTGTTAGCAAGGTGAGGTGTAAGCCCTGACTGAGTGAAAATTCTAGCCTCTAGCCTCTAGTGTCTTGGCGATGTTAAATATATTTATTTTATAAAAATTCCTGAGCATCAAACTTTAGGTAGAATTCCGCAATTGTCACCAGGACAATTGGATGTATATCATGTCATCTTTAACTAGAAATTCATTATCTGGTAGTTGTTCTTTATATGGTGAGCCACTACCACAGCTATTTTTATACTATCTTGCTCCTCCTATGGCTGATAAACACCACAAAATTAAATTTCCCCTCTGGCAATATCTCAACCAACCATTGTTCAACCGCGACTTAGAACTTAATCCCCGACGTTTCGCCTATAGTTGGCGCGTTGGAATGTTAAAACGGTGCTGGAGTAAGGAATGTGATGCCAAAGGGCCACAACAGCATTGATAATTTTTAAGCTATGAGACTTACGCATGAGAACGAAAGATCAAGGGTTTGGAGAAGGGTATAGGGGTATAGGGGAGCCAGTTGCGTGGGCGGGTTTCCCGACTCGAAGCACTCTGGTGTGTATAAATGTTTGAAACCCTTACACCCGGTCTCAACAGATAACCTGTGTGCGTAAGTCCTAAGCTATTACGCTTTTAAATTACCAGTCAGCACGAAAAGATTGCTGAAGATGTTACGCCTAGCTTACTTCGCCGTAGAATTACACATAAACTTTCAGTTATTTAAAGTTTATGGTGTCTGGATTACAAGCAAATCAGGGTAAAATTGGAATAGCGATCGCCGGGACTGGTTTTGGTCAAAAAGTTCACATACCCGCCTTTCAAGCCCATCATCGTACTGATATAGTTGCGATTTATCACCGCGATATTGATAAAGCTAAAGCAATTGCCGCAGCAAACAATATTCCCCATGCCTTTGACACTATAGCTGATATTGTTAATCTGCCAGAAGTACAAGCAGTTAGTATTGCTACACCACCTTTTCTACACTATGAAATGGGGAAAACAGTATTGCAAGCAGGAAAACATTTACTACTAGAAAAGCCTGTCACCTTAAATGTCGTTGAAGCACAGGAATTATATCAATTAGCGCAAAAGCAAGGTGTGATTGCCACTGTAGATTTTGAGTTTCGTTTTGTCCCTGCATGGCAACTATTCGCTGAACTTCTATCATCAGGTTATGTAGGAACCCCTCGCCTGATTAGAATTGATTGGTTGGGTTCTTCTCGTGCCGATGCTTCCCGCCCTTGGAATTGGTATTCTTCTAAAGAACAGGGTGGTGGTGCGTTAGGTTCATTAGGTTCCCACGCTTTTGATTACATTTATTGCTTATTTGGGTCAGTCCGTAGATTAAATGCCCATTTGACTACAGCCATTCCTCAACGGGTTGACCCTGTTAGCGGTGAGTTAAGAGCAGTAGAGACGGATGATACTTGTTTGCTGTCACTAGAATTAGCAAATGGTGTACCTTGCCAAGTGACTATCAGTGCTGCTGTTCATGCTTCTAGAACACACTGGGTGGAAGTATATGGCGATCGCGGTACTCTAGTAATTGGTAGTGAAAATCAAAAAGATTACATCCACGGTTTTCGCGTTTGGGGTTCCCAACCAGGTCAACCTCTGCAAGAAATAGAAATCCCATCCAAATTACTATTTCCCCAACATTACACTGACGGACGCATTTGTGCATTCTTGCGGGTAGTAGACCAATGGGTACAAGGAATTGATCAGCAAAAGCCAGTAGTACCATCTTTAAAAGAAGGTATTTATTCCCAGTTATTAATGGATTTGTCTCATCAATCTCATGCAACTGGTAGCTGGGTAGATGTGCCAAGTGTGGAAGATTATCTTATTTAAGTAGGATTTGTGTGTAGGGGTATATGGGTGTAGGGGTGTAGGGGTGTAAGGGTGTAAAACATTTATTTTGAATTTTGTAGCTTTAGCTTCCCGTAGGGTATTTTGAATTGATTCATACCCTTTTCCAAACCCTTGATGCGTAAGTTCTATTCAGAATTAATGGTTCTGTGCTTTCCACTTATTACTCATAACTTTGATGACAAAAATAGCGGGACAATAATCCCGCTATCTGTTAGTCAGTTTTGCTTGTGAAGTGGAATTTACTTCCAACTCTTATCGGCTTGTCCTAGTACATAAGCAGCTACATCTTCAATTTGTTCAGGTTTTAAACGACCTTTGAAAGCAGGCATGGCGTTCTTACCGTTTGTTACCTGAGCAATAATTGCCTCAGCTGAGTACATACCAAACTTTTCCAAGTCTTCTTTCTTCAGAGTTTTCTGGGCTTGAACCAAATTCTTGCCACCTGCATGGCAAGAAGCACAGTTAGCACTGAATACCTTGGCTCCGTTTACACTGTCTGCTGCTAATGCCGGACTACTGAAGGCAAAAGTGAAGAGTGCTATGCCTAGCAGTACTAGGGAAAAAATCTTTTTCATGTCTCGTTCTCTCTGCAAATAAGGCTCATTCAGACCAATATCATCCTCAATTATTGTCAGTTGAGCTGCTGTCATAGTCAAATGACAAGCTGTCAAACTTAAATAGTTGCTTGTCAGTTGTCAGTTGTCGGTTGTCATTGGTCAATAGTCCATAGTTATTCTTTTTTACTTCCCTTGCTCCCTCTGCTCCCTCTGCTTCCCCTGCTCCCCTGCCTTCTTCACTTCCCCTCGGCTAATTGGCTCATTGCTTCTTCTGTAACGCGGCAAATTCGCCAATCATCTAATATTGTTGCTCCCATGCGGCGGTAAAATGCTTGGGCTGATTCATTCCAGTCCAGAACGCTCCATTCTAGTCGTCCACAACCACGCTCGACGGCTATTTGGGCTAATTTAGTGAGGAGTGCTTTACCAATGCCTCGTCGTCGATATTCGGGTAGGACAAACAAGTCTTCTAGATAAATGCCTGGCTTGGTGAGAAAGGTAGAGTAATTATGAAAAAATAAGGCAAACCCTACAGCTTGACCTGAGGATTCCGCTAAAATTGCTTCAATGTATCTTTGGGAGCCAAATAAATGCTCTTGAAGTGCGAGGACGTTGCCAGTTACAGCATGAGTTAATTTTTCGTACTCTGCTAGCGCTTTAATTAAGCCAAACAATGTTTCGCTGTCAGCAGGTTCAGCAAAACGTACAGTCAAATCGTTACCCACAGTCATTTATTCATAGTCGATAGTCCACAGTCAATAGTTTAAGCGATCGCCTACTATGGGCGGAACGCCATCGCCTAACGGGTGTATCCCGTAATTTCTTTAACTCATGACTCTTGGCAGAATAAAAAATGGTCAGGTTAGTTATGAGTCCTAAGTAAAAATACTAAAATCCCAACTCTGATACCCAGTTCCTAGCTCAAATCAACCAACCTTTCAGACGTTTGGCTATGTGTGGGCGGCGTAATTTACGCATGGCTTTGCTTTGAATTTGGCGGACTCGTTCGCGGGATAAGTTGAACATATTCCCGACTTCCTCCAGGGTGCAAGGTTCGCTGGTTGTCAAACCATAGCGTAGAGAAATTACGTCTTTTTCTCTGGGGGTGAGGACATCACCTAAAACTTCCCAAATCTCCTGACGCATCATGTTTTCGTTCATTTTTGCTTCTGGAGATAAGTTATCCTCATCTTCTAATAAATCCATCAGTTCGGTATCTTCTTCTTTACCGACACGGTGGTTTAGGGAGAGGGCTTGTCGCCGGAGTTGTTGCAGTTGGCGCAGTTGTGGAACGCTAATTTCCAAAGCTTCTGCCATTTCTGCTTCGGAAGGGTTGCGGCTAAATTTTTGTTTGAGTTCCCGTTGGGCTTTTTTGAGTTTGTTGAGTTTTTCTACAATATGAATGGGTAGGCGGATGGTTCTGGCATCATTAGCGATCGCTCTCGTAATCGCTTGTCTAATCCACCAGTAAGCGTAAGTAGAAAACTTATATCCTTTATCGGGGTCAAATTTCTCTGTAGCTCGATTCAATCCCATTGCACCTTCTTGAATTAAATCTAGAAAAGGTACTCCCCGATTCAGATAACGCTTGGCAATTGATACTACTAATCTCAAGTTCGAGCGAATCATTTTACGTTTCGCTACTCGACCTTGATACAATCGATTTTCTAATTGTTTTTCTGTTATCTCTAGTTGAGCAGCTACTTGGGCTTTTGTTGGATGTAGCCCTAATTGCAATTGCAAATCTGCTTGTAAATCTCTAACTTCTTCTAAAAATCTGACTCTTCTGGCTAATTCTACCTCTTCATCGGGTTTTAGCAGTGGATAACGTGCCATTTCTTTAAAGAAAGCACCTACTGCATCATCATGCTCGGTTTTATTGTAGCCCGAAGGCCGGGCAGCCGCCATTTCATCCCCGCTATCACGTTCCTCTGAGTCTAAATTGTCTGTTATTGGGGGTTCTTCTTCTATTATCAGTTCTAAGGCATCAAGAGAGTGTTCTTCATGTTCTACAACACTCTCTATTATTTCCATTGTTCCCAATTCAGCAATATTCATAGTTTCCTTGAGGGATTCATGCTTTGTTTGGTACATAATTTCATGACAACTGTTAACTACTGAGAATGGTTGGTTTTCCTAACTAAAATCATGTTTCCTAAGTAGCAAATTTCAGGTTCATGTAATTAATTTCTAGCAGTTAGGAATAACTCCTAGCCGCCTGTTTATAGCTGCTACTATATTAGAATTCTCAGAAATATTTAGTTTTGCACCCAAATTTTATTTTCTCAGTTTCCAACAGATATATTGCTTATTTTTTTATTAATCATTTAATCTGTTAAACCCCCTCAACCTTTCTCTAAATTAACAATTAGAAAAAAATATGGGAAAAGTCCCCTTTATTTTTAATAATTATATACTTTTATAAAGTTTTCTAGCTTTATTCGTTGAGAGACATAACTGCAATCATAATATTTGTTGGTTTAAAGTTAATCAGTTGCTTGGTTATTTTCTTAAATGCTAATAGTTAGGCAAGTTACTAATCCCACAAAATTGTTTGTATAAAAGCATCTCATAGAGACAAAGGAATGAATATCTATCAATGGGCGGAAAAAAGGCTATTCCCTATTTAGTAGTTATGTGAACTATTTCAGAAATAGGCAGGTAGATAGTTTTATTTTTTATATTCGACTTCAAATATTTATTGCACGTATGGTTAGTTTTAATTTGTCTAGTAGATTACATAAGAGGAAACTTATCAAGTATTATAACTAATAAAAGTATTTTGAATTACAATTTTATTCTAAAGAAAGAAAAATTAAAATATAACGAGCTAAGGGAACTTTGTTGCCTGAGTTTAAGGCAATAGGAATATTTATCTTTAAAATTCAAGAACTATGTATATTAATGACATCAATTCTCCCGATTTAGCAGTGAATGAAAATCAGGAATTCTACCGAGTAACAACCAATAAAAATCAGTATGTCGAAGTATTAGTAGACTTTCCTGGCAATTCAGGATTATTCACTTACCGAATACCAAGTCAGTTAGAAATCAGACCAGGAGATATATTAAGTGTACCTTTTGGCTCCCAGCAATTGGGCGCGATCGCCATTCGGTTATTGGCAGAACCCAATATTGATCTAGCACAGGACAAGATACGGGAAGTAGAGGATGTAGTAACTTCTGGTTTTTTTGCTAGTGCTTATTGGGAATTATTAAATAGAGTAGCGTCATATTACTACACACCTTTAATTCAGGTAATCAGAGTAGCATTACCACCAGGATTATTAGGGCGATCGCAACGTCGTGTCCGCTTGATAAAAAGACAAAATGAGCAACTATCAGTTGCTTTTTTAAGCCCCCCAGCACAGCAAATTCTTCAATTACTACAATCTCAACCATCAGGAGATTATAGTTTCCATTATTTGCAACAAAAAGTTAAAGCTACTTATCGAGGGATGCGGGAATTATTACGCATAGGTTTAGTAGAAAGTTACTTAGAACCGCCCCGGACAAATCGCCCAAAACTGCAAAAAGCAGTTATATTAATTGATACAGTTGACCGTGATTTAACCAATCGCCAAAGGGAGATTTTGGAAGTATTGCGGAGACGGGGCGGTGAGCTATGGCACAGTGAATTGTTACAAATTTGTAGTACCAGTTCCTCTACCCTGAAGTCGATGGAACAAAAAGGTTACATTGCTATAGAAGAAAGAGAAATATTGCGAACAGAACAAGGGCAAGTATTAGATTTAGATACACCGAAGTTATTAAATATTGCTCAAGAGAATGCCTTAGCAACTATCCATCGGCTGAATGGATTTGCTCAAGTATTGTTGCATGGGGTCACAGGTTCAGGTAAAACCGAAGTATATTTGCAAGCGATCGCTCCAATACTCGCACAAGGCAAATCAGCCCTAGTATTAGTCCCCGAAATCGGACTCACACCCCAACTCACAGACCGTTTCCGCGCCCGTTTTGGCAACAATAAAATCAGCGTCTATCACAGCGCCCTCTCCGACGGTGAACGCTACGACACTTGGCGGCAAATGCTCACCGGCACACCCCAAATCGTCATCGGCACACGTAGCGCCATTTTCGCACCCTTACCCAACTTGGGCTTAATTATCCTCGACGAAGAACATGACTCCAGCTTTAAACAAGACTCTCCCATCCCCACCTACCACGCCCGCACCGTCGCCCAATGGCGTGCAGAACTAGAAAACTGTCCCCTTGTGTTAGGTTCCGCCACACCTTCCTTAGAAAGTTGGGTGAGTGTGAGGAGGGAGGCAGGGGGCAGGGGGCAGGAAGAGAAGTCGCAAGGAGGTTTTCCCTCCGGGCGAACTTCGGGGGCAGGGGGGCAAGAAGAAAATCAAAATTTCTTCCTTACTCACTACTCCCCTCTCCCCGAACGTATCAACTCCCGCCCTCTACCGCCGGTAGAAATAGTTGATATGCGGCAAGAGTTACAGGATGGGAATCGTTCTATATTTAGTCGGTCATTACAAGCAGCTTTACAACACCTGGAACAAACAGGAAGACAGGGGATTTTATTTATTCATCGTCGGGGACATAGTACCTTTGTGTCCTGTCGCAGTTGTGGCTATGTAGTGGAGTGTCCTCACTGTGATGTGTCCCTGGCCTATCACCAAACAGAAGTAGGCGCGCCCCAATTGTTACGCTGTCATTACTGTAATTATGTAAGCGTACATCCCAAACACTGCCCAGAATGCAATTCACCTTACCTGAAATTTTTCGGTAGCGGTACTCAACGAGTCGCCCAGGAATTAAGCCGACAGTTTCCGGGGTTAAAATACATCCGCTTTGATAGTGACACTACCCGCAACAAAGGCGCACACCGTACCCTACTGACTCAGTTTGCCAATGGGGAAGCGAATTTATTGGTGGGGACGCAAATGTTAACTAAGGGGTTAGATTTGCCCCAGGTGACACTTGTGGGTGTTGTTGCGGCCGATGGACTGTTGAACTTGTCAGATTATCGCGCCAGTGAAAGGGCATTTCAAACCCTGACTCAGGTAGCTGGTAGGGCTGGTAGAGGTGATGACCCTGGTAGGGTGATTATGCAAACTTACACGCCAGAACATCCAGTAATTGAAGCAGTCAGGCATCACGATTATCAATCTTTTGTACAGGCGGAATTAGAACAACGGCAAGCCCTGAATTATCCGCCTTATGGCAGGTTAATTTTATTGCGGCTGAGTAGCTTCGATCCTATACAAGTACAGAATACAGCTGGTGCGATCGCCACAGTATTAAATGCTAACCCAGGATTTGAATTATTAGGCCCAGCACCAGCTAGTGTGATGCGGGTAGCAAACCGTTATCGCTGGCAGATATTACTCAAGTTTGCCCCCGAAGCACTACCCCAATTACCAGACTGGGACGAAGTACGCCTACTTTGTCCTGATGGTGTCAGCTTAACTATAGATGTAGACCCATTAAATATTATGTGATGCCACAAATAGCCAGCGACCACCTGCAACCAACAATCCGCACCCAACTACTAGCCCTAGTAGATATAAATTCTGGCTAGTACGTTCGACTTTAGCCAAGATTTCTTGGTAGGAAAGCCGATAATTTTGGACGAGGAAAAATGCTGGTGGATGAAATAGGAAGGGTAACAGACGACTAAGTACAAGTCTGAGAAAAAAGTTGATACTCCATAACCTAGTGCGGAAGGGGTTTTGGCCATATTGCCAGGGAAAGGCGATTTGAGCCAGCTTGGTAACCGCTTTGACATCAGCAAGGCGCAAGGACTCATATAAAGGTAGTGCCTGTGAGAGATTATCATTAGTCTGAGAAAGCGCCTCATTCAAGACACAAACATCTTCCAAAGCCGCATTTACCCCCTGTCCAATATCTGGCGGAAAACAATGGATAGTGTCGCCTAACAACACTACTCCAACAGCAGAAGTATCCTTAATTTCTGGCTTGTGTCTCAATAAAAATTGCAATCCACCGCAGTATTGGGGTTTAGGGAAATAACCACCTTCACTTTTGGCAAATCTGTCTGCTTCTTCGGGGGACAATATTTTACGAATGGGCAACTGAGGGAAAGATTTCTCGAAAAACCCGTAAATTGCTTCACCATCCTGTAACTTCCACAGTTCATGGTCTGGTAAGGCGATGACATTCGCAGTTCTTGGTTCCTCTGGGTTTTTTACGGGTAGTAAACCGAGACGTAAGTAATGCTGACGACCACGTAAAGCTCCCAGGATAATATAAGCCATTTCGTTCACAGCGTGTTCTTCGCCACGATGATCCAAAGATGGCTTCGGTGGCAAGCTTAACACTTTATACCGCAAACCAGAACTAGCAGAGGGGAACTGCTGCATCTGAAATTTGTGCAATCCAGAAGTGTCCCACTCTGCTAAAGTATTCCGGACAACTGAGCGCAAACCATCACACCCAACTAACAGACTAGGCTCAAATTTGACGAAATTATCGTTACCCACCTGAGCCACAACTTCTAATTTCTCTACTTCATTATTGATAGCTAATTTGTTAATTTTGACACACTTAGCATTGAACATTACTTTTATACAATCCTGCCAGTGCTGTTCAATTTGCTGATATAACATCCCCACAAAAGCTTTTCTGGTAATCCAATATGCAGTTTTTCGTTTAGGGTCGATAACAGGTAATTTTGATGATTTTTTGCTGCCATCAGGGGCAATTCTCGTTAAATAAAATTCCTGGGATGAAACGCCTAAAGTTGCAAGAATAGGAGTGATCCCTAGATAATCTGTTAACTTTTGTCCCCGACCATCTATTGAATAATTAAATGACTTGTCAGGTTCATAATAATCGGCTGTGGCTCGCTGTTCCAATATAGTAATATTTGTCCAACCGCGTTTAGCTAGAATTAATGCGGTAGCAAGACCTGAAGGGCCTCCACCTATAATTAAGATATTTTGCTGATAATATTTAGGTTCATTAGCTATCAATAATTCTTGTTCTAACATATATTTTTTAGTCATGTTAGCAGGTATTCTTTTTAATATACTAATTCTCAAGTTTTGGGATTTAAATTAAATTCTTGATTGCATAACCAAAAATATTAATCAAACTGAGGGTAGAGAATTTGATTTTTATCATATTTTTTTCTTAAGTATCTATCATGATGCGTGTAATATTATACTTGCGTTTTACTTTTGAGCAAGTAAATCTTACAGATTATAAAGTAGCCAATCTTGAGGATGTATTGTATAAACAGATGTATTCACAATCAAAAATATGAGTAAAAGTAAAATTTAAATATTCTTGATGGACACTTTAAACAGTATCCAAAAAATAGTAATGGTTGAAACAAGTAAAGTGTGTAGATTGAATTGTGGTTAACCGAGAAGTTGCCAAATTGCTCACACTCTTATCAGTAAACAGGTTATTTTTTATATCTAAATAATTAACGGTATAGCACTCAATTGGAATTGGGCGTGAAATAAATGGGACAAGGTTTGTTACAAATTGGCTTAACGCTGTGTATTGTCATAGCAATTACTCCGGTTTTAGGTAGATATATAGCCCGTGTGTTCTTGGGAGAAAGAACAATACTTGATCGTTTAATGAATCCCATAGAGCGGAGTGTCTATGTAATATCAGGTGTTCGTCCTAAAGATGAGATGACTGGTTGGCAGTATATCCGCGCAATACTATACACCAATCTGTTCATGGGAATTTTAGTATATTCGCTGATATATTTTCAGAGGTTATTACCTTGGAATCCCAACGGTTTAGGTGTGCCTAGTTGGGATATCATCCTGCATACAGTAATTTCATTTGTTACCAATACTGATCAGCAACACTACGCGGGCGAAACAACCCTCAGTTACTTCTCCCAAGTAGCAGCCTTGGGATTTTTAATGTTCACCTCAGCCGCCACTGGTTTAGCTGTGGGTATTGCCTTTATTCGTGGCTTAACAGGCAGAAAACTGGGGAACTTCTATGTTGACCTTACCCGTGGGATGACCAGAATATTATTGCCCATCTCGGTAATTGGTGCGATCGCCTTAGTTGTGTTAGGTGTACCGCAGACAATAGGCGAAACCTTGACTATCACCACCTTAGAGGGGGGAACCCAGTACATCGCTAGAGGCCCAGTAGCATCCTTCGAGATGATCAAAATGTTGGGTGAAAACGGTGGTGGTTTTTTTGCAGCTAACTCCGCCCACCCCTTTGAAAATCCCAACGGCGCTACTAACTTAATTGAAACCATCGCCATGATTGCGATCCCCGCAGCCATGATTTATACCTATGGTGTATTTGCCAAAAATATCAAACAAGCTTGGCTATTATTCTGGATGGTCTTTATTGTCTTTGTAATTCTGGTGTGGGTAGCCGCAGGTGGCGAACTCCAAGGAAATCCCTTAGTTAATGGGGCTTTAGGAATAGAACAGCCCAATTTAGAAGGTAAAGAAGTCCGCTTTGGTTGGGCTGAAACAGCACTTTGGGCAGTTATGACAACTGCTACTATGTGCGGCGCAGTCAACGGAATGCACGATTCCTTAATGCCTCAAGGGCTATTTGCCACTTTATTTAACTTATTCTTGCAAATTATTTGGGGTGGTCAGGGAACCGGGACTGCTTACCTATTCATTTACCTGATTCTCACCGTGTTTCTCACAGGACTCATGGTAGGACGTACCCCAGAAATTTTTGGACGCAAAATCGAAAAGCGGGAAATTGTCCTGGCTAGCCTCATATTACTAATTCACCCCATAGTAGTCTTAATTCCCAGCGCGATCGCCTTGGCTTATCCTTTCTCCCTATCCGGCATCAGTAACCCCAGCTTCCACGGCATTTCCCAAGTAGTTTACGAGTATGCTTCCGCCAGTGCTAACAATGGTTCCGGTTTAGAAGGATTGACCGACAATAGCCTGTGGTGGAATCTCAGCACCAGTGTCAGCATTCTCACAGGCCGCTATGTCCCCATCATTGCCATGCTGCTATTGGCTGATAGTATGTCTCATAAACAAACCGTACCCCAAACCCCAGGAACCCTGAAGACCGATTCCTTACTATTCACCACCGTCACCGCCGGCATAGTCTTAATTCTGGGAGTTTTAACATTCTTCCCCGTCCTAGCCTTAGGCCCCATCGCCGAAGGTTTTAAACTAGCCTCTGGTAGCTAGAAGCGGCAGAGGAGCAGGGAGCAGGGGGTAGGGGAGCAAAAAAATCCTATTCCCCAGGAGTTTTTGAATTTTGAATTTTGAATTTTGAATTTTGAATTGTATATGAATCCAGTGGCACCTACCCCAAAAACTAAACCCCCCCGTAATCGTCCGAGCGATCGCCGACAAGCACGTAAGAAAGCTAGAATCAAAACCAAAGGAATTTACCCCAGGGCAATTAAGGATGCTTTTGTTAAACTCAATCCTCAATCTGCCATTAAAAACCCTGTCATGTTTGTGGTTTGGGTAGCAACACTCGTCACCTTAGCAGTCACAATCAACCCAGACTTATTCGGCCCCAATCAACAGAAAAATCCCCAACTTTTCAATGGGTTATTAACCGGGATCTTGTTTTTTACCGTTTGGTTTGCCAACTTTGCCGAAGCCATTGCCGAGGGTAGAGGTAAAGCCCAAGCTGATACATTGCGCTCAACTAAATCAGAGGCGATCGCCAAACAACTTTCTCCTGATGGCACAATTAGAGAAGTCCCTTCTTCTAATCTCAAACAAGGCGACACTGTATATGTAGTAGCTGGCGATATCATTCCCGCCGATGGAGAAGTAATTATGGGTGTCGCCTCCGTCGATGAATCAGCAATTACGGGGGAATCTGCCCCAGTCCTCAAAGAATCAGGCTCAGATGTTGCCAGTTCCGTTACTGGTGGGACACGCATTATTTCCGATGAACTGATTGTCAGGGTGACATCTGACCCAGGTAAAGGTTTTATTGACCGAATGATTGCCTTAGTAGAAGGTGCAGAACGCAGCAAAACACCAAATGAAGTCGCTTTGACGGTCTTATTGGCAGTTTTGAGCTTGGTATTTCTATTTGTGATTGCCACCCTACCTGCATTTGCCTACTATGCTGATACACCAGTTAATGTCCCGACTTTAATTGCCCTGTTAGTCGCCTTAATCCCCACCACCATTGGCGGGTTACTCAGCGCTATTGGCATCGCTGGTATGGATAGAGTCGCTCAATTTAACGTCATCGCCACCTCCGGACGGGCAGTAGAAGCCTGCGGTGATATTAATACCCTGGTGTTAGATAAAACTGGCACAATCACCTTAGGTAATCGCTTGGCTGAAGAGTTTATTCCCATTAATGGTTACTCTGTAGAGCAATTAGCCAGCGTTGCTTGGGCTGCTAGTGTTTTTGACGATACACCAGAAGGTAAATCAATTGTCCGTCTAGCTGAAAAATTAGGTATCAGGTATGACCTAGATCCCAACCTAGCCCAAGCAGTAGAATTTTCTGCCAAAACACGGATGAGTGGCACTAATTTACCTGGTGGACGGGAAGCGCGAAAGGGAGCAGTCGGTGCGATTCAAGGATTTGTTCGTTCTCGTAATGGGCAAACTATCCCAGAATTAGATGCAGCCTATGAGCGAGTTTCCCAACAGGGTGGTACACCCCTAGCAGTTTGCCTAGATAACGAAATTTATGGTGTCATCTACCTGAAAGACATTGTTAAATCTGGCATTCGGGAACGATTTGACCAGTTGCGGCGAATGGGAGTACGTACCATTATGCTCACTGGCGATAACCACATTACTGCTTCTGTCATTGCCCAAGAAGCCGGAGTTGATGACTTTATCGCCGAGGCCACACCGGAAGATAAAATCAGCGTCATCCAACGAGAACAAGCACAAGGCAAACTCGTAGCCATGACGGGAGACGGAACCAACGATGCGCCAGCCTTAGCCCAAGCTAATGTGGGTGTAGCCATGAACACGGGAACCCAAGCCGCTAAGGAAGCCGCCAACATGGTAGATTTGGATTCAGACCCCACAAAATTGATTGATATTGTCAGTATTGGTAAACAATTGCTGATTACCCGTGGTGCGTTGACTACATTTTCTATTGCGAATGATATTGCTAAATACTTTGCCATTATTCCGGTCATCTTTGCGGCGGCTAATCTGCAAAGCCTGAATATTATGAATTTGACTAGTACTAATTCTGCTGTGCTGTCAGCGTTGATTTACAACGCCTTAATTATTCCGGCTCTCATACCCTTAGCTTTAAAAGGTGTGCAGTTTAGACCATTAACAGCCAATCAGTTACTCCAACGTAATATTCTCATTTATGGCTTAGGTGGAGTGATTGCACCATTTATCGCTATTAAGTTGATAGATATATTAATTACTATCGTTGGGTTGGCATGAAAAAATGATTCGAGACAATTGTACAGACGCGATTAATCGCGTCTCTAACTAAATAATAATTTAAGCGGGTGTATAAGAAAAAGTATGAAAAAAGGAATTGATGGATATGACAAGTTTTTCATTATGGATTTGATACAGGCAATCACCGCAGACTTTACGGAGGCGATCGCCTATATTTGGTCACGATCGCCAAAACAAAAGCTAACAAGAGCGATCGCTCTTATTTTATGTTGCCATCTCATCATTAACCCCAGAGTCTATGCAGCTACCAGTATTACACTAAATCAAAACTCCGGCTGGGCTTTTGGTATTTTAGGCGCGGTGATTGCCGGACTTGTTATTTACTTATTTGTTGTCATTTTTCAACCAGAGCGCTTTTAACAATGCCAACTAAGCTGGGGTAAATCTACACCTACAAAATCTGAAATTGAATTCTGATAGTAACGGAAAAATGTTATGAGGAAATTTGGGTTTAAGGGAAATCCAAAAAAGAAATTATTCTGTTTAAAGTTGTTGACCGTTACCTGTTAACGGTGAACCGTCAACGGTCAACAATCCCAATAGAACATTTTTTGACTTAGAAGTCCCTAAAACCGAGTGGAACTTTGGGTAACTATCTTTCATTTTGAACTTTGAATTTTGAACTGATTAATATGTCTTTTATTCGAGAAATTTTGAGAGCAATTCGTATTACTCTAATCTTTTGGTTGGTGACAGCCATTATTTATCCTCTAGCTATTTTAGTAGTTGGTCAGGGTTTATTTCCCAGCCAAGCTAACGGTAGCATTATGGAAAATATCGAAGGAACACCAATAGGTTCCAGCTTAATTAGTCAAGTATTCACTTCCGAAAAATATTTTCACAGTCGTCCTAGCGCAGTTAGATATAGTCAAGGCAGAAAAGCCAAGCCAACAGGTATATCTGGTGGTAGCAATCTAGCACCCAGTAACCCTGCATTACTTGAGCGCATCATTGAGGAAGCAAATCAACTCCGCGATGATAATATTCAACCTATTGCCGATTTAATCTATAGTTCTGGTTCAGGCTTAGATCCCCATATTTCTGTTCAAGCTGCAAGACAACAGTTAGAGAGAGTTGCTCGCGCCCGTGGTGTTCAACCAGATGAAATTATGCTAGCAATTAATAAGTTCACTGATGGTAGATTTTTAGGAATTTTTGGTGAACCAGGAGTTAATGTTCTGCGATTAAATTATGCTCTCGATTTGCAAGATATTAATCGTCAACAAAACTGATAAGATTGGGAGTTTGAACTGTTAACTGTTGACGGTTAACTTTGAAATTTTAACTATTGACCAATTCCTATGTATCCAGTAAAACGGGGCAAACATAAAATTTTTATTGGTATGGCTCCGGGTGTAGGGAAAACTTACCGGATGCTAGAAGAAGCACAGGCTCTTAAAGAAGAGGGAACTGATGTTGTTATTGGTCTATTGGAAACTCACGGACGCAAAGAGACAGCTGATAAAGCCGCAGGGCTAGAAATTGTTCCACGCCAGCAAATAGCCAGAGGTGGATTAACACTAACTGAAATGGATACGGACGCTATTTTAAAGCGATGTCTATCAACAAGCCGCTACGGATCTACACCCCAGTTAGTATTAGTTGATGAACTAGCTCACACAAACGTCCCCGGTTCACCACGAGAAAAACGCTATGAAGATGTAGAAGTCATCTTAGCCGCCGGTATTGATGTCTATTCCACCATGAATGTGCAGCATTTGGAAAGTCTCAATGATGTGGTAGCAAAAATAACTAGTGTGGTTGTCAGAGAGCGTGTACCTGACAGGATTCTGAAAGAAGCCGATGAAGTTGTGGTTGTAGATGTTACACCAGAAACTTTGCAAGAAAGGTTAATGGAAGGGAAAATTTATGCACCACAAAAAATTCAACAGTCCCTAGATAACTTTTTTCAACGTCGTAACCTCATTGCTTTGCGGGAATTAGCTTTACGGGAAGTAGCAGACAATGTAGAAGAAGAAGCGATACCTGGGGTAAATGCTACTACGCCCAATGGTCAATTCTGTAATATTCACGAACGAGTTTTAGTGTGCGTCTCTACCTATCCCCAATCCTTACAACTGTTGCGTCGGGGTGCAAGACTTGCTAACTACATGAATGCACCCTTATATGTAGTATTTGTTGCTAATCCTGAACACTTCCTCACCAAAGAAGAAAGCCTGCACATCGACACTTGTGAGAAATTGTGTAAAGAATTTGCAGGTACTTTTATTCGCGTGACTAGTAGTGATATTGGTACAGCGATCGCTCAAGTCGCAGAACAATATCGTATTACGCAAATCGTCATCGGTGAAAGTCAGCGATCGCGCTGGCAAATTCTCCTCAAAGGCTCTTTAACTCACAAGTTAGTCCGCTTGCTAAAAAACATCGATTTACACATCATTGCTACTGAAAAAACACCTCCAGCCAGGCGCTAGCTAAAAACGTTTCACCATCCCCAACTACCAGGAATTCCCTTAAAGGGGCCGACAACATCTTTTGTGATCCAACCACCATAAAAATTCCCTGGTTGTGGTTCCACCTGATCGCCATCAACATAGCAAGCATCCATAAGGTGGGCATAGAATGCGACATGATCTTGTAACGATGCAAATGCTGTGGTCGGATTAGGGTAGAACCAGGCTGCATTTTGCACTTCTTTATCCCCCACACGGATGGTATAGTAGCCGGCTAATCCTTTCCACTCACAAAAACTCGATTGTGGTGTAGGGATGAGGTGTTCCATTTTGATATCCCCTGGAGGAATGTAATAGGAAGGCGGATGGCTTGTTTCTAAAACACGTTTGGCATTTTGGGTATCAGCGATGATTACCCCATTAAAAATTATCTGAATATGTTTGCTTGTGTCCTCCAAGCGAGGGGGACGAGGATAGTCCCAAACAGATTCTTGTCCCGGTTGAGGTTCAATACGTTGAGGATACATCAGCTTATATCAATTCAAAATTCAAAATTAGGAAAGCCCATACAGCATAAGGGTCAACTGTCAACTGTCGATACGAAAATATGTGTAAGTTAAATGCCTGACATCTGAACTATTTAACGCACCTGTTTTAAACTATCAACTTGATTGGTAAACATTTCCGTAAACAGACTCATGACTGTGCGTTCTTCCCTGACTTTGATATTAGCGCTGATTGACATACCCGACTGCAAGGAAATCTGCTTATCTTGGATTTTTAAGTATTGTTGATTTAGTTTGATTCTGGCAGGGAAGCGATAAAACTTATATATTTCGTCCGGTGGCAAGGCATCTGAGCCAATATCAATTATTTCACCTTTGATATCACCAAACTGGCTGAAAGGAAAAGAGTCAATTCTGACATCTACTTTCATTCCTTTGCGGACAAAACCAATATCTTTATTGGTGATGAAAACCTCAGCAATAAAGTTTTCATTAGGGACGATTTGCAATAATTTTTGTGTAGGATTCGCCACAAATCCAGTATTATTTGCTTTCAAATCAAAGACTGTACCAGCTACAGGCGCGCGTAATTCTTGGTATTTAAGTTCCTGTTGAGCTTGAGAAATTCTGCTTGTGATATCGGCTAAATTACGTTCATTATCTAGGACAATTCTCATGAATTGACTATCAATTTCTGCAATGCGTTTTTTGTTATCAGCAATTTTCTCTAAAATATTTTTGTCAGTAGTAGCGACAGTATTAGTAACCTGCTGCTGGTTTTTTTCAATATCAAATTGCAGGCGTTTCTGTTCTTCAAGTAATTGGGAAACTTCTGCTGCTGTAGTCTGTACCTGCTGTTGTTGATTGAGATACTGTAGCTGAGAAATACCACCTTCTTCTGCTAAGATTTTAATCTTATCTAAAATCTGTTGTTGGATTGCCAAACTAGATTGAGTGTCTTGGAGTTTTACCGTTGTTTGAGTTAGTTGTTTTTCAATTTTGGCAACTTCTAGTCCTGCGGCGGCTGCACGAGATTCTAATTCAGTTTTGGCAACTTTTAGCTGTTTTTGTTCGTCACTATCTAAACCTATACCCGTGGTAGCATTATTTAATTGAGTGCGTAGCAATTCATTTTCGGCAACTAGCGCTGCACGATTTCTTAACAGAAAAGTTGCTTCTTGTGGTAACCGACTGCGGACAAATTCTAGTTCAGAAGCAATGCCACCTGTTGATCTCATCAAGCGGCGATATGTCTGATTTTCTTGAGTTAAGGCACGTCTAACTTTTTCTAATGAATTTAACTGGGCGACAGTGGTAACTTGATCAAAGGTTAATAGTAGCTGACCTTTATTAACTGTCTCTCCATTTTTAACAAAAACCTCTCTCACTACACCATTCACTGGTGCTTGTACTTCTTTAACTGTACCTTCTGGTTTCAGTTGACCAGTAGCTGGTACTACCTGTTCGATTTTGGCATAATATGCCCAACCAATACCTACACAAGCTAATCCTATCAGGGTCAGCATAATTGTGCGTGACCAAAGAGGAGATTGGCGCAGGACGACAGATTGCTCAAAGTCGTTTTGGTTAAGTTTAACTAAAGCTTTGCTTGCCTGTGGTGAAGCTTGATCATCAATTTTGACAATCTTATTTTGCTTCCCATTACTATTATTACCGTTACGGCGATCGCTATTGAGTTGAGTCATAGTAGTTTTGAAGAAGGGACTGGGGATTGGGGACTGGGGACTGGGGACTGGGGAATAACCAATTACAAATTCACTTCCTGTTGTTGGTACAGGTAAAAATAATGACCTTTAGCCGCCATCAATTCTTGGTGGCTTCCTTGTTCTATAACTTTCCCTGCATCCATGACCACAATCATGTCTGCATGACTGACGGTGTTAAGGCGGTGGGTGATGAAGAATACTGTGCTACCTTGAAAGGCTTTAGCTAAGTTGAGGCAAACTTGTCGTTCTGTAGGATAGTCTAAAGCGCTGGTAGCTTCGTCTAATACTAATAGTTTAGGTCTTTGGAGGACAGAACGGGCGATCGCTATTCTCTGTCTTTGTCCCCCAGAAAGTCCAGCCCCACGTTCCCCTACGCGGGTATTATACCCGTTGGGTAGGCTCATAATAAACTCATGGGCTGCTGCTACTCGCGCCGCTTCGATAATTTCGTCAGTGCTAGCATCGGGGTTTGTCAGGGCAATATTTTCTTGTACTGTCCCATCAAATAACAGGGTTTCTTGGGGTACTACACCGACTTGGCGACGTAATGAATATAGTTCTACTTTGGCAATATCGTAACCATCAATTAAAATTCTGCCGGACTCTACATCGTACAAGCGCAGCAGTAATTTCATCATCGTACTTTTACCGGAGCCGCTTTGTCCGACAATACCGATAAATTTCCCAGAGGGGATTTCTAAATTGACGTTGGATAGTTGTAAAGGGCCGCTTGGTGCGAACCTAAAGGAAATATTCTCGTACTTAACAGACCCTTGAATTTCGGGTAAGGGAATATTGTAGCGGTCAATTTCGGCTTCTTGGGGGGTATCAACGATATCGCTCAACCGTTCTAGGGATAATGCTGTTTCTTGGAAGCTTTGCCAAAGTTGAGCTAGGCGTAAAATTGGGCTGGTGACATAACCGGAGATAATTCTAAAGGCGATTAATTCCCCTAAAGTTAGTTCACCTTGAAGTACCAAATAAGCACCCACCCACAACACAAGTAAACTGCTGAGTTTGTTGAGAAATTGACTAGTAGAGTTAGCGAGGGTTGATGTGATGACATTTTTAAACCCTGCTGCTACATATCGAGCATACCGCTCTTGCCAGGAAAAGCGCGATCGCAATTCGATATTTTGCGCTTTCACCGTCTGAATCCCAGACATCACCTCAACTAAATAGGATTGGGTTTCTGAGTTGCGTTCGGCTTTGGAACGTAACTGTCTGCTCACTGTAGGCGATGCAATTAAGGTGATAATGATAAATATGGGAATCGTTCCTAAACCAACTAAGGTAAGTTGCCAGCTATAAAACAGCATGACAATGATATAAACTACGGAGAAGACTGCATCTAAACCTACTGTCAACGCTGTCCCAGTGAGAAACTGCCGAATATTTTCTAATTCGTTGATGCGGGTAGCCAGTTCACCCACTGGACGCTTTTCAAAGTAGCGCAGTGGTAGCCGTAATAAATGGTCAATAATTTCCGAACCCAAACCCATATCGATACGGTTGGTAGTATCGACAAATAAGTAAGTCCTTAAGGTGGTGAGAACTGCTTCAAATACCCCAACGGCTAACAGCAAAACTCCCAAAACATTCAGGGTACTAATACTGTTTTGGACTATGACTTTATCAATGATGAGCTGAATAACTAAGGGATTGGCTAAGGCCGCTAACTGCACAAAAAAAGAAGCAATAAAAACTTCAATCAGAACCCGGCGATAGCGAGATAAGTAAGGTATGAACCAACGTAAACCAAAGCGTTCTTGTGGTGTTTCTTTGGTAGCAGACAGCAGCAATACCCTAATTTGTGGGGGATAACTGTCTTCGACAATATTTAAATGCTCAAGTATCTGTGCGGGTTTGCAGCGTACTATCCCTTGGGATGGTACACCTAAAACTACATTATTGGCATCAGCCGCATACAAAACCGCATAACCATCACCATAACGGACTAAGGCGGGGGTAGGAACACGGGTAATAGCCGCCGCAGGTAAATCAACTAGATTGGCTTTGAGTCCAATTAACTCGGAGAGGTAAGCGCAAGCGGGGAAGGAGATGGTTCCTTGACGCTTCATTTGCTCATTCAAAATGCGGCGCACTACTTCTTTGCGGAAGGGAATTTGTAAGTGCTTGGTAAGCATTTGAAAACAAGCAAAGGTAGAATTTAATTCACCTTTACCCCGAACAAAGGGGAATTTTTGTCTTGGTTTAGCATTGCTGGGAACAGAACTTGATTGAGGAAGTTCTTCTTCGCTAGCGTAGGGAATATCTAAAGTTTCTGTAATTGTGGGTGAACTATCATAGACGGTAAGTTCTCCACCGGAGCGATAATCGTTCTCTAAAAACAATAAATCTACAGGCTCTAAACCCACTAACCGCGCCGGACTTTCTCCCTGAACTTCTATTACCCGATTTCCATCACTAGGTTCTAGGCGAGAACCTATGGGGTAATTTGTGACTGTTCCGCCACTAACAAACCAAATGCTTTCACTATTTAATTGATGGAAGAAATTTCTCCCTGGTGGAAGGTAATCTATTTTGGCATTTTCTAGAGCTTGTGCAGTTAGTTCATCAAGGTTACTAATCACGTTAGCTTGGTTAGCTAACTGGGAACTCAAAACATCGAAAATCTCAATGATGTAGCTTTGGTTTTGGCGTGCGTGAGCAAAACCTGGGTATGACTCCAACAAACGTAAGTAGTCTGTGGCATTTAAGGTTAAGCCTATCACTTCATCGGCAGAGGCGATCGCAGTTTCACAAGCCACATCCCGCAATAACCCAATTTCGCCAATGATTTCCCCTGGTTTCATCAACTTAAGGGTTGTCGGAACTTGCGTTTGCGGATCAAATCCCAACAGCCGCACTTGACCTTCATAAATAATTGTTACTCGTTCTGGCGTTCTTTCTTTGCCAATAATTTTTTGACCAATGCGATAGCGAAATGGCTGTAAATTGTTGAGGATTTGAGTCAGTTCCTCACTTGGTAACTGGTCAAAACCCTCAATGGTGACAAGAAATTCTTGAAAGGCGCTCTTAATATAAGTCATTTTTAATTCAGTTAACTAATTTATCTATGCTTAAGCCAGCTTTAGTAAGTTTTTACTACAAAGGCACAATTTAAAGTTTTTCATTTAATTTATACATAGCTTTTGACTCACTACTAAGACAAAGGTGTCATTTGTCTTATTAAACTCATCTATTTTTAAAGAATTTCACTGAGA
The DNA here is from genome assembly GCF_963920875.1 of Anabaena sp. CCY 9910. NCBI lineage: Bacteria > Bacillati > Cyanobacteriota > Cyanophyceae > Nostocales > Nostocaceae > Anabaena > Anabaena sp. CCY 9910. The sequence goes on along the minus strand of NZ_CAWUDJ010000061.1, from coordinate 2,780 downwards.
ACCTAATCAACTAACCTGAAATTTTTTAGATCAAAATGTAGACCTTCATCCAGACAACAGTACCGTATATGTACATAACTCAGCGAGATCGAATCGTTAGTGAGCGTTACACAAATACACAAGAAATTTCATCAGTAAATACCCAAGGTAAAATTATCACTATTTTACCAACCCATAAATACTTAGGCTGAGATACTTAACTTTATTTTCCAATTTATACGGAATTTCCTAATTTATACTTGGAGACATAGTGTCAGTTAATTTTGACGGCAAAGAAATATCTAGAACAATAGAATACCACTAAGCTAGTGTATTATTACTTATTTAATTAAAATAATTGTATTTTTTTATGCAAATTATTTATCAGCTTTACGTAATTAGCAGAGATAGTAACTTCAGGAATTATACGGTATATCATTCTTCATCAAAGAAAATTTGACTAGTTATAAATCAAACAAGACTAAACGTCGTGCTAAACGAAGGGCTTCGTGAGCATCAAATGTTTCATAGCGTGAAGCAATATCATGGGTATTGAGACAGCACTACTACAAATATTCTGAACTGAGTATTAATAAGGGGTTAACTTCTATTTACACAGAAGTTAACCCCCGAAAGATTTTATGTTTGGGGTCTATATAATAGCTGACCCCGATTTAATAACGATATTTAAGCTTTCATTTAGATTTACATCTAATTAGTAAATATTTGTAATATTTAAGGTTTTCTTTAGATTTTACAATTTAAGATTCTTTTTAGATTGTTAACAGCATTTATATGCGGTAGCGGTAAAGGGAGTGATTGCGATGAAAGTCTGCCCCGTAAACTCAAAAACACTACGTCAAATTTGGTCTTTGGTTGAACAAACTCAGTCCAGCACTCTTCTTCGCCTCAATGATACAGATTTGGTCAAGCAGTTGTTGAGGCAGCTTAATAGTCAACAAGCCCTCAGTATTGAAGAAATCAATTCCGTAAACAGTTACCTATCGTCTAGAACAAATTTAATCCGCGATTTGGCTACTGCAAGACTAGCATAGCCAAATTCAGGTAGGTTACTGCAAACATAAGTAGCCCTCACGAACTGATGAAAAAAGCTGTCTTTCCTTCTCTACCTTCTCTGGGGGAAGCTTGGCTTATGCGGAGTGTGTCGTAGATATATCTTGCCCAGCCTTACGGCTTGCCTCCGGCTACTGCCTTTTGCCTTTTGCAAACTAGATCAACATTAAAAAACAAGAAGTCTTGGGTGTGTTCGTAGATCAACGCGTTTCGCCAAATGTCAACATGGCGCGGCGCATGGTAAGACAACACACCCTATTGTTGTTTCACGTTTCCCCAGTTTGAGTATTGGAGTGATCATTTTCAGGAATTGCTTCAATAGGTAGTGATGAATAAATGAGTGGTAAACCTAATCTATTCGCTCGATAATACACAAACAAATGTGTAAATGTTTGGCTTATTTCACATTTCTTAGGCTTAAAAGTATTATAAATTTACCAAATTCTAAAAATTTTTTACATAAAAGTCTATTTATATAAGGGAAATGTCCACCAATAATATATATTTATGAGATTTTAAGATTTAAATGAAATTTCGTGAAAAATTTAAAGATTTGATAAACCATCAGTAAAAACCCTCAAAAAACTGAGCTACAAAGCTACAATACGAGTTGAGTAATGAAAAGCAATAATTAAAACATAAGATAAATTTATGCCTACAGTATTTTTATTATAAATAATATGTAATGTGTATTTTAAAATTGGATAGCTGAGAATGAGGTTTCCAAATATATATATTCTTATGTTTTTATCCTAGAAAACTAGGCAATATCAATATCAGTTTTAATATTAAATATAGCTTCCGATTACAAATCTACAAATAATATATTGTTAGTTAACTGAAGTGTTCCAACTATATCGAAAATAATTTCCGTTAAACATTAGAAAAATTAATAATAAATCATGCACATTCTCATCTACTCCTACAATTATTATCCAGAGCCAATCGGTATTGCACCTTTGATGACTGAACTGGCAGAAGGTTTAGTAGAGAGAGGACATCATGTGCGAGTGATTACAGGAATGCCTAATTATCCTCAACGGGAAATTTACGATGGATACAAAGGTAAGTGGTATGTTACAGAACAAAAGAATGGCGTAACTATCCAACGTAGTTACCTAAGAATTAAGTCTAAACCTAAATTAATAGATAGATTATTACTAGAGTTAAGTTTTATCGTGACTAGCTTGCCACAAGCTTTTAACGGCGAAAGACCAGACTTAATTTTATTAACAGTACCGCCACTTTTAGTTTCACTACCAGCAACTCTGCTGGGATTGTTTTATAAGTGTCCCGTGGTGTTAAATGTGCAGGACATATTACCAGAAGCGGCTGTGCGCGTCGGATTGATGACCAATAAATTAATGATTCGCTTTTGCGAAATTATAGAAAAGTTTGCTTATAAAAATGCCACTAAGATTAGCGTCATAGCCGAGGGCTTTCGTGAGAATTTAATCAATAAGGGAGTAAGTGCAAAAAAAGTTCTTTGTATTCCTAATTGGGTGAATGTTAATTTTGTCCGTCCCTTAGCTAAAAACAATTCGTGGAGAACAGTTCATCAACTCGATGGCAAATTTGTTGTGATGTATTCTGGGAACATCGCACTAACGCAAGGTTTAGAGACAGTAATAGCCGCAGCTACCTATTTGCGGCATATTCCAGATATTAGTTTTTCAAGGGGCGACAAGCAACCTAAAGTGCTTGCTGTATAAGCTTCATAGCCCTTA
>NZ_CAWUDJ010000060.1:0-27936 GCF_963920875.1 Anabaena sp. CCY 9910 | reverse complement strand
CTTTGTCTGCTTTCTTCCTGATTATACTCTCCCCGTAGTAACAAAAGAGGGATAACTTGCTCAAACAGGGGCGATCGCGTAAGAATAATAGTTAGAATGCCTTAATCTCTCTTAACAATGGCGCTAACGCAGATTACTCAAACTATTTCTCCTCAACCGACACCGCCAGAACTGCGAAGATACCACTATGATTTGGTCATCGTCGGCGGCGGAATTGTTGGGTTAACCCTAGCTTCGGCATTAAAAGATTCTGGCTTGAATATACTGTTGATTGAGGCTAAAGTCTCATCCGCAGCAGTAGCCAAAGGTCAAGCCTATGCAGTTCATCTGCTATCAGCGCTAATTTACCAAGGAATTGGTATTTGGGATAAAATTCTGCCTCAGATTGCCAAGTACCGCCAAGTCCGCCTTTCTGATGCTGATTATCCTGGTGTGGTGGAGTTTGAAACCACAGATTTAGGGACACCAGAATTAGGTTATGTAGCGGAACATCAAGCGTTACTGGAACCTCTACAGGAGTTTGTGCAGAATTGCCCAAATGTGACTTATCTTTGTCCGGCTGAGGTGGTGAGTACCAATTATCAGCAAAATGAAGTAGTCATCACCGTCAAAATTGCCGATCAATTAAACACAATCCGTAGCAAATTACTGGTAGCCGCAGACGGATCGCGATCGCCTATTCGTCAAGCGGCGGGTATTAAAACTCACGGCTGGAAGTACTGGCAATCCTGCATTGTTGCCTTTGTCAAGCCAGAGAAACCCCACAACGATACAGCTTACGAAAGATTTTGGCCTAGTGGCCCTTTTGCGATTTTACCTCTACCAGGGAACCGTTGCCGCATCGTTTGGACAGCTCCCCACAATGAGGCAAAAGCCCTGTGTGCCTTAAATGATGAAGAATTTTTACAAGAACTTAGCCAACGCTTTGGGCAGCAGATGGGTAAATTGGAATTGTTAGGCGATCGCTTCGTTTTTCAAGTACAACTCATGCAAAGCGATCGTTATGTCCTTCCCCGTTTAGCTTTAGTTGGCGATGCAGCACACAATTGTCATCCTGTTGGTGGACAAGGATTAAACTTGGGTATTCGAGATGTCGCCGCTTTAGCCCAAGTCATCCAAAAAGCACATCAAGCTGGTGAAGATATTGGCAACATTCGGGTATTGAAACGTTACGAAAGCTGGCGACAAAAGGAGAACCTAGCTATTTTAGGGTTCACTGATATGTTAGACCGGATGTTTTCTAACCAATTCCCTCCCTTGGTGTTTGTTCGTCGTTTGGGTTTATGGTTTTTGCAAAGCGTACCCGCGCTAAAAACATTTATGCTCAAGTTAATGATTGGGTTGAAGGGGAAAACTCCAGAATTAGCCAAACGTTGAAAGTTTTGTGGGAGTAGTTTGGTGTGTGCCAACGTCAGTGACGGCAACTCAGGATGATTTTAATCCTCCAACAATTCCCCAAATAATTCCCGTACCTTTTCTTTGGCATTCTCTAGAGTGATTTTACCTAAGTCCGTGGCTTGGTAGAGTCTACGACTTTGCCGCCCGGCTTTCTCCTCAACAGAATATAAATATCCCTTACGTTCCATATCGTGTAGCATCGGGTATAGTGTGCCAGCGCTGAGTTTATAACCGTGGCGCGCCAGTTCTTCAATAATACCTAGCCCAAAAACTGGCTCCTGAACTGCATGATGCAGAATATGAAGCCTAATTAAACTTGAATAAAACTCTCGTCCATCCATTAAGCCAGACTTTTGCAACCCCTAAAAACTTTATTTTCCTCCATATGAGGTGTTTTTGAAAAAACTACAAATAAACTCACCTGGATCTTTGCGTTGAAATGTCACTAAAGTTCCATCTTGTTGCAATTTAAACTTGTGCCGACAATTATAGACTTCTAGTGGTCTTTTTTCTCCGTCAATAGTAATACTTGCCTTGTATTCCCAATAATTTTTAGCACTACGATTAATGTTAACAATACAAATATGCTGACCATGATAGTTACGGCATACGGCAGCTACAGCAGGTAATGCCACAGCATTTGAGACAATTAATAGCAGTATTAATGCAATATATTTGTATAGCTTAACTTGAATATCCTTAAACATTAGTAGGGGTATAGGGGTAGGCTGTTGACTTTGATGAGATTTACCCATTTTTTATTCATACAGTTTTGGTGTCATCATTGGTGAAACAAATTAAATGAGTAACGAGTAGATACCCATTATTATCACTTGTTACTTAAAAAGCGCCAAAAATAACTTTTCTCACTGCGAATTTTACTCAGTCAGGAAAGGATTGTGCATGAATTTTTAAGGGAACACCAAACAATAAATTATTCCAAATTAACACTTAGTAGGGTGCGTCAGTATGAATAATTTCCTGTTACAGTTAGGTTTTATTGCACTGACTCACCCTACATTTGGGAGATTTTTGATCTGGAAGTCCCTAACACCTGAAAAGGTACAAAGTCAACAGCCTACCCTAATATCCCTAATGAAAAATTACGAACTAATTTCAGCCAATGGCAGCACTAAGCGGCTAACGACTCGATTATCAGGTGATTGATAGATATCCAATTCCCCGCCTAGTTGCTGTATCAGTTGTTGGCAAATTAACAAATTTAAATTGGGCGATTGAGCAAAATTGCAGAAAGCCAGAATATCGTTGTGAGTTTTCTGTTGTATCTCTGTGAGTAATTCTGCGGGAATTTTGCCGTTATCTGTAATTGATACTTCTAAAAATTGCTTATCTATATGACGACACCAAATATCTATTCTGCTGCTGTTAGGAGAACGATGACAGGCGGCGAGCAATAATTCGTAAAGGACTAGTTCAAATTTTACAATATCGCCAGCGATCGCCATTGTTGATAGGTTCGCTGGGGTAGAAACGCCTTTGAGTAATGCACCACTGTTGGTTACTTCCTTCTCTGTCTGGGTTTGTGCTAAACCGTGGACACCAATCCACAACTTTTGTTCTTGAACTAATTTATCTATGCGTTCGAGCGATCGCTTGAGTAAACTGGCTATGGGCATAGTTTCCCAGTTTATATGTAACTGCCATTGTTCCAGTTTGACCATTGTGGTGATGGAAGTAAATGTATGGTCTAACTGTTTCAGTAAAACTTGATATCGTGTATGTGCCATATCATTTGTAGGAACGCCCAGATCATACATTTGTTTTAGTAAGTTTGTAGTCGTGCGCTGGACGCTTTCCAAACGACGATGTTTGTACCAATTGAGTTGGCGTAACTCTTGGGTTGTAGACTCTAGACGTTGACTAATTTGTTGTTGACGACGCAACCAAGCAAGCTGATCAATTAAAATTTTGCCAGCATCAAGACGATGTTGTGGCCAGTGGCGTTCTCGATGGTCTGCCAACAATACAACTCCCGTAGGTTGGTGATCAACTCCAGTTCGTAAAGCCATTAATAAAACTTGTCCAATCCCCTCACCATGTAACCATTGGCGTGTTTCTGGAGGTAAATGATCTACACTGACATTTAAGTAACTATTTTCCACCAGCGCCCATTGAATTACAGCTTCATATTGAATGGAAAGTTTGGCTGATACCTCAACTTCAAATCGATTATCGGGAATTACACCAGGGATAATTTCTGCTGTAGACTCGCCATGTGACCAAGACAATAACAGTGCCAAAGGGCAGTTAAACACAGATGCAATTTGCCTGAGTGCTGCACATTCCAAATGATTTTTTTCAGTTTCGCTGTCTTCGCTCTCAGTTCCGTCTAAAATCCGTAGACAATTTTGGATACTTTGGAGGACTTGTTGCTGTTGTTCGTTATTCTTTTGTAGTCGCCACTGTTTGACAACTACCCCTATTTGTTGACTGACAACCCACAGCAGTTCCCTCTCTAGGTTCGTCCAACTGCGATGGCTGGTGTGGGTGACAACTAATAATACTTCTGCTTTCGGATCTTGAGTGCAATTGCACATTAACAGCGATCGCGCGCCATGCTCTAATAAAAGAGGCCGCCAGTTAAAAAATCGTAAATCTGCTTCTACATTTTCTACTGCCACTGTAGCATTTGCCGATTTCAACATCTGTCTGTCAGTCTGCGACAATAAACCGAAGCTACAGCTTAGAGGACGGCGATGGTGGGGCTGATTTTGATAAATAACTTGATAATTATTCTGGTCAGGGTCGTAATGTAAGAGTAAAAAACGAGTAGCATTAAAGCGATGTAACACTTTAGCAGCACAAACCCGTAAAGTTTCCTTCCAGTCTTGGTGAGTGTAGATACTTTGAGCCACTTCACTAGTTAACTGGGAATCGTCTTGAATTTGTTTAACAATATTTTCTATTTTGTCGTTAGGTGCTACCAGCGATAGAAACCCCGCCGCGCCTTGAACAAAATTTTTATCAGCTTCCGTCCAGATGCGTGGTTCATAACCTTCTACCGCCAGAAATCCCAACAGGTCTTTCTGCCAAATAATCGGGGCTGCTAAGAGCGATCGCACCCGCAGACGTTGCAACAGTTTAGCTGTAAACTGGCCTTCTAAGGAACTGCGAGCATCACCAATCCAAATAATTTTATTAACCGATAAAGCATAATATAAATCACTTAAGTCTTGCACAGTCATCCCTGCGGCTGACTGTTCACGGTTAGTTTCCCGACCAATATTGACTAATTGATCGCCCATCCGACACCAAAAATAGCGTCCTTGCCTTTCAAACCAGTAAATATTGGTACGACTAGGGGAAACGAAACTATGGGTAGCTTCTACTACCGCCTTTAGCCTTTCCTCTAAATTATTCAGATTACGGATATTTTCTAGTAGTTGTAATAATGGCTCATCAGGACGCTTGATTTGCTTTTGTTGCAAATTTATTTCCTGTTGATAGAGACTGGCTGCTAGTTCACCTAAAACCATCATCAGACGAGCTTTAGCATCTTCTGGTAGCAAATAACCCCAACGTTCTGAACCGAGTAACAGCAATCCCATGCAGCTGTTTTTATGACGCATGGGTAGCATGATTGTCCCTTGGATATTAAATTTTGTACCAACTTCTCGCCATTCTCCAGCCCGTTTTTCGTTGCGGATATCTGCAACCCCTAAGGGAGACTGTTGAATTACTACCTGTTCTAATAAATCCCCCGGTTGTAGAACCAACCGTCTACGTAAAAAGTTAATGTCACTACCAGGAGCGATACCTCCTTTACCAAATAAAGTGTGTTTCAGGCGATCGTAACTAGCAATCCAAATCAGCTTGTAGTTAAACTCACGGTGAATGTAATTAATAGTAGTTTCAATCAGAACATCAACATCATCTTCCTCCCTGAGGATTTGCAGAACACGTCCTAAGGCAAGAATTGGTTGTTCGGCGGCTATCGATTTATGTGGCTGCCCCATCTGATTTTTGATCAACATAACTTGTAATATATAAGATGCCCAAATTACCCACACTAATATCTTTACGGGTATTGATTGATATTTCGGGATGAAAGGGATTGGGGATAAGGGGTAATGGGGACTGGGGACTGGGGATTGGGAAAAGAAAATTATTGGTTACTGGCTCTTCACTATGGATATATATAAATTTGCAGTTCGTCCACTTTTATTTGATTTGGTGAAGGCTGATCCGGAGTGGTTGCATCAGCAAACAATGAGGAGTTTGAGTTGGCTGTCACACACAAGCGATCGCACAAGTACTAAGTGGGTGCAAAATATCTTACAAAAGTCACTGTGTATAGAAGATTCTCGGCTGGAGCAGAATTTGTTTGGCTTAAAGTTTCCCAATCCTGTGGGTTTGGCTGCTGGTTTTGATAAGGATGGTGTAGCAGCTAGAATTTGGTCTAGTTTGGGTTTTGGCTTTGCGGAACTGGGAACAGTCACATTTGTCCCACAACCCGGTAATCCTCCCCCGCGTCTGTTTCGCTTACCCTTGGATCAAGCTGCTCTTAACCGCATGGGCTTTAATAATCATGGTGCGGCGGTGATGGCTACACGCTTGGCTGATGAAAAAGGACTGTTTTCCATCCCTATAGGTATTAATTTAGGTAAATCTAAGGTGACACCCTTAGAAGCAGCCGCCGAAGATTATTTAAATAGTTTTCGCTTACTCAAGGAGTTGGGTGACTATTTTGTAGTGAATGTGTCTTCTCCCAATACTCCGGGTTTGCGATCGCTCCAAGATGCCTCGATGCTCAGTTCTATTTTGGATGTCTTACAGAAGGAAAATAAATCACATAAACCAATATTTGTCAAGATAGCGCCGGATTTAGAATGGGAAGCGATCGCTGACATTATTGGATTAGCTGAAACCTACCAATTAGCAGGGATTATCGCTACTAACACCACAATTCGCCGTGATGGACTGAAAACTCAAGTGATTGAGCAAACAGGCAAAGCACCCCAAGAAGAAGCTGGCGGAATTAGCGGTGCGCCAGTGCGCGATCGCTCCACGGAAATCATTCGTTTTATTTGGCAGCAAACCCAGGGAGAAATCCCCATCATTGGAGTTGGGGGCATATTTACCCCTGAAGATGCTTGGGCAAAAATTACTGCTGGAGCCAGCCTGATTCAAGTTTATACAGGCTGGATTTACCAAGGGCCGATGATGGTGAGCCAGATTTTAACTGGGTTGCTGGCAAAGTTAGAAGAACATGAATTAAATTCCATCAGCGAAGCTATAGGCTTAGAATTTAAAAATTAACAAGTCAATAGTCAATAGTCCACAGTCAATAGTTTTAGGACTTACGCACCCAGATTTTCTGTTGAGGCTGGGTGTAAGGGTGTAAGGGTGTGAGGGTGTAAGGGTTTCAAACATTTATACCCCTACACCCCTATACCCCTATACCCTTCTCCAAACCCTTGATATTTCGTTTTCATACGTAAGTCCTAAGTTTGTTAACGATGACTGAGCAATGACCAATAAAAACACTGTTGCCTTAATTTTCTTCTAATGGGAAAAATTCCTTAGTTCTTTCGGAAAAAGTCCAGGCAATTCCATCAGGATCGCGGCTGCGCGTCCATTCTGGAAAATCTGGATCATTGCGTCGTTTGTAAACAGTGCTGGAATATACATTGAGACGCTTCGCCAGTTCTGATTGAATCAGGGAACCGAAAATTAGCTGTCTTTCCAGATTTGGTTTAACTTCGTGATGAGTCACTGGTGGTAATTCAGCTTCAGGTTCAGTTTCAGGTTCAGGCTCTGCTAAAACTGGTTCTGGTGGGGGTGGTGGCGCTAGGAGCGATCGCGCTTCTGTCGTCACTGGTTGAGAAGCGAGTTGTTTCACTGGCTCACTACTGTCGAGGATGTTACCTAAAATGCTGGCTGTGATGAAATAGTAAACTTCACCGCCTTCTCCAGCTGGTAGTAAACTTGCCCCAAATTCTGAAGCTTTACCTTCTAAATAACGTTTTGCCGACGGGCCAGGAAAATTGCCACGAATTGCTAAATCCATAGGCGTAATTTTGCCTTGGTTTTCCCGAACTAACTGATTGAAAATTGGGTTCACTCGCTGACACCACTGTTGCCATTGATATTCTTGGAAAATTTTGAAACCAATGGCTAGAACGATCAGTGCCAGCAAAAATCTCCAGGTAGAAACCAGGAAAATAACCAAAAACGATATTGGCAAAAGTAGAACGAGAAACGCTTTCCCGCCACTTTCTAATGTTTTTTCACTCATGCCGATTTTTGCCAAGCGAATTTTTTTGGGAAATAATATATTATATTGGCAAAAATTGTGACAAGTTTTTGTATATTTTGGCAAAGTCACGGCAAAAGTGTTGGGGATTGGGGAAAAATTTATTCCTGAGTTTCAATTCCCCAGTCCCTAATCCCCATTTATCAGAGCGTGTTGTTGCAAATCAGCTAAAGAACAGACTTCTAATGCTCTGGCATGGGTGGCTGTAAGAATTACAGGTGGTGCAACTCCCGCTTCCAGTGCTTCTTGCCAACGAGCTGCACATAAACACCAGCGATCGCCTGGCTGCAAACCAGGAAAATTATACTCAGGATAGGGTGTACTCAAGTCATTACCACGAGATTTTGTAAACTCCAAAAATTCTGCTGTCACTTGAGCGCAGACAACGTGCATCCCCGTATCGTAAGCCCCCGTTTGGCAAAATCCGTCACGATAAAACCCAGTTACAGGAGAAGAACAACAAAGTTCTAATTCTGTGCCAATTACGTTTTCCGCCTGTGCCATATTGAATTTCTCAATTGTTTCAAATATTGGTTATAAGACAATACGGTTCAGATAAGCAGGGAAGGAAAGAGAGTTATACCAATTTGTAGAGACGCGATTCATCGCGTCTTCTTCCTCACCCAACGACGTTTTGCTGAAATACATCTAGAATAGGCATTGCCAACCGTATCACGGTTTTGGTAGGCAATGCTACAGATACCTGGATTTTTATGCACAAACACAGGCTACGCCAACAATAATCTTATTGCTTATTCCCCAATCCCCTACCTACTATCTACCAAACACACTCCCAAGAGAGCGAGTAATATTTTGCGGTTGCATCGCATCCATTGCGGCGGTAGGTTCGTAGCCACAGTGAACCATACAATCTGCACACTTGGGATTACCACTGGCGCGGCCGTATTTGTTCCAGTCTGTTTCTGCTAGTAGTTGCTTAAAGCTGGTGTAATGTCCTTCATTCAAAAGATAGCAAGGTTTTTGCCAACCGAGAACGCTATAACTAGGGCTACCCCAAGGCGTGCATTCATAATCTTTTTCACCGACAAGAAAGTCTAAAAATAAGGGGTTGTGGTTAAAATTCCAGTTTTTCTTGCCTGTTTTATAGGGAGTGAGGATTTCTCGAAAAAGGGCGCGTGTTTGTTCTCGTTTGAGAAAATGGTCTTGATCTGGGGCCCAGTCGTAACTATAACCAGGGGAAATCATCATACCATCAGTGTTGAGGGTTTCTAGGAAATCGAAAAACTCCTGCATTTCCTGGGGATCACAACCTTCAAAAATAGTCGTGTTGGTGGTGACGCGGAAACCTCTGGCTTTGGCAGCTTTGATGGCTTTGACGGCAATATCAAACACCCCTTTTCGATCTACACATTTATCATGCCACTCTCGCAACCCATCTAAATGCACACTAAAAGTCAAATAGGGCGAGGGTTGGAATTTATCTAGGCTCTTTTCCAATAACAAACCATTGGTACACAAATAAACATATTTTTTCCGTTCCACTAATCCCCGGACAATCTCGTCAATTTGGGGATGTAGTAGGGGTTCTCCCCCAGGAATGGAAACCACTGGTGCGCCACACTCATCTACTGCGGCAAAGCACTGTTCGGGAGTCAAATTCTGTTTCAATATCTCTGTAGGATGCTGAATTTTCCCACAACCAGAACACGCCAGATTACAGCGAAATAATGGTTCTAACATTAATACCAAGGGAAACCGTTTCCGTCCTAAAAGACGTTGAGTAACTAAATACTTACCGATATCGATCGCTTGTTGTAAGTTAACCGCCACTGTATTACTCCTCAATAGTCATTTGTCAGTTGTCAGTTGTCAGTTGTCATTTGTCAGTTGATCACCTAATTTATTCCTGCCTGCTCCCCCTGCTCTCTTCTCTCACTTGACGTAACCTTGGGAAACAAACCAATTCACCGCATCTTTCAGGGCAATATCGACGGGAGATTGGGGTAAACCTAATTCTTTGATGGCTTTTGAGGCATCGTAGTACATAGTTTGTTGTGCCATACGGACACCATCTATGGGGACTGAGGGAGGTTTTCCCAATGGTGCGAGAATCTTTTCTTCCATCCAGGCGACACTTAGGGGTAACCAGCCTGGGACAGTCCATTGGGGTGCGGGTAAACCTGTGATTTCTGCCAGTTTCTCAAGTAGTTGCTTGAGGCTGAGGTTTTGATGTCCTAAGATATAGCGATCGCCACTTTTCCCTTTTTCCAAGGCTAGTAAATGTCCCCAAGCTACGTCCCGCACGTCGATTAAATTCAGTCCGGTATTCACATAAGCGGGCATTTGTCGCCGTAAAAACCGCAGAATAATATCCCCTGTGGGTGTAGGTTTGATATCCCAAGGGCCAATAGGGGTGCTGGGGTTAACGATGACTACATCTTGTCCTTTAGCTGCGGCTTGCACAGCTTCCTGTTCTGCTAAAAACTTGGACTTTTTGTAATGTCCAATTAACTTATCTACGGGGCTTTGATAGGTTTCATCGGCAATTGCACCAGAGGGATTTACCCCGATGGCGGCTACGGAACTGGTGTAAACAGTACGTTCAATTCCTGCTTTTTGGGCTGCTTCTAACACCTGAAAAGTACCGAGGACGTTGTTTTGATAGAGTAAATCCCGGTCTTTTTGCCACAGGGAGTATTGGGCTGCGACATGAAACAGATACCGACAACCAGACATCTGTCGCCAAAGGTATTGATTATCGAAATCCCCTTCGACAATTTCCACATCTAAACCCCGTAAATTACCCAGATTACTCTGAGGACGGACTAGGGTTTTGACTGTGTATCCCTGTTGCAGCAGCAATCGCACTAGATTAGCACCAACAAAACCCGTAGCCCCCGTGACAAAGACCCGCATTAATTTCTCTCCTTGTGGGCAAACCGGGGAAACCAATCGTCCAAAATGGCATAGACCACGGGTATCACAATCAAGCTGAGGATGGTAGAAGTGACTAGTCCACCAGCGATCGCTACAGCCATAGGCGATCGCAATTCTGAACCCGCACCCAAACCCAAGGCGATGGGTAACATTCCTAACAGAGTAGAAATGGTGGTCATGATGATGGGGCGCAAACGTACCGGGCCTGCCTTGAGAATCGCCTCTGTACGGTTTAAGCCAGCTTGACGTAGTTGGTTGATGTAATCTACTAGGACAATGGCGTTTTTGTTTGCTAGCCCCAGTAAGAAGACAAAACCAATCAGGGAAATCATGCCAAAGTCACTCTTGGTAAAGAGTAACGCCAGCATTGCACCCACTATGGATAGAGGTAAGGAGACCCCAATTACTATTGGGTCTATCCAACTTTTGAACAGTAAAACTAGTACGACGATAATGCACAGTGCTGACAACGCCAAAGTGGAAGCAAAGCTACCAAAGACCTCGCTTTGGCGTGCCGAATCTCCTCCCAAATTTAAGGTGATACCAGCAGGTAAGATGGGCTGGGCTTCCGCTACTATCTTATCAGTAGCATTACCTAGAGATAAATCCTGTCCCAAGTTAGCGCTGATATAAGCTACCCGTTGATTGTTCAGCCGTTCAATTTGCAAAACCTGATCCTGAGTATTGGTTTCGCCTGTAACTGTGACATCAGCAAATCCGGGTATTTTCTCGATGCGCTCTTTAATTTTCTTAGCAGCTTCATTAAGACCCTGTAAATCGTTACCGCTTAGTGCTACTTGTAGAGGTTTTTGCCCACCCGTATCAACAAATTGAATATCTTCCACACTGGTATTTACCCCAGGAAGACTAGGCAAATTTGAGCGTAATTGGTCTTGTAATTCCGCAGTTTGGATTTGACGGTCTTCCTTTAGCTTGACATACAGTGTTCCTTTATTCGGCTCACCCTCACGAGAACCAACTGTGGTAAACACTGTTTCCACATCTGGGTATTTTCTCACTACCTCTTCTAGTTTTTTAGCTACTTCTAGAGAGTCGTTGAGGGGGTTGGGGATTGGGAACTGGGGATTGGGAACTGGGGATTGGGAACTGGGGATTGGGGATTGGGTAATATTGCGTCTTTGTCTTGCTTGTAGTTGTAAAGCTGCCAAATCAGGGATCTTTGGCAAGGGTGCGGTGTAGGTGATGTTGAATTCACCCCGGTCTAGTTTGGGAATAAAGCCTTTTGGGATGAATGGTATTAAAGCTATACCAGCAACAAAACTGAGTACGGCTAAAGCAACAACTGTTTTACGGTGACTTAAAGACCAGTTGAGTAAGTTGCGATAAAATTGGGTGAATTTTCCCCAGATGTTCGCTTCCTTTCGTTCGGGAGTTTTTGTGACAGGTTTTAGCCAATAGGTAGCTAAAACTGGTGATAGGGTACGAGCAACTAAGGTAGAAGCTATATAGGAAGCCGAAACCGTTATGCCGAATGGCTTGAAGAATTGCCCAACTACTCCACCCATCAAACCGATGGGTAAGAATACGGCTACGGCGGCGGCGGTAGTTGCAACAACTGTTAAGCCAATTTCATCTGTGGCTGAGTAAGCAGCTTGGCGCGGGGTTTCACCTTCTTCGATGTGCCGCATGATATTTTCTACATCAAGGATGGCATCATCAATTACACTCCCAATGACCAATGCTAGAGCTAGTAAGGTGATGGTTTCTAAATTGAAGCCAAAAATTGCCATCACGATAAATGTCGCCAACAAGGACGTAGGAATAGCCAATGCGGAGATGAAAGTTGCCCGCCAATTCCATAAGAAGGGATAAATCACCACAATGGACAACACGATCGCCTCTATGAGCGCATCTATGGTTGACTTAGTAGCGTGGCGGATATACTCTGCTTGGGTTGCGGCTAAGGTGAGTTTGACATCTTGGAGATTAGCTCGGAGCTTCTGCACTTCTTGCTCAACTCGACTAACAACTTCTAAGGTGTTAGCGTTACCACGTTTAATTACTTGAAATGCCAGTGCTGATTGACCATTGAACCTTACCAGTGTGCCTGCGCCTTGACTAAGAGCCGCAAGGCTATCACTGGCAGCATTCAGGGGCGGTGAGGCAGTCGGAGCGCCCAACAGCGAAACTTTCAGCACTCCTGGTAACTTAGCGATCGCTGGTGTAATCTGGTCTTGAGCTAACTTTGTTAAATCTGCCAGATTCCGAGAATTACTCTCAATGGCATAACTCACAGCAGCAGACTCATTCAAGTTCAAAGGAATCGTTTTGTAACTTGCACCTTGAGGAAGGTTTAACTGCTTGAGTGCTGCTTCGACCTTACTAGTGGAAGTTTCGAGATTTGTTCCTACACTAAAAGCCAGACTCACAGCAGCCTGACCAGGATAGCTAGATGAGCGGAGGTTATCTAGTCCTTCTAAAGAACGCAGACTCTCCTCTATAGGTATGGTAAGCTTTGCTTCAGTATCCACGGCAGTTTTTAGAGGAGCCGTAGCATTTACCACCACTACCGGGAAGGTAATATCTGGAAACAAAGCATACTTAAGGGAACTGAAAGCCAGCGCGCCAGCTACCGCTACGGCAATCCAAAAACTGACAGTCAGCCACGAATACTCAATTGCCCATCGGGAAAAATTGAAGCGTTGTCGTGCCGATTTTGAGCTAGTTAGCTTTACCATCTTGGAAATTCATCAGGCGGAAGACATATTTAATTGTCATGCTACAGTAATCCTTGACACTTTGCGAGTCGAAGAGTAGTGGGAAGTGGAGAGTAGGGGTGTAGGGGTTTAGGGGTGCAGGGGTTTAGGGGAAAACTATTGACAACTGACGACTGACAACTGACTAATGACTATCAACGCAATTCTTGTACCACAAGGTTCTGAATACATGGCTGTGTGTCGCGGCTTAAGTCGAGTCACTGGTAAAACGCCTAAAATTATACCAGTACCAGTGGGTATCAAGCCGTTAACCAAGTACCTCCAACAATTGCCAAAGCAGGAATACTCTACCTGCGATTTACAGCCAAAAGTCCTGGTTATGGGTCTATGTGGCAGCTTAACACCGCAATATCATGTTGGGGATGTGGTGTTGTATGAAAGTTGTATTTATCAGGAACAATTGCAAGTCTGCGATTCTGCCTTCACTACAGAAATATACTCAGCACTAAAAACTCATTATCCAACACTGAAGTTAGTTAAGTCATTGACAAGCGATCGCGTTATCTGCTTTGCTTCAGAAAAACGACATCTTGGCAAAACTTTAGGTGCTGATGTCGTTGATATGGAAGGATTTGCTACCCTAGAGTGTTTCAATGGATCTGGTGTAGCAGTAGCTATGCTTAGGGTAGTTAGCGATGATTGTCATCACGATATCCCTGACATCACAGCAGCCATCAATCCCGACGGTTCTCTACAACCTTTATCTTTAGGATTAAGATTCCTTGGTCAACCTATTGCAGCAGCTCGGCTAATTCAAGGTTCCTTGCGGGGACTAAAAGTGTTGGAAGAAGCGACAAAATTACTTTTTTCTGAATTTTAAATCAGTTAATCAAAAATAAATTAAACAACTTCTATTGACTTTTTGGCGTGTTTTAACTGCTTCCAAAGCAGATGTATTTGTTTATAGGCTTCTTCTGGAGTAATTTTGCCGCCAGTTTGCAAGTTACAAATGTAATTTACTCGTTGGGAAAATTCTTGTAAGTTTGCATTAAATGCCAAATACTCTGGCTTAAACTGCCCATAGTATGGACTACGAGGATAGAGAAAATCGCACAGTTCCAAGAGAACATCAGACTGTGGGTTCATAGAAGTTTCCATCTCGAAATTTCATAGTTATAGCAAGGTAGACTTACAAGTAAGCTATTCTGCTTTGAAGTTATACAATCCATCCTTAGGGCTGTTAACTGTTGACTCTCAACATCCCTTATTAGTAGTTATGCAGTTTAGACGCGTATTAACTTAGCTTGGTTTTCGTGCCTAATTTGCAGTTAAATTTATGAGATTCTTTAAGTAAAGTAGAAAATAGTAGGAGTAAATCCCACTATTTACTACTAGCAGAGGTTAGGAGACAACTAGGGAAAATTTGTAATTCATGAATTTACGTTAAGGATAAAATTTTTGCCAAGGTAATAGGAATATGTAGGTAAATTTTAATAGTTTTCCCAGATTTTAAGAAAAGTAGCAGATAAGTCATGTTTCCCTATCTGCTAACAGAATACGGAGGTATAAACTTGATTAGTCATTAGCCAAATTCTCAGTTTTACCATCTGGACTATTGACTCTGCCAATCAGATTAATTGGCATTAACTAATTCTTGAGTAGCGATGGCAGAATGTTTGACAGCTTTAACTAAATCTTTGAGAACTTCTTTAAGTCTTTGATCGATTTCTGCATCAAGTTGCACACTACCATCGGTTTGACGTTCAATTTGTTTGTCCACAGCGTAAACGGTAGCTAAAATATGTCTGGCTCCTAGTTCACCCAATATGGGTTTTAAAGCATATTCAACTGATAATAAATGAGCGATAGTTCCACCGGTAGCAATTGGTAAAACTACTTTTCCTGTCAATGATTTCTGTGGTAGCAAGTCTAAAAATGCTTTTAGTACGCCTGTGTAAGCAGCTTTGTAGATGGGAGTGGCAATAATAACACCATCTGCTTTTGCTAATAGGTCTTTTGGTTGTTCTAGCGCTGGGCTGTCATATTTACCAAATACCAAATCTTCCGCAGGTAAATCACGTACGGAAAGAATGTCTACGTGCAAACCTTCTTCTTGTAACAGCTTGGCAGTATGTTCCAGAATTCCGTAAGTTCTGGATGGATGAGAAGGACTACCTGCGATCGCTAGAATACGAGCCATTAGCTTCAACTCCCAATAATATTTTGATACTTTTGAAATACCTGTAACTCTATCGATTTACCGTATTTTATGTTTACAAGTATCACATATTCCTCGTCAGCAAGCAAGAGGCTTTTAGAAAACTACTGTATTCCCACCAATTTAATGTATAAGCTATTCCGCTTTTAAGTTACATAACTCATCATGAGGTCTGTTGACTGTCAACGGTTAACGGTCAAAAGTTAACAGCCCTCATTAGTCGTGATGCCATTTAGGTGAGCTTATTAAGCCATAACTTAAGGCTTGAGACTAAGGATTTTCGACTAAATGGAAAACAGCCTGTGGCTCTGCCCTAGAAATTTTTCAGTATATTAACTTACTTAAAGATAACCTTTTGTTAAACTAAATTTAAATTACGGTAAAACAGTAAGTTTACTGTTCTTAGGGTATTAATGAAGCCTAATGACAGTAAATCTAAAATTTTTTCTAGGAGGAATAGGCAGTGGGAGCGATGTATTTGACCGCTAGTGATTGGCCACACATAGCATTCAGGCTGACAATGGCACTTTTAGTTGGTTGTTTGATTGGATTTAACCGTCAAAAAGGGGGTAGACCAGCCGGAATGAGAACATTTATGTTGGTGAGTATGGGGGCGGCGCTTTTTGTGATGATTCCTCTACAAGCTGAGGGCGACAGCCCTTATGCAGCGACTAATGCTTTGAGTCGCACAATTCAAGGTGTCACAACTGGAGTCGGGTTTCTAGGAGCAGGATTGATTCTCCAAGATTCACCCGGTAAAACTACAGTGCCTAAAGTACGTAATTTAACAACAGCAGCTTGTGTATGGACTGCGGCAGGTTTGGGAGCAGCAATTGGTTGCGGCTTGTGGCAAATGGGATTAATTGGAGGGCTGTTAACTTTGATCACCTTGAGTGGAGTTAAACGCATCAATCGCACAGTCAAGGTGAATAAAAGTGAAGCAAAACAGGTGAATTATGGAACGATGATTAATGACTCTGATGATTCTGATGATGATGACTGAAACTTGAAGTAAAACGAAATAGTTTACTTAGCTTGATGAGAAAGATTTCACCCAACCGAGTTGGATAGCCAGATCAAGAGCGATCGCCGCCGTCGCAAACCACAATATGCTTTCACCAGCCATGACTGCAAAAGGTAAGACTGTGTTGCTGCTATTCCACCCCATTTCTAGCTGAGTTAAACCCCGCACCAAACCAAAAGCCATCACAGCACCGTCTTTCAGATGAGAATTTTTATCTGTGCGGATAATATAGCGGTAAGTAATACCAAATAATAAACCAGAGAAACCAGCGATCGCTCCACTAAACAACCAAGGCCAATTAACATCTATTTGCAGACTTAAGAGCGAGGAAAAATATTTCGCCAAAACCAGAGTATTCAGCAAACTAGTGATGATAAAAGCCAAACCCAACGAAAATCCGCCGATTATACCAGCTTTAATGGATTCTATCCGTTCAGCCATTACTTGCCCATCGAAAATTCTATTCATGATAAATTCTGGATTCACAGCAGCGTTCAACTAGAGATGAAACATGAGAAAATTGCCCAATACCCAATCCCTAGTACCCAGTCCCCAGTATGATAAATAGTAGAGACATTTTGTAAATAATTTCCAAAGAGAGACTATGGCGATTTTGACACTTGGTTGGGTATCACTGTTAGTTGTGTTTACTTGGTCGATTGCGATGGTAGTTTGGGGACGTAACGGACTGTAGGGGAATTGTGGAAAGTCCATTCCTAAGTATTTTGGCTCTAGTCGCCTTAGTGCTGTTACTATCTGTTACAGGTGGCGTTGTTTATTTAACGGTAGCAGACTGGCGCGATCGCCGTCTTCAAGAAAATGAAAAGCGCGCACTCCGAAGCAGCACTCCTAAACGGCGATAATTCTCAAGCGACAACTTGAACGCAGTTTTACAAAAATCTTCTTCCAGGGACATGATTATATCGTGTCCCTAAATTTTTATGGCGCTGTGTGTGTTATTGGTCATTAGTCATTAGTCATTAGTCAGTTGTCAGTTGTCAGTTGTCAGAGACGCGATTAATCGCGTCTGTACAATTTTTATTAGTCATTAGTATTCTCCTTTACTTCCCCTGCTCCCCTGCTCCTCTGCTCCCCACTCCCCACTTGTTACATTTCTCCTCCTTCAGGGAACTCTGAGATAGAATGCTTTGCGATATTTTAAGTCCTACAGGGAATGGAAAACTCTTCTACAGTAAAACCCATACAAACAAATTCCGGGTCAGAATCTCAACCAGATATGAAGACAGCTCTTTCTGGGGTAATTGGTCGGATTCGCCAGTCTTTGGACATAGAAACAATATTCCAAATTACCGTTACGGAAGTACGCCAACTATTAAATGCTGATCGGGTAGGAGTATTCCGTTTCTATCCTGAGTTGAGATGGGAAGGGAAATTTATTTATGAAGATGTGGGTTCTGAATGGATTTCGGTATTAACATCCGAATTCAGCGATGGATTACCCCCTACTTTAAGCTATCACTGCTTTGCTGAGGAATTTGCTCAACCTTATCAGCAAGGCACAATCAAGGTAATAGATAATATTTACCAAGCGGGAATTAGTGATTATCACATTCAGAGACTGGAAAAGTTGCAAGTACGCGCTAAGGTAGCTGCTCCTTTAATAAAAGGAAAAGAGTTGTGGGGATTATTATGTGTTCATCAGTGTAGTACTCCTCGACAATGGGAAGCATCAGAAATTGAGTTTGTGCAATTAATCGCCGAACATTTGGGAGTAGCTTTACAGCAAGCAGATTATCTAGAACAGGTAAAAGCGCAATCAGCACAACTAGCACAAGCCAAAGCTAGAGAAACAGCCGCAGAATGGCAAAGATGTATGGCGATCGCTATCGAAAAAATTCGCCAATCCCTAGATTTAGAAAGCATTTTCCGCACTAGTACTATAGAAATTAGAAAGCTAGTGAATGCTGACCGCGTAGCTATTTATCGCTTCAATCCAGATTGGAGTGGTGAATTTGTCTTTGAATCTTTTGCTGATGGTTGGATTTCTTTGATAGATGAACAAGAAAAGAAACCGGAATTACGAAAGAACGTCAGCGAATGTAGCGCCAAAGATTTAGCATCTACCCCAACAGTAGATACTTACTTACAAGAAACCAGAGGTGGTAGCTTCACCAAATGTGAAATTTATCGTGTCTGTAATGATATTTATAACGCAGGCTTTAGCGACTGTTACATCAAAATACTAGAAACCTATCAAGCTAGAGCTTACGTAATTATTGCTATTTACCACGGTCAAAAACTGTGGGGCTTATTAGCAATCTATCAAAACGCAGGAGTACGTGATTGGCAAGATGATGAGGTATACTTACTCACCCAAATCAGTACCCAGTTAGGTGTAGCGTTGCAGCAAGCAGAATATCTACAGCAAATGCAAACTCAAGCAAGCGAAATTGCTAAAGCTGCGGAACGACAAAGAGCCTTGGCTAACACTGTAGAGAAAATTCGCCGTTCTCTTGATCTTGATACCATTTTTAAAACTACCACTCAAGAAGTGCTAAGTCTATTAGGCGTAGAACGGGTAGCAATTTATCGCTTTTACCCAGACTGGAGTGGTGAATTTGTCGCCGATTCCATTGTTGATGGTTGGACACCCATAGTTAAGCCTCAACCTGTTACAGAACGTCTACTGCTGCAAGAAATACAAGCAGGTAAGTATGCACGGAATGAAGTTTTTGTTCCCATTTCCCAAGGGGATAAGTTATGGGGTTTGTTAGTAGCTTATCAAAACTCCCAACCCCGTTATTGGCAAGATGAAGAAATTAACTTATTGGCTCAAGTTGGTGTGCAGCTAGGTGTAGCCTTACAACAAGCAGAAACCTTGCAACAGTTAAAGGTGCAAGCTGTACAATTGGCTCAAGCCGCCGCACGAGAACGCAAAGCAGCAGAGAGAGAAAAAGCATTAGCAGCCACAGTAGAGAAAATCCGCCGTTCTCTTGATCTTGATACCATCTTTGCTACTAGTACTGAAGAAGTCCGGCGATTGTTGGAAGTTGATCGCGTAATTATTTACCGTTTCCAGCCTGATTGGAGTGGGGAATTTGTCGCTGAATCCTTGGGTAATGGTTGGACACCAGTAAGTAAACTTCTCACTGTGATTACAGACGATTACTTGCAAAAAAGTCAAGGTGAATATTTCCTCAACGGTAAAATTCTAGTTGTTAAAGATATTTACAGCCAAGATTATTCTAGATACCATATCGCCCTCATCGAAGCGATGGAAGCCAGAGCATATATAGTTGTGCCAATTTTCCAAGGCGAAAAACTGTGGGGATTACTAGCTGCTTATCAAAATACTCAACCTCGTGATTGGCAAGAAGAGGAAGTAGATTTACTAGTGCAGATTGCTAATCAATTAGGCGTAGGACTCCAGCAAGCAGAATTACTCGAACAAACACATCGTCAAAAGGAAGAAATCACTCAAACACTCAAAGAATTACAGGCAACTCAAAGCCAGTTAATTCAAAGTGAAAAAATGGCTGGTTTAGGACAACTAGTGGCGGGTATTGCACACGAAATCAACAATCCAATTAGTTTTATTTACGGTAACATCACCTATGTTACTGAACACATCGAAAATGTATTTCAATTGCTGCATCTTTATCAAAAAAACTATCCTAAACCAAAAGCAGAAATCCAAGAAAATATAACAGCATTAGATTTAGACTTTATTACTGATGATGTACCTAAGATTCTCAGTTCCATTAAATTTGGTGCAGAGCGCATTTCTCAATTAGTCTTATCACTAAGAATTTTTGCTCGACTTAATGAAGCAGAAATGAAAATGGTGAATCTACATGAAGGTATTGATAGTACTCTGCTGATATTACAACACCGCTTGCAAGCAAATACTAATATTTTGGAGATTGAAGTAATCAAAGAATATGGTGATTTACCTGAAATCTTCTGCTATGCAGCCCAAATGAATCAGGTATTCATGAATATCATCAATAATGCAATCGATGCCCTAGAAAAGTCAATATTGATAGGTGGAATAGTAGATAAACCACAAATTAAAATTAGCACGAAATTTATCAAGAATAAAGCAGTGGTAATTTGCATCGCTGATAATGGTTGTGGGATTCCAGAAGCGATGCGATCGCGGATTTTTGAACCATTTTTTACTACAAAAGAACCAGGACAAGGTACTGGCTTAGGTTTGTCTATTAGCTATCAAATTGTTGTAGAAAAACACGGGGGGCAAATTAAGTGTATTTCTGAATTAGGTAAAGGTTCGGAATTTTCGATAGAAATCCCTATCAAGTAACTAATAATTTTATCTGTTCTGATGTGCTGAAGAAAAAATCTCCTAGAGAAAATCCGGAAAGATGTATAAATTTTTTGTAGTTACATAGCCACAAAAATGGTTTTTCACCTATCACGACACCCAGGCATCTTGATCATATAGCGGTTTGCAGTTGAGTCTAATACAGACCTAACCCCCACTTCCCTAAAACCTCAAAGCCTCTTTTCTACAAGGAGAGAGGTACTCTATGAGAAGAGCTTCGCTCTATGGAGAGAGGTCAGAGTGTATCGCATACAACCGAGAAGCGCCATATTCGAGATTAGTGTAAAATCATGCAATAAACACTGTTGTACATACGTAAAATCCAGGGTATTTTCCATGCTTATTGATAATTTCAGGCTGCATTCCCGAAAATTAATTTGTTGCTTAGGTATTGTCGGTGCGTCTTTGGGTACTATGATTCCTCACGCCGCTTACCCCCAAACCACTAGTGTTCCTGTGATTAGGATTTTAAGAGTGACCGTTGCCGGCGGTACAACTTTTAAGTTGCAAGAGAATTGGTTTCGCCAGTCAACGGAAATTACAGACAATAACAAAAAATGTGGAGTGAGGACAGGGGAAAAGTTTTTTGTTTCATCTATTAGCGATAATCGTAATAATAATGCCGAGTACCGTGAAGGTAATCGGGTGGAAAAAGCCAAAGACTACTATACAGTGACTTTTGATAGTCCATTACCTTGTAATCGCACAAATCAAACATGGTATATATTTAAAAACCATGTAGAACAATTACAGGCTATACCTATTCGCCGCTAGTATCTTAAGTTTTTCATAGAATTTCTGACAATTTCTGCACCAAACTATTCGCTAAATCCAAAATAGCAATCTCAGAAGTTTTATCGTTAGCTAATAGATGCTTAATAGCAGTTAACCTTTCATCTGTTGGATATTGCCAGCATTCTTCTAGGTTGACTGCTATATCAAATAGTGAGCGATGGCATTCTACCGACTGTGGGTCATCGCCTAAATGTTTTCTTAACCTACGAGCTACAATATCATCGCTGATCAAAAATTCTTTGATTTTACTTAGTATCGAACTAGTAAATATTTCTTCATCTCCCCATGTTTCTAACCAATCTCCGTGAGCATCTTCAACGTAAATGTGGATGAATTGGATCCCATAATTGAGCCAGTCTTCCTGCATTTTTCTGGCTGTTGCTAATGCTTCTGTAAATTCGTCCACCTGATTTGTGTAGCTATTAGTTTCTCTTTGATTAGCCATATCAAGCTGTAATGGGCAGATAAATTAGATAGTTGACAGCAGAAGTTTTAAGTATCGGACTTTCAAGATAATTAAGAGAAATTTAAGTACTTACCACCAGCAAGGTAATCACTGTTATAAAGTGCTACGTTAACTAATTGGTTGACAAAATTAGCATCTTGAGGGTTGTAACTTAAAAATAACCCTCTTTGTATTTCCCACGATCGCAATGTGTTTTCCCAAGCCTGGTATTTTTGTTGATGCAATTCTTTACTGACGCTGGTAACTTGAACACACAATGGTTGTTGGTTATGATTACTAACAATTAAATCCGTTGCCATCGAAAGGTCTGCGATGTAGCGCTGCCAAAAACTCCCGTCTCGACTGGCAATATCTTGCGCTATTGATTTAATGATATCATCATCGCCTTGATTAAACTCTCCTGCCATCAATTTTTGTTTCCAAATGTAGAACTTGGAGTCACTAGCATTAATCCATTTGGGAAACAGATAACCGTACCAATATCTTTCATTAGCAGTCATCTGGGCAAATTTTGCCTGTTGTTCTTCTGGGGAAGGTAATGATTTAACTATCAGCCAAATGGTAGAGTCGGTAATTACCTCTAAAAGAAACGCCAAGACATAGGGCTTTGCTGTCAGAGAACCTGGCTTGATATTTTTTACCCAACGATTAATTTCATCCAATCTTCTGGCTAAATTGGGGTCTATAGATGATGACTGCTCAATGAGGGAATGGAGTTTGTCCTTAATGTCTTTTGCTTGCAAACTATGGCTAACTTTCAAGAACTTACGCTTTTTTCCAATTTATACCTAAATTTTACTGACTACTAACTTATTTAACAAAAATATCAAATGTATCTTCATACAACACATCAACCTAAATAGATTAATTTGTTTAAGCAGTAGTAGAGTTTACCCTTGAGGGATAAAAATTAATAGCCAACTATTATATCATCTAAGCGTTCTCCATTGTTTTCCCTGTAATAATTTTGCGTCACAACATCATAGCTTGTGACCAAATATCACTAATAATAGTGATGATTGGTGATGATCTGCGATCGCTCATTCGTGTAGCCTCTATCTTCAGACACCCTCCACCACCTAAAGAAGACCATAAGCACTGATCAGTAAGAAAAAATTTAGCTGCACGACAGAATTATTCATACTGACGCACCCTACTAACTGTTAACTGTCAACGGCAAAGGTCAACAGCCCTCATAATGGATTGTGCAACTTCAGCTTACCTACAGCAGTTATCAGGGAATTTCCGTAGACTAATAACATCATCCTTGCCTAACTGTCGAGGTCATAATGAAAATAACTAAGTAATAGGACTTACGCATGAAAAGTAAAGATCAAGGGTTTGGACAAGGTGTAGGAGTATAAATGCTGGAAACCCTTACACCCGGCCTCAACAGATAACCTGTTTGCGTAAGTCCTAAGTAATTGTCGCTTACTTAGCTTAATGAAAATCTAAATATTGTTGGACACAACTCCGATAAAAATAGTTTTCAGTAACAATACTACTCATCCTTATAACTATGTCTCAGCCAACTATAGAGTCAATTCTGCAAGAAAAACGTTTATTTCATCCCAGTGCCGAGTTTTCTCAAAATGCCCAGATTAAAAGTCTAGAAGATTACCAACGTCTCTACGACAAAGCCAAAGCTGATCCGCAGAAATTTTGGGCAGAATTAGCCGAAACAGAACTGCACTGGTTCCAAAAATGGGACACAGTATTAGATTGGCAAGCACCTTTCGCTAAGTGGTTTGTGGGTGGGAAGATTAATATTTCCTACAACTGTTTAGATAGACATCTCACAACTTGGCGGAAAAATAAAGCTGCTTTGATTTGGGAAGGGGAACCAGGGGATTCCCGTACTTTAACTTATGCCCAATTACATCGAGAAGTTTGCCAGTTCGCCAACGTTTTGAAACAACTGGGAGTGCAGAAAGGCGATCGCGTCGGTATTTATATGCCGATGATTCCCGAAGCGGCGATCGCCATGTTAGCCTGCGCGAGAATTGGCGCACCTCATAGCGTGGTATTTGGTGGGTTCAGTGCAGAAGCATTGCGCGATCGCTTAATTGATGCCCAAGCCAAGGTAGTAGTTACAGCTGATGGTGGGTGGCGAAAAGATGCGATCGTTCCCTTGAAAGAACAGGTAGACAAAGCCTTAGCTGATGGTGCTGTTCCATCTGTAGAAAACGTCCTGGTTGTCAAGCGTACCGGACAAGATATTTATATGCAGTTGGGAGGACGGGATCATTGGTGGCACGATTTACAAAAAGGTGCGTCCGCAGACTGTCCCGCCGAACCAATGGACAGCGAAGATTTGCTATTTGTCCTCTACACTTCTGGTAGCACTGGCAAACCCAAAGGTGTTGTCCACACCACTGGCGGTTATAACTTATATACTCACATGACCACCAAGTGGATTTTCGACCTACAAGACACAGATGTATATTGGTGTACTGCCGATGTAGGCTGGATTACTGGACACAGTTACATTGTTTACGGCCCCCTTTCCAACGGTGCAACCACACTAATGTATGAAGGTGCGCCTCGTGCCTCTAATCCTGGTTGCTTCTGGGATGTAATCGAAAAATACGGCGTGAACATTTTCTACACCGCACCCACCGCAATTCGCGCCTTTATTAAAATGGGTGAACACCATCCCAACGCCCGCAACCTTTCTTCCTTAAGATTATTAGGAACCGTTGGTGAACCAATTAACCCAGAAGCTTGGATGTGGTATCACAAAGTTATTGGTGGCGATCGCTGCCCCATCGTTGATACTTGGTGGCAAACTGAAACTGGCGGTATCATGATCACCCCTCTACCAGGGGCAATTTCCACTAAACCCGGTTCCGCTACCCTTCCCTTCCCTGGCATCCTGGCCGACATAGTTGATTTAGATGGTAACACCGTACCCGAAAACGAAGGTGGGTACTTAGCCGTGCGTTATCCCTGGCCAGGAATGATGCGGACTGTCTACGGCGATCCTGAACGCTTCCGCCGTACCTACTGGGAACATATTCCCCCCAAGGATGGCAATTATACTTACTTTGCTGGTGATGGTGCGAGAAAAGATGAAGACGGCTATTTCTGGGTAATGGGGCGTGTGGATGATGTATTGAATGTGTCAGGACACCGCCTCGGTACAATGGAAGTAGAATCAGCCCTAGTGTCTCACCCAGCAGTAGCTGAGGCGGCAGTGGTAGGTAAACCAGATGACCTCAAAGGCGAAGAAGTGGTAGCTTTTGTCACCCTAGAAGGCACTTATCAAGCCAGCGATGACTTGAGTAAAGCCCTCAAACAACACGTAGTTCAAGAAATCGGGGCGATCGCTCGTCCAGGGGAAATCCGCTTTACCGACGCATTACCCAAGACGCGATCGGGTAAAATCATGCGGCGCTTACTACGAAATCTCGCCGCCGGACAAGAAGTTTCTGGCGATACTTCCACTCTGGAAGATAGAAGTGTTTTAGATAAATTACGGGAAGGCGCGTAATTAAAATACAAAGGTGCGTTATGGAAACTAGTCCTAACGCACCGAAAATTGAGGAGAGTAGAGAGTAAAATCTGGCGTTGCATAAATGTGGGATGATTTCTATCACGCAGTAGACGCTTTGCGGCTACTCTACGAGTTCTCCGCAGGAGTACCCGCAGGGTAGCGCAGAGGCGTGGAGAGAATAAAGAGTTTATTTCGTCCCCAGTCCCCAGTCCCCAATCCCCAATCCCTTCTTCAAGGATAAAGACCGCGATCGCTCAACGCTTGAGCAACCCTACCTACACCCAAGGTATAAGCGGCTAATCGCAAAGGAACTTGCCGCATCTGTGACTGTTTAATCACTTGATGATAAGCTTGCACCATCAAGTGTTCCATTTCCCGGTTGACACGCTCCTCATCCCAAAACAGGTAGGAAAGACCTTGTACCCACTCTAAATAACTCACCACCACACCCCCAGCATTGGCCAAGATGTCTGGTAGTACAGTCACACCCCGCCCCTCTAGAACTCGGTTAGCCTCCAAAGTTACCGGGCCGTTAGCAGCTTCCGCGACAATTTGCGCTTGTATCTGGTCTACATTTTCTTCAGTGATTTGGTTTTCTAAAGCTGCGGGAATCAAAACATCGCAAGGTAAAGTTAGCAACTCTGCATTACTAATTGCTACTGCCTGGGGAAAACCCACAATACTTCGATGATTTTCCGCAGCGTAGGCTTTTAAGGCTGGAATATCGAGACCATCAGCCGCAAATAAACCTCCTGCACCTGTAGAAACAGCAATAATTTTGGCTCCAGCTTGGTACAGCAATTCAGCCGCAGCACCGCCTACATTACCAAAACCTTGAATAACTACTTTTACTCCCTCTAAGGTTCTGCCCATATCCGCCAATGCTTCACGGACAATAATCATTACACCGCGTCCAGTTGCCATTTCTCTTCCCCGTGAACCACCAATGGAAATTGGCTTACCTGTGACAACCCCTGGGACTGCGTGACCAACATTCACAGAGTAAGTATCCATCATCCAAGCCATCTCACGGGCAGAAGTTCCCACATCTGGCGCTGGTATATCTACGGCAGGGCCGATATCTTTAATCAATTCGCTTGTATAACGACGCGTAATTTTCTCTAATTCACCTACGCTGTAGTGTTGGGGATTTATAGCAATACCTCCCTTCGCACCACCATAAGGAATACCCAGTAGCGCACATTTCCAAGTCATTAGCATTGCCAGAGCAGATACTTCTCTCAATGTCACAGCTGGATGGTAACGTGTTCCACCTTTGTAGGGGCCTAATATATCAGAATGCTGTACTCGGTGTCCTGCTAGTACCCGGATGTCGCCGTTATCTAATCTCACAGGAATAGAGACTGTCACAACTTTACGTGGGTGACTGAGAATTTCCAGCGTCCCTTGATCTAACCTCAACTCTTTTGCAGCTGCTTCTAAGTAGCTACAAGCTTGATCAAATGGACAAATATGGGCTGGACTAGCACCTTCCAACGGTAGGGTAGGCATTGAAACCATATAATTTTCTCCTATTCGCAGCATTTTTGCGAATCAGATATATATGCCTAGCTTATCTTTGGTTTTCCAGAAAAATGGTAATTTTGTAGTTTTTGTTACATTTTTATTGCGCTGTGTGTCATTTGTTAGTTGTTTTGGATCTGGTTTAATACCCCATCCCTAAAAATTCAAGATTATCGTCGCTAAATTCCCTGAAATGAAACTTATATGGCTAAAATAGCGTCTGAATAGGAGTGTATTATTTCCGCTCCTCTGGGTACAAAATGTTAGTTTTTCTAAACGCTTCTCAAAAAATTCAGCATCTGCACTTACTCTGGGTAAATGCCCCATCCGTGATTCCAACCCAAAAGTTTACAAAATTTTAATTTCGCCTAGATTGAAGCAAATGCTTGATATATATAGATTTCCGCAACTTGAAGACGAACAAAAATCCAGAACAAGATAAATTTCTGCATAAAATTCGTCAATAAAGACGTAATAACAATGGAATCGTTGATACGTCTTCATCAAGATGACGGACTCACGGTGATTTGCTGGCTCACAAGATAAGTGCGACAAATGGGGGTTGTGATGCAAACTTTAAAACAGGGTTTCGAGGAGCGCAATCTCGCTATGGCAACAGAAGCAGAAAAACTAGCGCAATTTTGGCGCAAGCGGCTAGCTGCGGAGTGTCCAGAACAAAATGTGGCTGCCATAGAAAGTATTATTCTCTGGCTGTTAGGTCGTGATGCACAACGGTTGGATCTACTCAACCCTAAAGAACTTGAGATTGCCAAGCAAGCGATGGAATATCGCTGGAAGATTTTAACCCTCATTTGTCACTCTAAGCAGAGGAAAATACAAAATCAGAGTGAGTCAG
>NZ_CAWUDJ010000059.1:0-30883 GCF_963920875.1 Anabaena sp. CCY 9910 | reverse complement strand
AGTCTTGAATACTCGTGAGCGAGTCTTGAATACTCGTGAGCGAGTCTTGAATACTCGTGAGCGAGTCTTGAATACTGGCGAACGAGTCTTGAATACTGGCGAACGAGTCTTGAATACTGGCGAGCGAGTCTTTGATACTGGTGAGCGAGTCTTGAATACTGGCGAACGAGTCTTTGATACTCGTGAACGAGTCTTTGATACTCGTGAATGAGTCTTGAATACTCGTGAACGAGTCTTTGATACTCGTGAATGAGTTTTTGAT
This sequence comes from Anabaena sp. CCY 9910, assembly GCF_963920875.1. Taxonomy (NCBI): domain Bacteria; kingdom Bacillati; phylum Cyanobacteriota; class Cyanophyceae; order Nostocales; family Nostocaceae; genus Anabaena; species Anabaena sp. CCY 9910. The sequence goes on along the minus strand of NZ_CAWUDJ010000059.1, from coordinate 30,621 downwards.
ACTCGTGAGCGAGTCTTGATACTACCTAAATAAACAGTGAACAGAAAACAGTTATCCGTGAATATTTAAAAATTCATTACAAATTTGTATTTTTGTCGCAGTCATAGTAATTAAGTAATAACTACCATAGACAACTAACTCAAATTGCTTTTTTGAGTCTGACTTACACTTCATATATCTTTACACCAAGCATTGAACGTAGTTAGTGAATGAGGTAAACACGCTGCTGTCATGTAGCTGATTTATAAGGAAAGAGAGAAATTCCGCAAATCGTAGTTTTTAAAAGTGTCTATTACATTGTTTAAAGTTATGTAGCCTTTTACTTACGGTGGATAAGCGACTGCGGTAAACTATGCCTTGATTATGATTCTTTCACAGAAAAGAACACTGGAAAGGAGCCGTTTTTTCAATGTCTCATACCGTAAAAATCTACGATACCTGCATTGGCTGCACTCAATGTGTCCGCGCCTGCCCTACTGACGTTCTGGAGATGGTTCCTTGGGATGGCTGTAAGGCTGCTCAAGTCGCTTCTTCACCCCGTACAGAAGACTGCGTAGGCTGCAAGCGTTGTGAAACAGCTTGCCCGACTGACTTCTTGAGCATTCGGGTTTATCTGGGTGCAGAAACAACTCGCAGCATGGGTCTAGCTTACTAAGGAATTCACTACCGATTCCTTTTTTGCTCACAATTAAGTGTCTCGATAGCAAGCCTCTTTAGCTTTGTAGGGTGGGTAGCAATGGCGTTCCGCTCGCCGTAAGCCATCGCCCATCCTACAACATCATGAGAAATTTATAAAAATACCTAGTGGTTAAAGGAGCAGGTTGCTCCTTTTTTTTTGTTTTGTAGTCATTAGTCATTAGTCCAGATTAATAACTGTTGACTGTTGACCATTGACCATTGACCATTGACAAATGACTATACTGGATTTAATTATCCTGAACAAAGGGTGGTGTGAGCAATGTGTGGCATCGTTGGGTATATCGGAACTCAAGCAGCAACCGAGATTTTGTTGGCTGGGCTAGAAAAACTAGAGTATCGCGGTTACGATTCCGCAGGTATAGCTACGGTTTGGGAAGGAGATGTGAATTGTGTCCGAGCCAAAGGCAAACTTTATAACCTGCGTTCTAAACTAGAACAACTGGCTACTCCATCTCAAATTGGTATTGGTCATACACGTTGGGCAACTCATGGTAAACCAGAAGAGTATAACGCCCATCCCCATTTAGATACAGCCATGCGAATCGCTGTTGTGCAGAATGGGATTATTGAAAATTACCGCGAGTTACGCGACGAACTGAAACAGAAAGGACATGAGTTTCGTTCGGAAACTGATACAGAAGTTATTCCTCACCTTATAGCCGAATTCTTAAAAAACCTCCCTTCCCCACCGCTTTCTACCTCCTCCCCCTTTTTGGAAGCAATACGCCAAGCTGTTCATCACCTACAAGGGGCATTTGCGATCGCTGTTATCTCTGCTGACTATCCTGACGAATTGATTGTTGTCCGCCAGCAAGCGCCCTTGGTGATAGGATTCGGGCAAGGGGAGTTCTTTTGCGCCTCAGACACGCCGGCGATCGTTTCCCATACTCGTGCAGTCTTACCCCTGGAGAACGGCGAAATTGCCCGTCTGACACCCCTGGGAGTGGAGATTTATAACTTTGCTGGGGACAGACTGAAAAAACAACCCCGCTTGCTCAACTTGAATCCCACAATGGTAGAGAAGCAGGGATTCAAACACTTTATGCTCAAGGAAATTTATGAGCAACCAGGAGTAGTCAGAGCGAGTTTAGAAGCATACTTTAATCCCGATATTAATACGGATGAATCTTTTACATCACCAATTAATTTGGGTTTATCTGAAGAAATTTATGCAGATTTAGAACAAATTCATATTGTCGCCTGTGGTACGAGTTGGCACGCTGCATTAGTAGGAAAGTATTTACTTGAACAATTAGCAGGAATCTCCACTCAAGTACACTATGCTTCTGAGTATCGCTATGCACCATCACCACTAACAGCGAATACATTAATTATCGGTGTTACTCAGTCAGGGGAAACGGCTGATACCTTAGCCGCCTTAGCGATGGAAAAAGAACGCCGCCAAGGCAAAGAAGCCAAATATCAAGCACGACTCTTGGGGATTACCAATCGCCCAGAAAGTAGCCTTGGTCATCTTGTACCCCATATTATTAATACTCTGGCAGGGATTGAAATAGGTGTGGCAGCGACCAAAACCTTTGTTGCTCAACTGATGGCGTTTTATGCTCTAGCCTTGGATTTAGCCTATCATCGCCAAACAGTAGCACCAGATAAACTCGCAGATATTATTCAAGGCTTACGTCAGATACCTAAGGAAATCGAAGCCACCTTAGAACGTCAGGAAAAACTAACAGAACATCTAGCCCATGAATTTGCAGAAACCCAAGACTTCATCTTTTTGGGTAGAGGAATTAACTTCCCCATTGCTTTAGAAGGGGCGTTGAAATTAAAAGAAATCAGCTACATTCACGCCGAAGGTTATCCAGCCGGGGAAATGAAACACGGCCCCATTGCTTTATTAGATGCGAAAGTGCCAGTAGTAGCGATCGCCTATCCTGGTAGTGTGTATGAAAAAGTGATTTCCAATTCCCAAGAAGCCAAAGCCAGAGATTCGCGGTTAATTGGGGTAACACCAGTCAACGATGGCGAAGCGGCGGAAATTTTTAACGATTTACTTCCTGTTTCATCAGTAGATGAATTACTATCGCCAATACTTACAGTAGTACCATTGCAACTATTGGCTTACCACATCGCCGCCCGTCGCGGTTTAGATGTCGATCAGCCTCGGAATTTGGCAAAATCAGTGACTGTGGAATAAATAAATACGAATATTTAAATAAATTTGTGGAGGAATAATTCAGTCCAACAATATATAATTCGATTCAACAATTCATAAAACGATTGAACAATAACCTCTAAAGGAGTACGATTGTACCAAGTAAAAGTGCGATCGCTTCCAGAGGTTATTTTTATGGTTAGGGGCAGAAGGGAATGGACGCAAGCTAAATATGAGCGATATATAAAAGAAGGTCGTGGTCGAGGAAGTGGTAAGCACTATAAACCTTGGCTGACAATCCAAGATGTTCCCTCTAAAGGACGTTCCTCTAGAACTCCTGGTTGGAAAACAAATCGAGTACATCATTTCTTCTCAGACCATGAAAAACGGCTATTTTATTTGTTTGAGTGGTCAGATATAGTTACAGATATAAGAGAGCAATTTCCTTTAGACAATCTGGATCTAGCCATGAGTATTGCTACAGACATAGGTATAAAGTACCCTGTAGATACACAAAGTGGCACTCCTGAAGTTTTAACAAGCGACTTTATGCTTACAGTCAACCTCGATGGGAAGCAGATGCAGATTGCCCGGACTGTTAAGCCGTCAACAGAACTGGAAAAAAAGCGAGTTAATGAGAAATTCGAGATAGAAAGACAATATTACTTAGCAAAGGGTATTGACTGGGGAATTATCACAGAAAAAGAAATTCCCAGGCTTTTAGCTGAAAATGTTGAGTGGATTCATTCTGCTTATAGGCTAGAAGCAAATTCTGAAATGGACACTGCACAACTGCTTGAGTTGTCAACAATTTTAAAATCCAAGCTTCAGGAAGAACATACAACCATCAATAAAGTAACTACTGCTTTAGACAAAGAAATGAATATAGATTCCGGTACATCACTTTATGTATTTAAACATTTAATTGCTAGGAAAGAAATCCTTGTGGATCTAGTAGCAATAAAATTATCTGCTTGTCCGTCAACTAAAGTTATTGAAAAAATAATATTTTAGACCCACATGATAGGTAAATAACATGGTTAAAGATTTATTTGTCAATGATTTAATAGAGTGGATTGTATACCAGAACACTCATATAGTCGAAAGAATTATTTGGATAGATGAAGGTTATATTATTGCATTTGTTATAGATATTAATGCTAAAAAAGGACTACCTGAACCAAAGAAAATATCCGACATTTTAGAAGCAATATCTGAAGGTGTTGCTTTTAAGCAGCAGCAAGATCCTTGGGCAAGAATTATTCGGGATGAAAATTTGACAGATAAGGAAAAGGAATACAGAGATAAAGCTTGGGAGATAATTTCATCATTAATTATAGAAGAACCATCAATATATTATAGAAATTTTAGAGGATCGATGGTTAGAGAAGCGGTTGAAAAGTACAACGAAGAAAGGGATAAAGATAAATTAGTAGAAAAAACCGTCTATGGTTATTTGAGAAGATTTTGGCAGAGAGGAAAAACTATAAATGCTCTTATACCTGATTTTATCAATTCATCAGGTAAGGGAAAGATTCGAGGTCAATCAGGCAAGAAGAGAGGAAGACCAAGAAAATATGCACATGACCCAGATATTGGTGAAGGTGTAAATGTTACAGAAGAAGATAGAAAGATTTTTAGAATCGCTATAAACAAATTTTACAATAATTCAAAAGAAAACTACTTAAAAACAGCCTATGAATTAATGGTGAAAGAATATTACAAAGAAGGAATTAGATATGACGAGAATGGTGTTCAAAAATCTATATTAACTCCAACTGATAAAATACCTACAATTACTCAATTCAAATACTGGTATCAACTTGAGCAGGATGAAGTTACCAAAACTTTCACATCTCGAAAAGGAGCCAAGCGAGTAGCCTTAGAGTATAGAGCAATTTTGGGAAACTCTAAGATGGAAACTATTGGCCCTGGTTCTAGATATCAAATTGATGCCACAGTTGCTGATGTATATTTAGTTTCAAAATATAACCGTACTTGGATAATTGGTAGACCAGTTATTTATGTAATTATTGATGTTTTTAGCAGAATGATTACAGGTGTTTATGTTGGTTTAGAAGGCCCATCTTGGATAGGAGCAATGATGGCACTAGCCAATGTAGCTACAGATAAAACCCTGTTTTGCCAGGAATACAACATTAATATTACTGAAGATGAATGGCCTTGCAATCAAATGCCAGATGCAATTTTAGGAGATAGGGGAGAATTAGCAGGTATGGCAGTGGAAACATTAATCCCTAATCTTTATGTTCGTATTGAAAATGCAGCTTCCTATAGAGCAGATTGGAAAGGTTTAGTAGAAAGACACTTTCGTATAATTCATGAATATGTAAAACCTTTTTTACCAGGTTATGTGGATACGGATTTTAGGCAAAGAGGCGCAAGGGATTATCGGCTTGATGGCAAACTTGATATAGATCAATTTACTGAGATTATTGTTAGTTTAATTATTCACCACAACAATAAACCTCTTACAAAATATGAAAGAGATGAAGCGATGATTGCTGATGATATACCTTGTATACCTAGAGAGTTGTGGAAGTGGGGTATCGCCAATCGTTCTGGTAGACTCAGAACCTTTTCTGAAGATATTGTCAAATTGAACTTGATGCCTACTGAGAAAGCAACTATTACTGCTAAAGGCATCAAAATAAGAGGTAAGGAGATGTACTATACCTGTGATAGTGCTAAAAATGAGCAATGGTTTGAAAAAGCTAGAAGTAATCTCCTTTCTAAGTCAGAAAAAGCACTGATTGTATCTTACGACATCAGAAATCCAAACTTCATTTACCTTCCATCTAGTGATGGTAGAGATTTTGAAAAATGTTTTCTTATTGACTCAGAAGGGCGGTATGCTAATAAAAACTTTCATGACATTGAATATCTGCTTGCTTATGAAGAATTGCAAAGACAGAAAAGTCAAGGTAAACAGCTACAAGAAAAGGTAGATTTAATAGCTGATATTGAAAGCATAGTAGATAGAGCAGAAAAAATGACTGATGCTTCTGAAGATAATAATTTAAGTAAGAGCAAGAAAGTTTCTGGAATAAGAGACAATAGGGCTTTTGAAAAGGCTAAACGGCGAGAGACTGAAGGATTTGAATTAGCAATTACAGATAATCAGAGCAGTTTTCAGGTTATAGAGAGTAAACCAGAAACCTCCGAACAGGCAGAATCACTACAACCAAATCATTTGAATCTTCTTAAGAAAAAGCGACAGGAGCGAAAACGTGGACAGGATTGAGGGTGAACTGGTTAAAATTCCTAATGGAGAATTAGCAGTTATTGCCAGATATATAGATCAAAAACTTCCAGAATACAATGCTAATCCATTAATTCAGGCATTACCTCCTATTCTTTCAGCAGAAGAATTTATTGATAAAGTAACGAGAACACCAGATTTTGATGAACAAGACAGGGAGCTAGAAGCGCATTATAGGTTTCATTGCATTGAGAGGCTATCTAGATATTTTGATCCTCAAAATAAAACGGTTGAATTACAGAAGGTTATTTGTGCCTTAATTATGACGGGCTATTTAGCTCGGAATATTTTGAAACCTGAATATGCAAGTCGCTCTAGGCAAATATATAACGCAATAAAAGATGGAGGAGGTAAAAACTTAGAAAACTATGTTAATCTTCCTACATCTGCTTCTGGTTTAACCCTAATTGGCCCATCAGGGATGGGAAAATCTACAAATTTCCAAAATATTCTTAATCTTTATCCTCAAGTAATTCTTCATCCTGATTATAGTGTTTACCAGATAGTTTGGTTGAAGGTTGACTGCCCTCATGCGGGTTCTTTGAAGGGTCTGTGTACTGATATTTTTCTCGCTGTTGACAGGCTATTAGGTACTAACTACTTTAAAAAATTTGGTTCCTCGCGCAACTCTGAAGATTATATGCTGGCCCAAGTTGCCCAAATTGCCCATACTCATCATTTAGGGGCTTTAGTTATAGATGAGATGCAGAATCTAGTTACAGCAAGAAGAAGTAGCTCAGATATGTTGAACTTTTTAGTAAAAATGGACAATACTGTAGGGATTCCAGTAATTCGAGTTGGTACGAACGAAGCTTTTCCTATTCTTCAAGGAAATTTTAGAAATGCTAGGAGAGGGACAGGAGAAGGGAGTGTAATTTGGGACAGAATGGTAAATGATGATGAATGGTATTTCTTCATGGAAGGAATGTGGGATTACCAATGGACAAACACACCTGTCCCTTTCTCCGATGAAATCAACGAAGTTTTTTACGACGAGAGCCAGGGAATTATTGATATTGCTGTCAAACTTTACAAAATGGTGCAATGGAGAGCAATTTCAATCGGTGGTAAAGAAATTATCACTACTGAGCTAATTCGTCGAGCAGCTAAAGACGGGCTATATTTAGTCAAGCCAATGCTAGATGCAATTAGGTCAGGGGACAGAGAGTGGATGATTAAGTATAAAGATATTGCTCCTCTCGATACAATAGAATATCAAAATAAATGTCTATCTGAGCTTGATTCCAACGAGTTAAAAGATATTCGTAGATTAGCTAGAAAACAACAGAATCAGCAGAAAGTATCACCAAAGCTCAATTATGTAATTCTTGAGCTTTTGCACTTGGACGTAGAACCTGCTAAAGCAAAGGAATGTGCAGAACAAATTGTTTATAGTGATGAAGATGCAGACATTCCATCTTTAGTTAAAAAGGCATATGCTCTCGCTTTGCAAGGCACTCAAGTAAATGAGAGCTTTGCTAAAACAAGTACCAGGAAAGCTAAATTAAAGCCAAAGTATCAAGAAAATGATATTCGACGAATTGTTGAAAATGCCAAGAAGGAGAAAAAATCTGCATACGATGATTTGAAATTGGCAGGTATTATCAAAAATCCAGTTGAAGATTTTATCAATATTTAGCTTCTCAATGCTTAGTTTCTTCCCTACTCTGTATCCCGATGAATTGTTATATAGCACTTTAGCTAGATACCACATTCGGAGTGGAAATAAAAGTTTTAAGCAAACTGACTTAGAACTATTTGGTTATAGTTCTCAACAAGTTTGCAAAATTACTTTAACTAATAATTTAAATTATTTAGTGAAAAATTTACCTTTACGCTCTCAGCAAAAAGTTGAGAGCTTACTACAGAATCATACGTTATATCCCTTTTATGCAACTTTCTTAATGCCACAGGAGGCTTGGTTACTAAAAAATTCAATGAGTAAAAAACTCAGTGGCTCCATACTAGATTTTGTTAAGGTGACCACTAATTCTAGTGATGATTCAAAAAAATTTTTAAAATTTTGCCCTGAATGTTTAGAAAAAGATACGCAAAAGTATGGTGAACCTTACTGGCATAGAATACATCAAGTCTCTGGAATTGTAGTTTGTCCAATTCATGGTGTCTTTTTACACAATAGTTGTGTAGAAGTAGAATCCAAAGGTATAAATTATCATGCTGCCAGTATAGATAATTGTTTATTAGCAAAAAATGTAAAAAATTTGACGAATAACACTGTAAAAACACTTTTAACAGTGGCAAATGATATTAATTGGCTAATTCATAGCAATTTTGCCTTTCAAGGTTTGGCTTGGCTTCGCGCTCAGTACCAGCGTTACTTAGTGGATAAAGGACTGCTACAAACCTTTGCTGGTGGCAAGTTTAAGTTTGATGATTATGGTTTTGCCCAGCTTATATTTGAGTTTTATGGTCAAGAATCCTTAGAAGCTATCAACCCAATGTTAGCCCAACATCAAGGTAAATATTTTTCTCACTGTTTGTTTGGATGTGACGTAAATCCAGCAATTGACCGCATAACTCATATCTTAATGATAAAATTTTTAGCAAATTCTATAGAAGAGTTTTTTCAGTCATAATCTTCATATACAAAGTTTAATTAAATTAATAAAAAGCAATAATAACTAATCAAAATTATTTTTATTGATTATTATTTTAAGTATTTTCAGATTAGTGAATCAGGTAATCTAAAGTAATAAGGTAGTTATTTCATACCTGGTTTGTATCTACTTAAATCTGTCATATAAAAATGATTATTGATAGTAACTTACTTACGCAGCTTCCCTCAGAATCATCTTCAAAGCCAAAAGAGCTTTTAATGTCTCAGTTTCTATATATGGATTTAACTTTTAGCCTTATTGGTGAGACATTACCTTTCGACCACGGCTATGAATTATTTTCTGCGATCGCCCGCTTTGAACCCAAACTACATACATTAGACACGTTGGGAATTCACACCATTGCAGGTATTCCCAAGGATGGTGTAATTAATCTGACCCAAAATTCTAGGCTTCGTATTCGGATACCAGTAAATCAGGTACGTTTGGTTTATCCATTGGCGGGTAAGTCACTGAGAATTGGCAAGCATACTATTCGTTTGGGTATTCCCGATATATGTTTGCTTCAACCTGCGGAGAAACTGCGATCGCGCATTGTGGTAATAAGAGGCCATGAAGAACCTGAAACTTTTTTAGTCGTAGCGCAGCGTCAGCTAGAGCAACTGGGTATCCAAGCAATCGTTAGCATTCCCACCAAAGCCAATGGTAAACCAATACGTAGAACTATCAAAATTAAGCGATTTACAGTCGTGGGTTTTGGATTAGAAGTTACAAAATTAAGCGATGAAGACTCATTGACGTTGCAAATACATGGTGTAGGAGGAAAGCAAAAGATGGGTTGTGGACTCTTCATGCCTATTAAAGAAAGGCAATAGCCATTACTCGAAAGCAGATGATGAAGAGAGCAGCTAACCCCAAAATTCAGCTTAATCTCGGCGATCCTAGTATGACCTTATTGCATCGTGCTGGGGTTGCAGGACTTTGGATGACGCTCAAAAAACTGGAAAAAATCTATCCAACACCTGCTCAACGTATTGGTAATTTAACTTGGTTGCTAACCCCTCTCTGTATCAGTCTTGATTGGGAAGGACAGGATTTCGCAGCTTTAGACTGGTTGCTGAAGCAATCATTTCAAATCAGTGATGAGGGTTTAATTTCCCTGACAGGGTTAGATTCTCAAAACATGGATATTCAAAATCAAATAATTATCCATCAAGGTATCACAGCCACTTTTACACAACATAATCAATTTTTTAAGTCTGCGGGTCAACAATCTCAGGAACTGATTATTGATGGTATTCAGCTTAGGGTTTATTATAAAAAAGCTGCTTCCTATGCTCATCAGTCTTTTGCTAAACATCTATGTGACCAGCACGGACAGTTGCTAAAAGAGCCAGTTGGTATAAGGGGATGGCTCTATCCAGGAGCAGTAGTTCGCCATTATGCTTTTAAAAAAGAAACTGCATTTGAAGAAAAGGCAGAATATGCTCTAGCGTTGTTGTTCGCTCCTGTGGCTTGTCAATATTTTGTGCTGCGATCGCATACCGAACCATCACATACAAACTATGTTGTGGCTGTTCCTGAAGTAGTTGACTTAGAACTTTATGCCCAGTATTTGTGGTGTTTGAGTAACTTAGATTATAAACATTGTCACGTATCTAGCTTAGGAGATGCTGGATTAAAATTTCTTACTTATGAAACAACACAAATGCCTACTTCCAATTTTTTAAAACGATGTCAAATAATCTTTTTTAGTACAAAAGCTTGGTCAGAACAGCAAAAAACTCGTGCAGAAATAGCAATCATAGAATTAAATTCTTCAGTTAGTTATCTTTATAAGCTTAGTTGTATTTGTTTTCCAGAATATCAAATTGTTTTATATGAAAATCAGCATTATTTGCTTCCAAGTTTAATCAAAGGAATAATCGCCAATAATCTAGCAATGGGTCGGTCTTGGTGGGCTAATTGGATTTTATTTATTAAAAATAAAAAATCATTTAAACAATTTATTGATGAGTATAAAGGGATTAATCAGATGATTCAGGACTCAGAATGGGATATAGAAGCTCAAAAGCTATTTATTCAAGCTTGTCATGAAGCTTTAAGGAAAATATATGCCAAGATTTATAGCAGAACAAAAGAAGGTGAATACGCTCAAATAGAACGAGAAAATACACGCATTTTATCTCAGTTAAAACGCTGCACTAATACTGACAATTTCCGAAAATTTATTGCAGAGTTTTGGGGAAGGGCGGGGCAAATAGCAATTCTGGAAGAACATTGGATGGAATTACTTCCATTGACTACAGGGATAGGCAATTGGAAAGTAGCCAGGGACTTAACTTTTATTGCAATGGCTAGCTACCCAAAGAATAAAATAACAGAGGTAGAGGTAAAACCATCACAAATATCTGAGCTAAATACTGAATAAACTTCATATTTTTTGATTTGATTAAGAACAAAATATTAATTGTTTAGGTAATAGTGGAATGTTTCATCTGTTTGGTAATATTTTGACTAGTTATGGAACCGCCGCTAATAATCGTGGTGAAAATGAAGGTAATACCACTACGTTACAAAAATTAATTTGGAAAGGTGAAGTTCACTCTACTGTTTCATCTGAGGCAATTCGTTGGGCATTGCGATATTATTGGCAAAATGCTGGCTATCCTGTGAATAGACGTTGGGATGAAAATGCTCAACCAGTACCCGATCACATCTTGCAAGATCCTAATTTTGATGATACTCGCTTCATTGATGATGATGTCTTGGGATTTATGCAAGCAGAAGCAGCAAAAGTTGAAGCAGCAGTTGAATCCGAGGTTGAAATCCAGAACTCAACTCAAGATGAGGACAAAAAACTTTCTCAAGGTAAGGAGAAAGAAACTGCAAAACGTAAGCGTAAGGAAAAACCTAAAGGGAAAATAACTACTAGACGAGGTGTATTAGAAGTCACTCGTGCAGTTTCAACAATTCCTTATGCTGGTGATCTTACTTTCAATGCTATGAGTGGAAAGAAAGGACGAACATCTCTTTATGCTACAGAAGTTCATGCTACTCGGTATCAATACGGCTTTGCGTTAACACCCAATAGCCTCAAAGAGAAATCTCGCATTAATGCTGTCCTCGATGGCTTAATTTCTATTGGAGAAGTGGCAGGAAATCACGCTCGTTTTCTTTATGATTTTTCTCCCGATAGCATCATATTACGGTGGACACACGATTTCTCACCTCGGTTACTTTATTGTTTTGAAGAAGATGAACTTAGAAATATATCAACACCGGATTTAGTAAGGCGGGTAGAAGCTGGAGATATAGACCCTAAAGAATTATGGATAGGAGGGGCAATTTCTAGCACTCTGGAAGATTTAGGGGCAAATGTGTTTCCCGGAGTGAAGACAACAGTTGAAGCATTAAAACAGGTGATTATTGAAGATTTGCAGTTGTCGTTAAGGAGTTCATGATATGACGACAATTGCCTTAAAAGTAGAAGTTCCCATAGCTTGTTTTCGGCAGTCTCGTGCTAGGGAATATGGCGAAACTTACCCTGTACCACCACCATCGACAGTATATGGAATGTTACTATCTCTTGTTGGAGAAGTGGATAGATACAAACACTGCGGTGTGAAGCTGGCGATCGCACTTCTATCTGAACCAGAAAAGTCAACTGTTATTCGCACCTTTCACCGATTTAAGACGAAGAATATCCATGACTCTAAAAATAATAAACCTGATTATCAGGAGTTATTAACTAATACAGAATTTATAGTTTGGGTGGATGCTGGAGTAGATAAATCTAAACCAAATTTAGTGGAACGTTTAGCAAAGGCATTGACTAACCCGGCTTCTATTAATAGGTTTGGTGCATTATGTTTAGGTGAAAGTCGGGATTTAGTAAATGATGTTACCCTCTTACCTGAAAATTACAATACAGAATCAATGCGATGGTTAATTCGAGATGAATATGGGTTACTAACTTTACCTTACTGGGTAGACCATGTAGGTTCGCGGGGAACGCGATGGCTAAGTTACGAGATTCAGGAATGTCCAGTATTTCAACCACCTGAATTATCTTGGACTTCGGTTCAAAGTAATTAGAGGATATCTTTACTTTTGCAAGCACCTCTGCTTGGGAAATTTAAATACTATAGAAAGTAGCCTTAATTCGTTATTCTACAAGCCTTTTAGGGATTTTATATGCTTCTAGCGTGCTTGCAACTTCCTGGAATGCTCTAAATACAAGAGTTAGGAGTTTTTAAAACTTTGCTTTTGCTATGAATAGCTATTAATTTTTGCAACTTGGCTAACCTTAAAGAGTAAGTGCTTGTAAAATTGATGTAGAGCTTAGGCAAGTCAACAAATGTGGAGATCGCCGTGCTTTAACATTAGATGTCGTTAGGCGTTGAGCAGTGGTTGTTGGTCGCCCAGAGCCACAATATTGTGCGTGCTTTAACATTAGATGTCGTTAGGCGTTGAGCAGGTAGATGTTAACCAAGGCCCCAGCAACTAAATTCTCGTGCTTTAACATTAGATGTCGTTAGGCGTTGAGCAGCCTATTAATCTCGTGGCGCACTCCGGAGGAGGAATGTGCTTTAACATTAGATGTCGTTAGGCGTTGAGCAGCTCAAAGGACAAACCATAGATTTGTTTTCATGGAGCGTGCTTTAACATTAGATGTCGTTAGGCGTTGAGCAGGAATTTCCTAAACTCACAAAGGTTGTCAGCGATAAGGTGCTTTAACATTAGATGTCGTTAGGCGTTGAACAACACTATAGTTTGTAGACTTCAAGACAAAATTAGCCCTCTTGAGTCTCATCTTTGCAAGAAACTTTAGAGAGAATTTTTTCCCACTGCTCAATCTGGTTTTGTAGTTTTAATTGCCGATTGCTCAAATCTTGACTATCAACACCAGACAAATCCTGACCGCTTAATCGCTCACGGTAAAGAGCAATCAGTTCGGTTAGGGCTTTTTTATTGCTTGCTTATCCTCCTCAGTTAGAGAACTCACATTGACTGGGATCAGCTTTCTGCCAATTCTCTCCACAAACTCAGACCGACTTAAATCCATGCTGTCAGCGATCGCATCTAATCCTTCAATCCCGCTAGGAGTTAGGGCTAGGTTAACTCGTTTCTTCACCTCATCGTACAGTTCTGGTACGTCTTTTTGACCTTTTTGCCCTTTCTTACCCATTGCCGTCTAGTTTTTACATCCCTCCCAATCATAGTAAACACATTCAGCACTTTAAGTTATACATTAAAACTTTTTCCAACAGATTAGGTATTGTGTAATGCCTAATTTGGTTGGATAATATAGGTATTGTGTAATGCCTAAATAGTCATTTTTTTTAGGGATATGAGTAACTAATCCCACCGTTTGGCTTGCCAACATCTAAACGGCTTACTTTTCATGGGCAATCATTAATTGCTGGTTATGTAATTCAAATTAATAAAAATCTGCTAAATGATTTGGTCATTTTTGACAACTATATGGTGAGTTTTTTCCCTCAACCTTATCCAGATGAAATTTTATATAGTGTCATTGCTCGTTATCACATTAGAAGTGGCAATACGAGTCCAAAAATTACATTACAAGAGTTATTTAATTCACAGACTACTGTGGCGACAGTAGATTTACCATCGAACCTTAGTAATTTAATTCAAAACCTACAATTCATCTCAAATTACCAAGTTGAAGACTTGATATATAAACATACTCTCTACCCTTTATATAGCCTTTTTTTGCCTATAAACAGGTCTAGTCAGGTACTGGAATCTATGAAAGGAGATTATGGAGGAGATATTCATACAAGAGCCGGAATTATGGCAAGCTCAATTACTATGCCTAAATATTTTCGGTTTTGTCCCACTTGCTGGGAAGAAGATTTAAAAAATTATGGCGAACCTTACTGGCATCGCATCCATCAAATACCAGGGGTTTTAGTTTGTCCATTTCATGGTGAAGTTTTGCAAGATAGCCTAGCTTCTTTACACGGTTTTAATAAGCATGAATATTATGCAGCTAGTACAGACAACTGTTCTATTACTAAAGAACCAAGTATTTTTAGTCCTGACACACTGAAAAAATTACTGGTATTAGCCAAAGATTTTTGGTGGTTACTCAATAGTGAAATACCTTGCCAAGAGCCACAGTGGTTTCGCAAACAGTACACCAATCTGATGATTGAGCAGGGTTTTGCAACTGCAACTGGTCGAATTTACCAGAACAAACTACTAGATAATTTTTTGTTCTTTTATGGTCAAGAAATGCTCAGTGCCGTTGATTCAATTGTAAATCATAACGATTCAAACAACTGGGTTACTAGTATCGTCAGGAAGCATAGGAAATCTTTCCATCCTCTTAGACATCTGCTGATGATGCGTTTTTTGAAAACATCAGTAGAGGAATTTTTTCAAAAAGATACTGAATACAAGCCTTTTGGTGAACCCCCTTGGTTGTGTTTCAATGCTGCCGCAGAACATTATCTGCAACCAGTGATTACCAATTTAGTCATTACTTTATGCTGCGATACAAAAAAGCCTGTCGGTACTTTTTCTTGTGCTTGCGGAATGGTTTATTGCCGGACTGGGCCTGATGAAACGGATGAAGACAAACTTCGCATTGGTAAAGTCAAGGCATTCGGTCAGCTATGGGAGCAAAAGCTGAAAGAGTTGGTAGAATTTGAAAAGTTGGGTTTGCGGGAGACAGCCAGAAGATTAAATGTTGATGCTAGAACTATCAAACGCTATGTATCTCTGCTAAAACTGACAACTTATTGGCAGACTAGAAAGGAAAATGGCTCTGTAGGCTTACAGGAAGTACCAGAAATAGATCCCAATTTTGCAACTGAAGTCCAATTAAAACACAGGCAAAATTGGATGGCTTTACAAGTACAGAACCCTGAAGCTTCAAAGACAACTCTGAGAAAACTAGCACCAGCAACCTATATTTGGTTATACCGAAATGATAGGGAATGGCTCAATCAAAACTCACCCGCTTTACAAGTTCCTGTTCCTTCCGTTGTGAGAGTTGATTGGTATGAGCGAGATCAGCAAATTCTCACTCAGGTTCAAGATGCAGTGCGATCGCTACTTAAGGCTGATATACCAGAGAAAATTTCTATTAGTAGGGTAGGAAAAACTATCGGCTTACTTGCATTACTCGAAAAACATCTCGATCAGATGCCTTTAACAAAGGCTTATTTGGAATCAGTCGTTGAAACTGTAGAAGAATTTCAGATGCGCCGGATCAAGTGGGCAATCAAGCTGCTTGATGAATGTAGTGAAGAAATTATGCGCTGGAAGGTAGTCAGAGTTGCTGCTTTGCGAGAGGATTGCTCCCAAAGAGTCAGTGCATTTCTGGAAAGTGAACTTGAGAAAGCATACAAGAAAGAGAGGTGAATTGAATCACCTCTCCAAGTGATGGGATAAATGCTTTGTATGTTAGGCCGCGTCGGCTACCAGTAAGCCATTCATAGCGATGATGATGATTTGCGCTGCTAAAGGAGTATCACAACGTGGTCTATCGTCGCTATTACAGGGTTGTGCTACCCATTTACCCTCCAGATTTTGGTAGAAAGTGCCAAGAAGTTGATAACCATTCCAAACTCGATAAAGTTCTCCAAAAACCTCTGATACCGAGTCGATTTCAATTTCTGGTGCTACTGGATCAGCAAGCTGGTCAATATACTCCTCAAACTCTGAGTCAGTCGAGGCCGAGTTTCTAAACTCATCTTGTACAATCATCTGAGTAACCTCATTGATGGGGTTTAACAAAAGGCGATCGCATTTCTCTTCCCGGAGGGGCGATCGCCTTTTTGATTTCAGATTTTATTTTAGCTACTAAAGTAACCAATATCAATATATATATGAAAAACTTTATTCAGTCACTTCCACCGTGCTAAGAAAATCCTTTAAAGAAATACCCAAAGCCAAGCAAACAGCCTCTAAGACTTTTATAGAAACGCTTTCAGATTCGCCATACTCTAATTTTTTCAGGTTTTGATGAGAGCATTCTCCACCCTTAGCCGAAATCTCATCTACCAATTTCTGCCGAGATTTTTTACCACGCAGACGCTTTAAAACTTTTGCTCTGTCTTTATTCCAGGTTACAGAAACAACGTCTGCAACGTAAATATACATTTTAGTTTCTCTATTCCTTTCATTGGTCATATAATAGCTACAGCAGTAAACAAAGCTTGTTGATTTCGGCTACTACAGTTTACAAATTATGGGAATAGAGGTCAGCGATCGCATTAAATCAAGTTTTTCAAGTTGCGAATCAGGGGAGTGGCTGTTTTTGTCACAGAACCCAATGCGTGCATATAATTTCATAACAGATAAATTACCGACCTACAGCATCTAAAGCCTTGACCCCAGAAGAACTAAAACAACTTGAAGCGAACCTTTGGCAGAGTGCTGATACCCTCCGGGCAAACTCAGACCTGAAATCTAGTGAGTATTCTACGCCCGTGATGGGGTTAATATTTCTCAAGTTTGCTGATAACAAATATCGCCAGTATGCGGCAGAGATTCAGCAAGAATATGAAGCACTCAAGGGAACTCGCAGAGAAAAGGCGATCGCCGAAATTGCCATTGAGAAGTGTGGGTTTTATCTGCCAGACCATGCTCGTTATAACTATTTGCTGAACTTACCGGAACAGGAAGATATTGCCAAGGCTATCAAAGCGGCGATGGTGTCCATTGAATCATATAAGCCAGAACTTAAGGATACATTGCCCCAAGATGAGTATTTTCGGCTGACGCGCACAGATAAAGGTATTCCAAAGCAGCTGTTAAAAAACTTCTCGAATATTCCTGAAAATGCTACTGGGGATATGTTCGGGCAGATTTATGAGTATTTTCTGGGTAACTTTGCTCTCTCAGAAGGGCAGGGTGGAGGTGAGTTTTTCACACCGCGTTCTGTGGTGCGGTTGATGGTAGAAATCATTGAACCTCATCAGGGGACTGTGTTTGACCCCGCTTGTGGTTCTGGGGGAATGTTTGTCCAGTCTGCTCAATTTATTGAAGAACAGCGCAAAAAGTTAAATCAGTCTGCTGCTGATGATCTGTTTGTCTATGGGCAAGAGAAGACCCTGGAGACGGTGAAGTTGGCAAAGATGAACATTGCAGTCAATGGGTTACGGGGTGATGTGCGTCAGACAAATACGTACTATGAAGACCCGTTTGGGAGTTTTGGCAAGTTTGATTATGTCCTTGCTAATCCGCCATTTAATGTGGATGATGTTAATCTTAGCCGAGTAGAAATCGATGCTAGATTTAACACCTACGGCATCCCGCGCAATAAGACTAAGGCGAAGAAGCAGGAACAGGGTAATGAGACTGTACCTAATGCCAATTATCTCTGGATTAATTTATTTGCTACATCGCTAAAGCCCAAGGGTAGGGCGGCGTTAGTCATGGCTAATTCGGCATCAGATGCGCGTCACTCTGAGGCTGATATTCGCCAAAAGCTAATTGAAGAAAATTTGATTTATGGGATGCTGACGCTACCATCAAATATGTTTTACACAGTGACGCTCCCGGCAACGCTGTGGTTTTTTGATCATGGCAAGACGGATGATAAAATTCTGTTTATTGATGCGCGGAATATTTTTACTCAGGTTGACCGCGCACATCGGGAGTTTTCGACAGAACAAATTAGTAATATTGCTATTATTAGCCATTTGCACCGGGGTAAAAGCCATCGCTTTATTGAACTGATTAATAATTATTTTCAGCAAGGGATGGTGAAGCTAAAGGAGAATCAAGCACAGGTGCAGCAAGTTTCCCAGCAGTTAATCACTGTGTTGAATGATGGGACGGATGATGTTAAAGCTAGGGAAGCGGCTGTTGATTTTCTCAATTTGTGGGATGATTTGCCAGATTTAGAAATTCAGTATCAAGGTTATTTAGATAAATATAATTTTCCAGAAATAAATATAGATATACAAAATCAAGCACAGCAAGAACTCAGTGCGGCATTTAAACCATTTTTTGATGACATCCATCTGGGATTGAAGCAGCTTGATAAAACTATCCGCGCCCATGAAGCGGCTTTAGCCCAAAAGGCAAAGGAAGAGGGGAAACGGGGACAGATTGACAAGCAAGTTAAGACGCTCAAAAACACGCTGGAAACGCTGCATACTGATGTAAAATCGGCGGAATCATTTTTTATCCACATTCGCTGGTTACAGGAACGCTTCCCGAAGGCAGAATATGAGGATGTAACGGGGTTGTGTAAGTTGGCGACTCCCGCAGATGTGAAGGAACAGGATTATTCGCTCAATCCTGGGCGGTATGTGGGGGTAGTCATTGAGGAAGATGGGAAGACTGAGGAGGAGTTTATTGAGGAGATTTTGAGTTTAAATCAGGAGTTGGAAACGTTAAATCAAGAGGCGCATTTGTTAGAGAGGATTATTGCTCATAATGTGCGAGAGGTAGCAGGGGATTTATGAGTGATTGGGAAATTATACAGATAAATGACCTAGTAAAAGAAAATCAGGCTGAACTGCAAACTGGCCCTTTTGGAACTCAGATCAAAGCTAGTGAATATATTGCTAATGGTATACCAGTAATAAATGTGAGAAATATAGGTTATGGATCACTCACAGATGCAAAGCTTGAATTCCTAGATGATAAAACTGCTGAAAGATTAAAAGTACATAGGTTAGTTCTAGATGATATTGTCTTTGGCAGAAAAGGTGCTGTTGATAGACATATTCTAATTACAAAGAAAAGCGAACAATGGATACAAGGTTCTGATTGTTTAAGATTAAGAATCAAATCTAATAAATTATCTACTAAATTCCTTTCGTATTATTTCACTACTAACGCTCATAAATATTGGATGGAAGCTCAAGGTTCTTTTGGTGCAACGATGAGTTCACTGAACCAAGATATTGTCAAGCGCATAAATATTCCTATTCCTCCACTTCCTATTCAGAAAAAGATTGCGGCGATACTTTCTGCTTATGATGACCTGATTGAAAACAATAATCGCCGTATTGCCATATTAGAAAAAATGGCTGAGGAAATGTACCGCGAGTGGTTTGTCCGTCTGCGCTTTCCGGGTCATGAACAGGTTAAATTTAATAAAGGCATCCCAGAGGGTTGGGAGGTAAAGCAATTAGACGGATTCTGTCAAACAGTGACAGATGGAACACATGATACACCCAAGCCTACTGATGATGGTTATTTTTTAATTACAGGTAAAAATTTAAAAAATGGAATAGTTGATTTTGAAGGTGCTTACAAAATTAGTAAGCAAGATCATTTCAACATTTCCAAGAGAAGTGGCTTAAAACCAGGAGATATAATTTTTTCCAATATAGGAACTCTAGGTTCAATGGTAATAGTGACAGATGAAGTTGAATATAGTGTTAAAAACGTTATTATTTTTAAAGCTTTCAATAATAATCAATCAGTATTTTTATATTATATGCTCAAGGAAAAATATATCCTTGAACAATTACTTTTATATTCCTCTGGGGCATCTCAGCAATTTATAAGCTTAACAGTAGCCAGAAAATTCAAAATTCTTGATCCTGGTCAATCATTAATAAATTTATTTGGTAAATATGTATTACCTTTACACCAACAAAAAGCATTGTTAGTAAGGTTAAATTCTAAATTAAAACAAACACGCGATCGCCTACTAACTCGTCTCATCTCAGGTAAACTTTCCTTGGAAGACTTAGACATCCAATTTCCGCCCAGCATGACTGAAGAACTAGAATAAATAGTAAGATTTGGAATTTTCCTAGATGAGCGTCACAATTCCCGATGATATCCTCAGAGCATCAAACATGACAGAGGATGAATTGAAATTAGAAATTGCGATCTTGCTTTACCAGCAAGGTAAAATTAGCAGTGGCAAAGTCCGAGCATGGGCAGGAATCACAGTCCTGGAATTTCAGCATGAATTAGCCAAACGAGGGTTACACATTAACTATGATGTTGAAGACTTCCAATCTGATATAAAGACACTGCAATCGATGGGTTTGCTGTGATTATAGTTAGCGATACATCACCAATCACAAACTTAGCAGCAATTGGTCAGTTAGATTTATTGCGACAGTTGTATGGTAGCGTTATCATTCCCAAAGCTGTATATAACGAAATGGTTGGTGTCAATAAGATTGTCCCTGGTGCAGTAGAGGTACAAACTTTATCTTGGATTCAGACACAGACAGTTATTAATTCTCTACAAGTCACAGAAATTCAAGAAAATAATGAAAGTATTCACTTGGGAGAAGCCGAAGCAATTATTTTGTCCTTAGAAATGAAAGCTGACTTGCTATTAATGGATGAACGCAGAGGACGAATAGTAGCTACCAATTATGGAATTAATGTAACAGGTCTGTTGGGAGTCTTGCTACAAGCCAAAAAACAGGGGCTAATTCCAGTTATTAAACCATTGATTGATCAGTTAATTACCCAGGCAGACTTTAGAGTTAGTCCTCAGTTGTATACCATTGTCTTGGAAGCATCTAACGAGGTTTAAACTTGGATCAAACCACTGCCGACAAAGCGGTGTGAAATTACTACACATTTATGCAGCTAAAGGTTAAAATTCGTACATCGGGAGAGTATAAATATCTAAAACGGTCATAACCGTGTAGTTTTCCTAAACTATGCCTAACTTTATTTCTGAAGATGACATCGAACAAGAGGTACTTGCCAAATTAAAGCAGCAAGGCTTTAAATTACTTAACTGCTTCACCACCAACCCCGACGACTTGAACGACCGATCCAACCGCACAGATAAAAGCGAGGTCATTTTTAGCGATCGCCTGAAAGCAGCAGCAATTCGCCTCAACCCCAGCTTACCAGTAGAAGCGATCGCCCAAGGTTTAGAAACTCTCACCAATAAACGCCAGTTGATGTCTCCCATCGCCGCAAATCGGGAAATAGACGGACTGATTCGTGATGGTATCCCCATTGAGTATGAAAACGCCCAAGGTAGAAGCGAACACGGGAAAGTGCGCTTAATAGATTTTAATGACTTGAGTCACAACGGAAATAATGAGTATTTAGCCGTTTCTCAACTGTGGATTAAAGGAGAAAGAAATTATCGCCGTCCTGATATCCTGCTATATATCAACGGTTTACCCCTGGTTTTCATCGAACTGAAAAACTCCAACATCAAACTGCAAACAGCCTTTGATGACAACCTCAACAACTACAAAAAAGATATTCCCCAGCTCTTTCTCACCAACGCCTTCTGCATTCTCTCCAACGCCCTAGAAACCAAAATTGGCAGTTTTACCGCAGAGTGGGAACACTTTTTTAACTGGCTGCGGGTGGAAGATGAAAAGGAAAAAATAGATCGTCAGCAAATTCAAGAATCTGGTACTAGTCTAGAACTAGTCATAGACGGGCTTTGTCACCCTTCTAAACTACTAGACTACATCGAGAACTTTATTCTTTACCACAAAGAGACTCAGAAAATCATCGCCCAAAACCACCAGTTCATCGGTGTGAATCGCGCTATTGATGCCTTTGACGACCGGGAAGAAAAACAGGGCAAATTAGGAGTTTTCTGGCACACACAAGGCTCTGGTAAAAGCTTTTCGATGATTTTTTATGCTCGGAAGATTTTCCGCAAGCTCACGGGCAATTTTACCTTTGTGATTATTACCGACCGCGATGATTTAGATGGGCAGATTTACCGCAATTTCTTAAACACCGAAACAGTCAAAGAGAAAGAAGCAGCTCGACCCAAAAACAGTAAACAACTGCGGGAGTTTCTTTCCCTAAACAAGCGAATAGTTTTTACCCTGATTCAAAAGTTTCGCTACGAGAAGGGGAAGGAGTATCCAATATTGAGCGATCGCAACGACATTATTGTAATTGTCGATGAAGCACACCGCACCCAGTATAAAACCTTAGCGGAAAATATGCGGGCAGGTTTGCCCAATGCCAATTATCTCGCTTTCACAGGTACACCCCTATTAGGTAAAAAACGTAAGACTAACGAATGGTTTGGGGATTATGTCAGCGAGTATAACTTTTCTCAGTCAGTAGATGATGGCGCAACCGTCCCCCTGTTTTACCAGAAGCGAGTACCAGAGGTACTGATTCAAAACGAGGATTTAAGCGAGGAATTTTATCAAATACTCGAAGATGAAAACCTTGATGACACCCAGCAAGCCAAGCTAGAAAGGAAATTTGCCCGCGAAACAGAGGTAATAAAACGCGATGATAGGTTAGAGACAATAGCGAAAGATATTGTTTACCACTTTCCCCGTCGTGGCTATCTTGGTAAAGGCTTGGTAGTTTCCCTAGATAAATTCACTGCGGTGAAAATGTATGACAAAGTACAGTACCACTGGAAAGCAGAAATTAAAAATCTAGTGGGACGAATTAAGAAATCTAGTAATGACATTGAGAAAGTTCGCCTCAAAAAGATTCTCGACTTTATGCGAGAAACAGAAATGGCTGTGGTGATTAGTCTGGAAGGAAGCGACAGCGAAGTTGAAAAATTTGCGAAACAAGGACTTGATATCAAACCCCACCGCGAAAGAATGAATACCGTTGATGCACAGGGACATGATATCGAGTATCAGTTTAAAGATGAGGAAAATCCCTTACGGTTGGTATTTGTCTGCGCCATGTGGCTGACTGGTTTCGATGCGCCCACTCTTTCGACGCTTTACCTTGACAAGCCGATGAAAGACCACACCCTGATGCAAACTATCGCCCGTGCGAACCGCGTCACCTCATATCAGATTCACAACGTCACCAAAACCAACGGCGAAATTATTGATTATTACAACGTCTTCCGCAACATGAAGCAAGCCTTAGCAGATTACGCTTTGGGCGATGATGGAGACAAAGAAGACTCACCGATTCAAGAAAAGTCTAACCTGTTTGAGTTACTCGATGATGCGATCGCCCAAGGACTAAATTTTTGTAGTGAACTGGGGATTGATTTAGAAAGCATCCTCAAAATTCAGGAAACTCTCCAGAAATTAGGACAATTTAACCAGTTTGCTGACACCCTACTACAAAAAGATGAATGGCGTAAAGGATTTTTTGTCTATCAAAATACCATTACCTCACTCTATGAAGCCTGTAAACCAGAGATAATCAAGCAACCACGTCCATTGGTTTTCATCTTCCAATATCTGCGAGGGGTGATTGATAGCATCATTGAACGCAAAGATATTGATAGCGCAAGTTTAAAAATTGCGGAACTGCTAGATGAAAGCGTAGTTGCTGATAATCAAGGAATTACCACTAAAGAATATAGTGCAGAATACAACATTATTCAGACAGGTCAAGTCTGGGATTTAAGTAAAATTGATTTCGAGCAACTAAAAGCCGAATTTAGTCACAAACCCTATAAAAATATTGAAATTACCGATTTACGCAGTTTTATTGAAGACAAGCTGAACAAAATGATTCAGCAAAACACCACCCGTGTAGACTTCGCCCAAAGGCTACAAGCAATCATTGACAAATACAACGCTGGTGGTTCATCAACTGATAACTACTACGAAGCCCTCGTTAACTTTACAGAAAACCTGAAAGCAGAAGCAGAAAGACATATTCGGGAAGGCTTAACAGAAGACGAATTGGAACTATTTGATTTGCTCAAAAAAGACAAAATGACTGCGGATGAAACCCAGAAAGTCAAATTAGCTGCACAGTCTCTCTTGCATCGACTCACAGCAGAACAGCCAAAAGTCTTAGTGCAAGATTGGTATAAAGATATGCAGAGTCAGCGCAGAGTGAAATCCGTAGTGGAAGCAGTCTTAGATCAAAATTTGCCTGAAAGCTATGATAGAGCGTTATTTAAGTTTAAATGCGACACAGTATTTGATTTGATCTATGACAACGCTAGTAAAGGTGCAAAGTGGGCAGTCTAAGTAAGGAAATTAGTGGTATAAATTTTAGCCTGTAATTTGACCAACTTGATTTTATTTTTGAGATAAACTTGTTTAAATTTCACACTACACTTCACACTTTTACCCTATCATGGGTTCAGGAAACTATAGGCAGTCTTCAATATTATGTTGATGTCAGCAGTTTCCTAATAACCCACAAACAAAGGATGGAGAGCAGTGGTTAGCACGAATCCACTTATTGCACCACCACCAAAAGAAGTTCCTTTGAAAAAAGCACCTCTAGTTCGGGTGATTGCACAAGTACGCTTTCCGCTTATTACTTCAATAGAAAATAAAAGCTTTATTGGTGCATTCCAAGAAGCAATTAGAGACAAGTATCCAATTTTACAGCCAGAGCAAACGCGCAGTTTCGTTTTGGGTTCCCAAGGCATTATGCAGACCGAGCAAGTTACTTGGAGGTTTGTAAATGCTGAAGGTAATTGGCGGGTATCCCTAGCACCAGAATTTATTGCGCTTGAGACTACCGCTTATACTAGCCGTAGTGATTTTTTAGCACGGCTAAAAGACATACTAACTGCTCTTAATGAACAGATTAAACCTAATATCGTTCAACGGTTCGGGATAAGATACATTGATAGACTTGTTGGTCAATCAGTAAAAGATATATCTCAACTTGTTCGCCCCGAAATTGCTGGTGTTACAGCATTAGACTTTGCAGAGCATATTGATCAAAGCCTCACTGAATCTTGGTTTACCATACCAGAAAGAGAAGACTTAATCATTGCTCGTTGGGGTCTTGTTCCTCCTAATACAACCTTTGATCCAAATGCCATTGAACCAGTTAATGAGCATAGCTGGATACTGGATTTAGATATGTCCCTCACAAAACAAAGAGACTTTAATGTTGATGCACTGATGATTGAAGGGCAAGGTTTCGCTGAAAAAATTTATACTTTCTTTCGATGGGCGGTAACTGATGATTTTTTGATTTATTTTGGAGGTGAACCATGATTTCCCTTTTAGAGAAAAAATTTGACCAACCACAGGGGACTTCTGCCTGTGGGTCAATGGTTGATAAGCCTCATAACTGTCGTATTGTCTCCAGAGTATTCTTATATACTCTAAGTACAGCTACTAATACAACTCAGTTTGATCAAAATTTATTTGTAGCTTCAGAGATGACAAGCAGTGGGTTGACTATACCATCAACCAGTTCTGCGGAAACAACACGAATTGCCCTGAACCAACTTAGAAAGCTAAGTGGTTTGACTTGGGATCAGCTTGCTCGACTCCTTAATGTTTCACGCAGAAGCCTTCACTTGTGGGCTAGTGGTAAGCCATTATCTCGTGATAATGAGGAGCAACTAAATCGACTTTTGGCTACTGTCCAGTATATTAATCGGGGAAGTGCAAATCTAAATCGCAGTCTCCTATTGACTTCTGATGTTGATGGTAAGCTTCCTTTCGACCTTTTAATAGCTGGTGAATATGAGGAAGTCAAAAGAATTCTTGGCTCTGGCAATGCACCTCAAAGACCAAAGTTAGCACCTTTATCTGAAGATGCACGTACATCACATATGCCACCAAATCCGGCTGATCTGGTTGATGCTCTGCAAGAGCCTATACACCGGGAAGTCGGACGAAGCAGACCTGCTAGAGCGGTAAGGAGCCGCAGAAATGGTAGTGGACAATGAACCTGATGTTTGGATTCAGAAAGTTGATGCTGCGCTTAAACAATGGCAGCAAGGTGATTGTGTGCTGGGTGAACATTGGTTTGTACAGCGCTTTAACCCTAAATGCCCTTTGACTCCAGAATCTACTGATGTGGCACAAGAGGATACTGACCTTGCAGAGTCGGAAGTCAAAGGTTTTGTAGTAGTTACGCAAACCTGCGATATTGTACGTTCTTGCAGCAAGCGTCCCTTTGTTGAGGTCGTTCCTCTGGTAGAAGTTGATGAACAATTACTATATGAGATTAAACGAATTAAACGACCTCAATATGCCTATATTCCAAGGGTAGCAGAACTGAATTTAGTTGCTGATCTTGATCGTGTGATGACAGTAGAGAAGGCTGTTGTTGCAGAATGGGAGCGTCAACCTGGATGCCGAAATGATCAAGAGATTAGATATTTGGGGCAAGCATTAACACGGAAGCGAGCTAGATTTGCTTTTCCTGATGACTTCAATAAACTTGTTTATAAGCTTCAAAAGCAGATGCAAGATAAACACGATAGACCTGTTAGCGATGAAGGAAAAGCTCTTCGTGCTTTGCGTGAAATTCGAGTACGTGCAGACCCTTCTTGGAATAGCCCTAGCATCGAACTGATGTTTTGGTTTATCCGTGATGAAGAACAAGTTCAGTTTCAAAATATGACATGGGATAAGCTTTGTAAAAAGTGGTTGGAATCAGTTCCAGCATCAGGACGTTTTCAATCCGTAGATGGCTTAGTAGTGTCTTTAGAAGACATGACAGCAAAAGATTATGTTGAGAGCGATCGCCTTGACCTAGATAATTTATCTTCAACATAACCCATTCTTTACTCACTCTCCTCAAGTTAACGTGCGCCTTCATTGGAGACTCAGGTTAATTTTTTTACACGATTTTAAGTTTGCTAGTCTCCAGTATTGCTGATTATATAAAATGTTCTAGGATTGCTATCACTTAAATTTAAGTAAAAATACTTTATAGATAAAATTATTTTTTACATAATGTATAGTCAGAATATTATGTTTGTATTTGAGCATTTAAGAGCGATCGCACATTAAAGACAGCAAGCAGCAAAATTTATTAGTCAATTGCTGATTAATTCCGTAATATACCCCTAAATTAAATTGGAAGGGAACTTTTCCTCTTTCGTAGACGTACCTACAATTAGGTCAACAGTAAATTTGCTTATTAAAATTATTCATAGCCCGATGACAATGAAGCCATCTAAGTTAAATTACGGATGATTAACCCCCAGCTAGAAAAAACTATTGAGCGTTATGAGACGGAAATTGAGAGACTGAAAGTGACTGACACGTCCATATATGCTGAACAGGTGTTGGAAGTGTTAAATGCCAGGGATGCTTTGCAGTTAGCTTTAAAGGGTGCAACATTCATCCCTACCAGTAGGCTAAAGCAGGTTCTAGAGTTAGATGCAGAACTCAGGAAACAAGCTGTACAGATTAACAAAGTTATCAAAGCTGAACAATTTGCTTACTGGCGAGAAAGTATATATCCCCCTGCGGAAGCTTGGTGGTGGAGGTTAGAAAATTTTACCCCTCCCCACAAGTGGGATACTTTGGATTGGTTGTGGAAAGGTCTAGTAGTTGCTGGCTGGACTGCTAATCTAAGTTTACTGATTAATATTGCTACTCGCTTTTTCAGTGGGGGAGCAGGATTATTGGGAGCTTCTGCGGTTATTTTGCCAAGTATTCTAGCATTGCTACAGGCAAGTAGTGAACTAACTAAAGCTGGTAAAGAAGGGTTTGACAAATTACTCACAAAGCTAAATATTCCCCAACACTTACAAGAAGAAGCTAAGTTGGGATCAACTTTATTAATGACAATATTTTTACTTGGTTTTTGGTTGGCTCTACCTTCAATTGCTCAGTTATATAACCGTAACGGGCTAAATAATTACCAACAGGGAAAATTAGGAGCAGCAGAACAAGACTACCTTAAAGCAATTTCCTTGGATGCCGATAATGCGGATGCTCATTACAATCTCGGCAATCTTTACGAGGATTTACAAGACTTTGAGAAAGCCCGGAAGCATTATCAAATCGCCGTGGGAAGTGACGTTCCTGATGCTTACAACAATTTAGCGCGCTTATACATTCAAGATAAAAAATATTCCCAGGCTAGAGCTTTGCTACAAAACGGGTTGCTAAAAGCTAATGAGGAGAATAGCTCACCCGAAATCAGATATAGCCTGTTTAAAAATTTAGGATGGGTGAGGTTTGAGCAAGGCAGATATGAAGAAGCACAACAAACCCTACTAGCAGCTATTGGGATTGCCAATAACCCAGAGGTAGCAAAGTATCTCAGAAATACTGGTGCGGCACACTGTATCTTAGCGCAGGTAATGGAGCGGCAAAAACAACCAGCCGCTTTAGAGCAATGGCGGAAATGCTGTGAACAAGGTTCTACTCTCAATGCTGATGAAGACACATGGCTGCATCTAGCTCGGCAAAAATTACAAAAGGCAGGAAGAGTATGCAAATAGACCAGAAAAAGATGAGTTTCTTACCCATCTTACTAAGTCTACCTTTTATAACAGTAGCAACACCTGGGCTGACGCAACAGAATAGTCTGAATTTTATCTCCGAGGTTAAGGGAGATGTCAAAATTCAACGTTCTGGACGCAAGAACTATCAAAAAGCATACGGCGGTGAACTACTAGATTCTTCTGATTCTTTGCGATTGGGACAAGGTGCTTCTACAAAAGTTGTATGTAATAACTTATCTGTTTGGAATATAAAATCTCCAGGTGAATTTTCAGTTTCTAGTGGTTGTCGATTTACTGGAAAACCAGTTCTTCTAAGAAATGGTAGTAATCGCGCTCCAACTCGCGCTCCAAATGACCAGACAATTCCTTACATCATTAGTCCGCGTGATACAGCAATTTTGAGTGATAAACTAACTCTGCGTTGGAATGCTGTGAAGGATGCAACTAACTATCAGGTAAAGTTACGCGGGCCAGGAGTTAATTGGACAACTGAGGTGAAGCAGCCAGAGGTTGTTTATTCTGGTAAGGAAACTCTGCAACCAGGCTCTCGTTATCGGATAATTGTGACTGCTGATAATGGAGTGTCTTCTGAAAGTGAAGCACCTGCTGGATTCACTTTAATTAGTGAGGACGATGCTAAACGGGTAAAAGCTGAAATTACACAATTGCAAAAGCAATCGCTAACGGATGAGTCCAAAACCCTTGCTTTGGCATATCTATACAAAAGCAACAATTTAAATGCTGCGGCAATTGATTTATTAGCAGGCTTAGTTAAGCAAGGAAGTAGAACCACATCGGTTTATCAGCTTTTAGGCAGTCTCTACCAGCAGGTAGGTTTACATCGATTAGGTAAGGAACAGTACTTAACTGCACTGAAGTTAGCTAAGGCAGAAAAAAATCTGGAAGCGCAAGCAATAATCCAAACCAGCTTAGGGGAAATTGATATAGTCCTTGACAATTTGCAGCAAGCATTTGAGTCATTGCAAGCGGCTCAAAGTGGCTATCGGAACTTGGGAGATGAGCAACAAGTACAGCAACTACAGCAGAAATTAGATGACCTAAAGGGAAGGCTACCAGAATGATTAACCTGCGAACTAGACAAGTAATAACCCTAACGACTTTGTTAGCGATATCTGGGTTATGGATGTTAATGCCAAAGCCCACAATTGGGCAATCAACCCCTCCAGTTTCAACTGCTCAGTCTGCCCAATTGGCAAAAGCAGAACGACTCAATCAACAGGTGATTCAACTTTATAACGAAGGCAAATATAGTGAAGCGATTCCCTTAGCAGAACGTGCATTGGCTATTCGTAAGCAAATACTAGGCGAAGAGCATCCTGATGTGGCAACTAGCTTGAATAATCTAGCACTCCTATACGAGAGGCAGGGACGTTACGCAGAAGCCGAACCCCTGTTTCGCCAAGCTTTAGAAATGAGAAAACGCTTGCTGGGTCAAGAGCATCCCGATGTGGCAACTAGCTTGAATAATCTAGCAGGACTATACGAGAGCCAGGGACGTTACGCAGAAGCCGAACCCCTGTTTCACCAAGCTTTAGAAATGAGAAAGCGCTTGCTGGGTCAAGAGCATCCTGATGTGGCAACTAGCTTGAATAATCTAGCATTCCTATACGAGAGCCAGGGACGTTACGCAGAAGCCGAACCCCTGTATCGCCAAGCTTTAGAAATGAGTAAACGCTTGCGAGGTCAAGAGCATCCCGATGTGGCAATTAGCTTGAATAATCTAGCATTCCTATACAACAGGCAGGGACGTTACGCAGAAGCCGAACCCCTGTATTGCCAAGCTTTAAAAATGAGTAAACGCTTGCGGGGTCAAGAGCATCCCGATGTGGCAACTAGCTTGAATAATCTAGCACTCCTATAC